>JAOPZB010000246.1 GCA_025964355.1 Solirubrobacterales bacterium | reverse complement strand
CCCGGTCAAGCCCGACGACGCACCGGTCGTGGCGCTGGCGGAGGCGCTGCTGCGCACGTACTCGCATCTGCTCCCGCGATCCGACGCGCAGGCCGCCGATGCGATCGCCGCGATTCTCGTTGACAAGCCGTTGACAGAAACGGCCGTTTAGGGCTCTACGGAGCCACGATCCCTACTGGATGTGGTTGTAGACTTCGAACAGCGGCAGGTACATCGAGATCACGATGAAACCGACCATCCCGCCGATCACGATGATCATGATCGGCTCCAGGATCGAGGTCAACGCCTTGACCGAGGCCTCGACCTGTTCCTCATAGAATTCGGCGATCCGGTCGAGCATGGCGTCGAGGGCACCCGTCTCCTCGCCGACGCCGACCATGTGGGTGACCATTGCCGGAAAGATCGGCGCCTGGGCGAGCGGTGCGGCGATCGTGCCGCCGCGCTTGACAGACGCGATCACGCCTTCCATCGCCTCTTCGACGACGACGTTGCCGCCCGTCCTTCCGGTGATGTCGAGCGACTGCAGCAGCGGCACGCCGGCGCCGGTCAGCGACGCGAGGGTCCGCGACCAGCGCGCGACCGCGACCTGCTGGACGATCGAGCCGATCTTCATCGGCACGCGCAGGCGGAAGCGGTCCCAATGCGGGCGCCCCCATGACGACTTCTTCCACTTGATGAAGGTGATGAGAACGACTGCCGTGCCGCCGAAGATCAGCCACCAGTAGCCGGTCACAGCCTTTGAGAGCAGCACCGACACCTGCGTGAGGGCCGGCAGCTTGCCGCCGAACTGCTTGAAGACCCCCTCGAAGACCGGGACGAGGAACGCGACGAGCGCCATCATCACGCCGACCGCGAAGATGATCACCATCGTCGGGTAGACCATCGCCGATTTGATCTGGCGTCGAAGCGCGGCGTCCTTCTGCAGCTGGTCGGCGACGCGCATCAGGGCGTCCTCGAGCACGCCGCCCATCTCGCCGGCCTGCGTCATCGCGACGAACAGCGGGTTGAACACCTTGGGGTGGCGGGCCATGGCATCGCTCAGCGCCAGGCCGGCCTCGACGTCCTTGCGGACTCCGACGATGGTTTCCTTGAGGAACTTGCTCTCGGTCTGCTCCTCCAGTACGTAGAGAGAGCGCAGGATGCTCATTCCCGCTGAGATCATCGTCGACAGCTGGCGCGAGAAGATCGCCAGCTCGGACGCCTTGACGCGCTTGGCAAACGCGAACTCGATCTGGCGCGAGGAGTGCTTGTCGGCGATGTCGAGGACTATCAGGCCGCGCTGCTTGAGCTGGTCGGAGACGGCCTGCTTGGAGTCGGCCTCCACCTCGCCGCGGGCTTTTCCGCCGGTCAGGTCGATCGCCTTGAAGACGTAGGTGCTCATGGCACGGTGCTACGCGGCCGCCAGCGAGCTGTCTCCCAGCAGTCGCCTGAGCTCCTCGGGGGTGGACGAGCGCGACTCGGCGAGCTTGCGCGTGATCTTTCCCTGCCGCACGAGCGTGGCGAGCGAGGCGTCCATCGTCTGCATGCCCGCCGCCGAGCTGGTCTGCAGCACCGAGTAGATCTGGTGCGTCTTGCCCTCGCGGATCAGGTTGCGGATGGCCGGGTTGGGCACCAGGATCTCGGTGGCCACCACGCGGCCCGAGCCGTCGGTGTTGGGCAGCAGCTGCTGGGTCATGATGCCCTGCAGGGCGACCGACAGCTGAACGCGGACCTGCCCCTGCTGGTGGGCTGGGAAGACGTCGATGATGCGGTCGATCGTCTGGGCGGTGTCCTGCGTGTGCAGCGTGGCGAAGACGAGGTGGCCGGTCTCGGCGGCCGTCAGGGCGGTCGAGATCGTCTCGAGGTCGCGCATCTCGCCGACGAGGATCACGTCGGGGTCCTGGCGCAGGGCGGCCTTTAGCGCGTCGGCGAAGCTCTGAGCGTCGGAGCCGAGCTCGCGCTGGTTGACGAGGCACTTCTTGTGGCCGTGCAGGAACTCGATCGGGTCCTCGATCGTCATGATGTGCTCCTCGCGGGTGCGGTTGATCTCGTCGATCATCGCCGCGAGGGAGGTGGACTTGCCGGACCCGGTCGGACCGGTGACGAGCACGAAGCCGCGCGGCTTGCGCGTGAAGTCGTGAACGGTCGCGGGCAGGCCAAGCTCGTCTATCGAGGTCAGGCTGAAGGGGATCAGGCGGAAGGCGGCGCCGATCGCGCCGCGCTGGTAGTAGGCGTTGACGCGGAAGCGGGCGTGGCCGGGGATCGAGTAGGCGAAGTCGAGTTGCCAGTTGGTCTCAAGCCGCTGGCGCTGGTCGCCGGTGAGGATCGAGTAGACGATCTCGCGGGTGTCGGCCGCGGAGAGCTTCGGATATTCCTCGAGCGGTCCGAGCCGCCCGCGAACGCGGACACTCGGGTGGGCTCCGGCACTCAGGTGCAGGTCCGACGCGCGCCGGTGTACCACCTCCATAAGCAGATCCGCGAAATCGATGTCCATGGCGGGCGCATCGACCCCCACTGACCGGGGTTCGCATCGCGGCGGCGGTAGGTGGACGAAGGTTCGAGCGCAGCGGCGCGGCCGGCACGCCTAATCCGCCTGCGCCTCAGCTGCTGCCGATCACGCGGGCGATCTCTGCGATCGACGTGCGTCCCTGTCTGACCTTCTCCAAACCGTCGTCGCGCAGGCGCCTCATCCCCTGTTCGACCGCCAGATCGCGCACGATCTCGGCGGGCCGGCGCTCCAGCGCCATGGCCTGGATCTCGGGGGTCATGTCCATGACCTCATACAGTCCGAGGCGGCCGCGGTAGCCACTGCCGCCGCAGCGCCGGCAGCCGGCCGGCTCGTAGGCCTCGAGGTCGACGCGGGCCTTGTAGCCGCTCTCGCGCAGCACCTTCGCGGGGATGATCGCCCGCCGCTTGCAGTGCGGGCAGAGCATTCGTGCCAGGCGCTGGGCGACGACGCACGACAGCGACGATGCGACGAGGAACGGCTCCACCCCCATCTCGATCAGGCGGGTGATGGCCGACGGAGCGTCGTTGGTGTGGAGGGTCGAGAGCACGAGGTGCCCGGTCAGCGCCGACTCGACGGCGATCTGTGCCGTCTCACGGTCGCGGATCTCACCGACCATGATCACGTCGGGGTCGGCGCGCACCATCGCGCGCAGGCCCGCGGCGAACGTGAGCCCCACCTTCGCGGCGACCTGCACCTGCGTGAGCCCCGACATTTCGTACTCCACCGGATCCTCGACGGTGATGATGTTCTTCTCCGGAGTGTTGAGCAGCTGCAGCGCGGCGTAGAGCGTCGTCGACTTTCCCGAGCCGGTCGGGCCGGTCACGAGCACCGCGCCATGCGTTTCGCGACAGGCGTGTTCGAAGCGTTCGCGCTCGTCGTCGGCCATGCCGAGCTTGTCGAGAGCCACCACGACCGACGCCTTGTCGAGCACGCGCATGACGGCCCCCTCGCCGTGGACGCTCGGCATGGTGACGACACGCAGGTCGACATGCCGGCCATCGACGACAAGACCCACACGGCCGTCCTGCGGAAGCCGCCGCTCGGCGATGTTCAGCTCCGCCATGATCTTGATGCGCGAGATCACGCCCGCGGCCAGCTTGCGTGGGACCGTCGTGATGTCCTGCAGGACGCCGTCGATGCGGAAGCGGACTCGCAGCTCGCGTCCCTCGGGCGCCAGATGAACGTCTGAGGCGCCGCGCTCGACGGCCTGCGCGACGATCTGGTTGACGAGCTTGATGACCGGCGCGTCGTCGGAGGTGTCATGAAGGGCGACAACCTCCCCCCCTTCCTCCTCGGACTCGTCTTCGGCGTTCTGGACCGTGTCGCCGACGGCGTCTTCGAGCCTGTCGAGGCGCGAGACGAGACCGGCTATGTCGTCCGGCGGGGCGACGGCGACACGGATCTCATAGCCGGTCATGATCGCGATGTCGTCGACCGCGAGCACGTTTGACGGGTCGGCCATCGCAACCAGCAGGGTGCGCTTGTCGGCGAACGCGACCGGCACCGCCTGGTAGCGCTTTGCGATCGCCGTGGTGACGAGGTTCGCGGCGCCCATGTCCACGGAGAACACACCGAGGTCGAGGTGGTCGAGCCCGTAACGCTCGGCGAGCGCCCGAGCGAGGCCGTCCTGCGTGATCACGCCGTGTTCCAGCAGCACGCGCTCGGGCGTCGTGCCGGACATGCGTGAGGTCTCGAGGGCGTCGTCGACCTGCCCGCGCGAGGCGAGCCCCATGTCGACGATCACATCAGTCAGGAAGCGCGGCGAGGAGCCGCGGCGCGAGGGCCTGGTGACGCCGGTGTACTCCTCGGGCGTGGGCTCAGCCGCGTCGGGGACCACCTGCAGCTCGCTCTCAGCCGGGAGCGGCTCGAGTGCCTGATCGAGGTCCACGGTGTGCATCTCGCGCGTGTCGTCCTCGAGGCCCGCCTCGCGCGCGTATTCGACCTGGACCTCCACATCCGTGTCGGGCAGCTGTCCGCTATCGGTGACCTGCGGATCGAGGCCGATGCCGCCTGCCATCTCCGACCCGGCGTCGAGCGCCTCCGGCTCCTCGTCTTCAGCGCGCCGCTCGACGGAGATCACGGGCTCTGGTCCGGCCGCCGGCTCTCCGTCGATCCCGAAGATCACGTGCAGGTCCGGCCCGGCCTGCTGGGAGGCGTCGCTCATCGCCCGCCCCCTCCCGGCAGGCAGCCCTCAGACGGGCAGCTGTTCCTCGAGCGCGGCGCGGCGCATGACATCCACGGGCGGCTTCCTGCCGGTCCACAGCTCGAAGCTGAGCGCCCCTTGGGCGAGGAGAATCTCCATGCCGTCGAGCGTGCGTGAGCCGTGCGCACGGGCAGCCGCGAGCAGCGGAGTGGATCCGGACCGGTATACGAAGTCGACGACATAGGAGTACGCACCGACCTGATCGAACGTCAATCCGAGTTGGTTGAGCCCCTCATCCTCAGTGGCCGAGCGTTCTACCCCCAGGCCCACCGCGGTGCAGTTGAGCAGCAGGTCGGCCGCCTGCGGCGCGCTGACGGCATGCACGCCCATCTCGCGCGCGAGCGCCTGCGCGCGCTCGGGTGTGCGATTCCACACCGACACATCGGATGCGCCGGCGTCTCGCAGCGCCCACACGGCCGCTCGCGCACTCCCGCCGGCCCCGAGCACGAGCGCGCTCAAGCCCCGCGGCGCGTCTCCGAGCGCCGCGATCAGCCCGGGAGCATCGGTGTTCTCCGCGGAGATCGTGCCGTCCTCGGCAAACTTCAGCGTGTTCGCCGCCCCGACCGCACTGGCGACCTCGCTGACCTCATCGGCGAGCGCGAGCGCCGCCTCCTTGTGCGGAATCGTCACGTTGGCGCCGACGAAGCCGGATGCGCCGAGCGCCCTCGTCGTCTCGTCCAGCAGCGCCGAAGGGACCGGCAGCCGCTGGTAGCGCCAGCCGTCCATTCCGAGCGATTCGAACGCGGCGTTGTGGATGGCCGGCGAGCGGCTGTGCGCGACCGGCCAGCCGAGGACCCCCAGCCGGGGCATCACTTCTTCTTGCAGGTCGGGGGGTGTCCCCCGTTCCGCCTGACCGCCGCCTGGTAGGCCGCCGCGTTGGCTTCGAAGGCGGCGAGCGTCGAGGAGAACACCTGGGCGCCGCAGCCGTCGGCGGCGGCGACGTAGTACAGGTAGGAGGCGTGTGTCGGGCGGGCGGCCGCCTGAATGGAAGCCAGCCCCGGGTTGGAGATCGGCGTCGGCGGCAGGCCCGTGTGGGTTCGCGTGTTGTAGGGCGAGTCGATGTGCAGCTGCGCTTCGGTCAGTTCGTGCGTGTAGGTCCCGATCCCCTTGCGCATCTCGACGGCGTAGTAGATCGTGG
>JAOPZB010000242.1 GCA_025964355.1 Solirubrobacterales bacterium | reverse complement strand
GCCCCGGGAGATCTGGAGCGAGTGCCCGGTAGCCTTCGCGTCGGAGGGCAGCCGCGACGCCTTCCCAGGCCCGGCCGGTGGCGCTGAAACCGTGCAGCAGGACGACGCTCTCCGGCACGGCCCCATCCTATGACTCCCACCACAGACACATACGTGCTGCTGAGGGCCTTCGTCGACGAGCTGACCCGCTGCGGCATGCGCGCCGCGTGCACCACGCCGGGGTCGCGCTGCGCGCCGCTTGTGCTCACACTGGCACGCGAGGAGCGCCTGCGCTGCTTCTCCCACGTGGATGAGCGCTGTGCGGGCTTCTTCGCACTTGGCCTCGCGAAGGCGTCCGGGCTGCCGGTCGCCGTGACGTGCACGTCAGGGACCGCCGCCGCGGAGCTGCTCCCGGCCGCGATCGAGGCGCGGGAGGCGCGCGTGCCGCTGCTGCTGCTGACGGCCGACCGGCCGCCGGAGCTGCGCGACACCGGCGCGGGCCAGGCGATCGACCAGCTCAAGCTGTTCGGCGGGGCGGCGAAGTGGTTCTTCGAGGTCGACGTCGAGGGCGCGACCGACGAGCACCTGCGCTGGATGCGGATGCTCGCCTGCCGTGCCTACTGGACCGCGCTGCAGGGACGCCCCGGCGCCGTCCACCTGAACTTCCCGCTGCGCGAGCCGCTTGTCGGCGACGAGGAGCTGCCGCAGGACGAGACGGGTCGCGAGGGCGGGCGCCCATACGTCAGCCGCATGCCGGCGGCGCCGGCGGGCAGCGCAGACGCAGCGGCCCTCGGCGACCTGCTGTCACGGTCGCGGCGCGGAGTGGTCGTGGCCGGCCGCCACGAGCGCGGCACGCCCCTCGGCCAGGCGGCCGCCGAATTCGCCGCCGTCGCAGGCTGGCCGCTGCTCGCGGACCCGCTGTCCGGCGCGCGCCGCGGTGAGGCCGCGATCGCGCACTACGACGCGCTCCTGCGCGACGAGGCGTTCGCTGCATCGGTCACGCCGGACCTCGTCCTGCGGGTCGGCGACCTGCCGGTCTCCAAGCCGCTGCGCACGTGGCTTGCTGGGCTCGACGAAGTGAGGCAGGTGGCGATCGACCCCGAGGGCGCGTGGCAGGACCCGGCATCGGTGACCTCGGATTCTCTGGCCATCGAGGGGAGCGAGGCGCTGCGGGAGCTCGCCGGCGCATGGGCACGCGCGTCCGGGGGGCCGCTGGCCGGCGAGGAGGACTGGCTTGCGGGCTGGCGAAGCGCCGACGAGCGCGCCGCCGAGGTGATCCTGGGGGCGCTCGGCGACCGCGATCTGTCCGAGCCGGCCGTGGCGGCCGAGCTCGGCGTGCTGCTGCCGCGCGAGGCGACCCTGTTCGTGTCCTCCTCGATGCCGGTCCGCGACATCGAGACGTTCTGGCCGGTGCGCCCGGACCCTCCGCGCGTCCTCTGCAACCGGGGAGCGAACGGGATCGACGGAACCGTATCCGCGGCCTTCGGCGCTGCCGCCGGCGCCGCCGGTCCGGCGGTGCTGCTGATCGGCGATGTTGCGCTCGCGCACGACATCGGCGGCCTGCTGGCGGCGCGACGGCTCGAGCTGAAGCTGACGATCGTCCTGCTCGACAACGGCGGCGGCGGGATCTTCGATTTCCTGCCCCTGTCCCGGGCCACGATGGCGCGCACGCCCGACCCGCACCCCACCCCGGCCGCGACACCGCAGGACGGGGATCGCGAGGACATCTACACGCATCACATCGCGACGCCGACAGGCCTTGATTTCGCGGACGCCGCGTCGCTGTACGGGATCGGACACGAGCGCGTCCGCGACGTGCACGAGTTCCGGGCGGCTCTCGAGCGGGCACTCGACGCGGCGACGTCGGGGGTCATCGAGGTTCGCGGCACGAGGGCCGGGAACCTCGAGCTTCACCAGAGCGTGTGGCGGGCGGTCTCGCGCGCGCTCAGCCCGTGAGCAGCGGCAGCAGGGCCTGGAGCTTGATCTCCGTCTCGGCGAGCTCGGCCGCCGGGTCGGAGTCGCGCACGATCCCGTTGCCGGCGAAGCAGCGGGCGACATTCCCACGCAGCAGCGCGCAGCGCAGCGCGACGCAGAACTCTCCATCTCCGGCGCCGTCCGTCCAGCCCACCGGGCCTGAGTACCAGCCGCGGTCCAGCCCCTCCAAGGCCGGGATCAAAGGCGCCGCGCGGCGCAACGGCTCGCCTCCGACGGCCGGGGTGGGATGCATCAGCCCCGCGAGCTCGAGCGCCTCCATCGGTCGTGCCAGCTGGGCACGGATGGGCGTGGCCAGGTGCTGGATGTTGGCGATCCGGACCAGCTCGGGCTCGGGCGCCGCGGCCACCCAGATCGAGTGTGGCCGCAGGATCCGCTCGATCCGCCGCGCCACGATCGCGTGCTCCTCGCGGTAGCTGCCGTCGCGCAGCAGCCGCTCGCCGAGATGGTCGTCGACCGCGGGATCGGCGCTGCGCCGCGTCGATCCGGCGAGCGCGAGCGTGCTGACGCGCTGCCCCTCGCGACGGACCAGCAGCTCGGGGCTCGCTGCCACGAGCGTGGCCTCCCCCCGGCCGATGCAGAGCACGAAGCACGACGGGAACTCGGCGCGCAGCACGCCGAACAGGGCGGCGGGGTCATAGTCGCCCGGGGCGTGGACCTGGACTTCGCGAGCCAGGACGATCTTCTGAAGCTCGCCGGATCGGATCAGCTCGACAGCGCGTGCGACCGCCCCCTCGTAATGCTCGGGAGGCATCCCGCTCGCAACCTGAAAGCGACCCGTCGGCTCCGGGTCAAGCAGCGGAAGCGGCGTCGTCTGCAGCTCCGCGACCCGGCTCTCCAGGCGGACGAGGAGATCCTCGGGCAGATCGTCGGCGGATGCGCAGGCCGCTAGCGTCAGCCTGACGTGCCGTTCGCCGGCGCCATGGCGCCGGGTGATGGCTATCTCGGGCACCGTCAGCGACGCCGGCTCGAAGCCGTCCCAACACGGCGAGCCGCCGCCCTCGGTCGCGAAGGCGAAGCCGCCCACCGCGACGGGCCCTCCTCCCTCGGGGTCGCCAGCGGAGTCGCAGACGGCGCTCGCGGACAGGGCTCGCCAGCGCTCGGCGACGGTCGCGAAGCGCGCCGAGCCGCGCGCCTGCAGGGTGGCCACCTGCCCAAGCCCAGCGAGCGCGGCCTTCCCGCGGTCGGGCTGCTCGAACGTGAACCAGGGCTCACCCGGCCGGCGCGAGGCGCAGACCACCGCCGAGGGATCCACGTCCGCCGCCAGCGCCACGGAGATGGTGGCGAGCGTCTGGACGCCGGAGCGCCGTGAGCGCTCCACCGCGAGCTTCAGACGTCGGGCAAGCCGCTCTCTGTCGCCAGCACTCAGCAGGAATGGGCGCTCAGCCTCGACGGCCCGGTCGCCTCGGCGCGCCGAGTCCAGATCGGCCGGCGCGCGTGGGCCCGGGTCGTGCGCCACCTAGGTCTCGCTGCGGCCCCGCGAGATGGCGATCTCACCCGTGCGCATCATCTCGATCAGCCCGAACGGCCGGACCATGTTCTCGAAGGCCTCGATCTTGTCCGTCGTGCCGGTGACCTCGATGATGACCGCGCGCTTGGTCACGTCGACGACCTTGCCGCGAAAGATCTCGGCGATCTGCATCAGCTCCCCGCGCTGCACCCCGTCGGCGGCGACCTTGAACAGCGCCAGCTCGCGCGCCACCGTGTCGGCCGGCTCCAGGTCGCGGATCTTCAGCACGTTGATGAGCTTGTGCAGCTGCTTGGTCACCTGGTCGATCGGGTGAAGGGCGCCGTCGACGGTGAGCGTCACCCTCGAGATCTGCTCGTCCTCGGTGGGGCCGACCGTGAGCGTGTCGATGTTGAAGCCGCGCCTGGCGAAGAGACCGGCGATTCTGGTCAGCACGCCGGACTTGTTTTCGACGAGGATCGACAGCACGTGCTTGCGGCCCGTGCGCAGGTTGCTCGATGCCTCGAGCTCTTCGAGGCTGAGCGGCTCCTTGGTCCCCGGTTCGCCCATCAGGCGCTCGCCCTCATCCGACCATCTCGCGGGCGGCCTGGCCGGCGGGGATCATCGGGTAGGTGTTCTCCTCGCGGGTGACGCGCACGTCGACGAGAACCGGGCCGTCGATCGCGATCGCGCGCTTCATGTCGTCCACGAGCGTGCGCTTGTCCTCGAGGCGCATGCCCGTCACGCCGTAGGCCTCTGCGAGCTTGACGAAGTCGGGGAACTCGCCCATGTCGACATGGCTGTAGCGGCCGTCCCAGAACAGCTCCTGCCACTGGCGGACCATGCCGAGATAGCCGTTGTTCATGATGAACACCTTGATCGGGATGTTGTTCTGCGCGCATGTCGCGAGCTCCTGCGCGTTCATCTGCACCGAGCCGTCGCCGGCGATGCAGCAGACGAGCCGATCGGGACAACCGACGGCTGCTCCCATCGCCGCGGGCAGGCCGAAGCCCATCGTCCCGAGGCCGCCCGAGTTCACCCAGCGTCGCGGCTCGGGGAAGTCGTAGTACTGCGCCGCCCACATCTGGTGCTGGCCGACGTCGCTGGTGATGATCGCCTCGCCTCCTGTCGCCTCGAACAGCGCCTGAACCATGTACTGCGGCTTGATCTCCGCGTCGGCGCTGTCCTCGTAGGCGAGCGGGTACTTCTGACGCCAGCCGTCGATCCTGCTCCACCAGGCCTCCAGGCGCGCGGGGTCGGCTCCGATCGCGCGGTACTCGACGATCAGCTTGGCGAGCACGTGCTTGGCGTCGCCGACGATCGGGATGTGCGCCGGCACGTTCTTCGAGATCTCCGCCGGATCGACGTCGATGTGGATGAACTTGGCGCGCGGTGCGAACTCCGACAGCTTGCCCGTGATGCGGTCGTCGAAGCGCGCGCCGACCGCGCAGATCAGATCCGCCTCGTCCATCGCGTAGTTGGCCGCTCGCGTCCCGTGCATGCCGAGCATGCCGAGCCACTGCTGGTCTGGCGCCGGATACGCGCCGAGGCCCATCAGCGTGCAGGTCACCGGGAAGCGGTCGCTCCTGACGAACTCGGTCAGCTCCTCCGACGCGTTCGCGTTCACCACTCCGCCGCCCGCGTAGATCACGGGGCGCTGCGCCGCCGCCAGCGCCTTCGCGGCCTGGCGGATCTGCTTCTGGTTGCCCTCCAGGCGCGGCTGGTAGCCGGGCAGGCGCACGTCGGAGACCGGCTCGTAGTCGATCTCCGCGCGGGAAAGGTCCTGCGGGATGTCAACGAGCACCGGTCCCGGGCGTCCGGTGCGTGCGATGTGGAACGCCTCGTGGATCGCGCGGGGCAGTTCCTGCGGGTGCTGGATCATGAACGAGTGCTTGACGACCGGCATCGTGATGCCGATCGTGTCGGCCTCCTGGAAGCCGTCGGTGCCGAGCAGCTCGGTGCGCACCTGGCCGGTGATGAACACCACCGGCACCGAGTCCATCATCGCGTCGGTGATCGGCGTCATGAGGTTGGTCGCGCCTGGCCCGCTGGTGGCGAACGCGACGCCGACCTTGCCGGTGGCCTTGGCGTAGCCCTCCGCCGCATGTCCGCCGCCCGCCTCATGGCGGACGAGGATGTGCCGGATGCCGCCGTCGACGAAGGCGTCGTAGGTCGGGAGGTTGGCGCCGCCGGGCAGTCCGAAGACGACGTCGACACCCTCCGCCTTCAGGCATTCCATCAGGGCATCGACCGCCCGCATATCACCGACCTCCTTCCTTCAATCGCGGAAAAAAGCCAGTGTACCAGCGGGTTTAGTCCCGGCTTAGGAGGATCCGATGGCCACACCCACCCCCAGTGCGATGGCGCCGCCCACGGCCACCGTGAGCAGCGAGCGGCGCATCGACACTCCGAGGAAGCGGTGCCTGATCCAGGCGATCGTCAGCAGCTCGACCGCGACGACGATGCCGGCGACGAGGAGCGCGCGGTTGACGTTGGAGATGATGAACGGAAGCGTGTGAAAGACGCCGCCGAGGGTCGTCATCCCCCCCGTGATCGCTCCACGGACCACCGCGCTGCCGCGCCCGGTTATCTCACCCGTGTCCGACAGCGCCTCCGACCAGCCCATGCTGACTCCGGCCCCGACAGCCACCGAGAAGCCTACGAGCAGCGCTGTGTGTGAGCTCGACGCGATAGCCGCTGTGAAGATCGGCGCGAGCGAGGAGACGGTGCCGTCGATCATGCCGACGAGCGCGGGCTGCACCACGCGCAGCACGAAGTCCCGCTCGTTCTTGAAGCCCCAGCGGTGAATGAGGCGGGCGATCAGCGAGTCGCCCTGTCCTGTCGCCGTCTCTGCCTGCGTCGTCATTCATGACAGCGTATGCAACAAACCCGCTTAGGGCGGCCGAAATCGGACTTAGGCGACCCTCACCGCGAGGCTGGATTGAGCGGCTCGGCGGGCACGCGCTCCCAGGACTCGGGGGCGATCGCAACCTCGGGAAACTCGAGCTCGGCGCCGCAGCGCATGCACAGCGCGTCGTAGATCTTCGTCACGCGTCCGCACTCAGGGCAGGCGCGGCGCAGTTCGTCGCGCTCGACGCGATAGGCGATCGCGGCGAGCAGGCCGAGGAACGGCACCGCGCCGGAGATCAAGAACCACAACATGAACGAGCTGCCCTTCACCTTGCCGACGAAACCACCGGCGACGCCGAAGCAGACGGCGAGGATGACGTATTCCACCGCGCGCTCCGCGCCTAGAGCAGCACGCGCAGGGCCCAGACAATCGCCACGACGGCGACGACGAGCACGACCGTGCTGAACAGGAACGACACCAGGTGGATGATCACTCCGAGCAGCAGCCAGGCCGCAACGAGGAAGACCAGCGCTGCCACAACAGTCCGGCTGAAGGATCGAGGCTGGGACTCGTTCATAGCACCATCAGCTTAGACGGTCACGCGGCCGGGCAGGAAAGGCAACCCCTGCCCGGCCGCGCTCCCCACGCACCGGCCGAGGGAAGCCGGCACGTTTTGACATCGGCGGCAGGCCGCTAGATGCGGTCCGGCCGTCCGAGCCCGCGGGCGATCCGTGCCGACGCGACGTCGGAACCGCTGGAACCTCCCGGCCGACACCCGATCGAAGATCGGCTGGCGCCCAGCCCGACGCTCGTGAGCCGATAGCGACGGATCCGCGACGCATGAGCGGTCCCGTCGACCGAATCTTCGGGCAGCAGCACGAAGCGCCGCGGTGCTGACTCGCCTGGCTTCGCTGAGGAGCGGTTCATGCTCAGCATATTGGCGGCGGTTGCCGGCTGTGCCTTTGGCCGGCAGTCCAAAATGTCGACGCGGCTCGTGTGCGGTGTGACGCGGGGTGACGGTCGGCGAGCCGACGGACCCGCGTCGCGCCGTATTCGCCTGCAGCCCTGCGGCGCTCAGGCGCCGATCCGCTCGTGAATCAGCCGAGCGACCTCGGTGCCGTCGGCGCGGCCCTTGGTCTCGCGCATCACCTGCCCGACAATCGGGCCGATCGCCTTGGCATTGCCTTCGCGCACGCGCGCGGCGGCGTCGGCGTTGGCGGCCACGGCGGCCGCCACGATCTCGGCCAGCTCGCTGCCGCCGTCCATCGCCGCGAGGCCCTCCGAGTCGATGATCTCCTGCGGGTCGCCGCCGGAGGCGATGAGCCGCTCGAGCACCTGGCGCGCCGCGCCGACGCTGACGCGCCTCGCCGCGACGAGGCCGACGAGGGCGGCCATCGACTCGGCCTTCACACGCGAGTCCGCGGGGTCCTGGCCCTCGGGAAGGCGACCGAGCATCTCGCCGGTGATCCAGTTGGCGAGCGCCTGCGGTGGCGGCGCGGGATCTGCGCCGCCGCTGAGCGCCGCCTCGAAGTAGTCCCCGAGCTCGGCGCGGAAGGCAAGCATCTGGGCGACCTCGGAGCTCAGGCCGTGCTCGCGCGCAAGCCGCTCCGCGCGATCGGCCGGAAGCTCGGACATGTCGGCCCGGGCGGCCGCGAGCATGTCGTCGTCGATCGCGACCGGAATGAGGTCGGGCTCGGGGAAGTAGCGATAGTCGTGGGCTTCCTCCTTTGAGCGCAGCGAGGTGATCGAGCCCGAGGCGGGATCGAAGTGCAGTGTCTCCTGCACGACCTGTCCGCCTTCGCCCAGCAGCTTTTCCTGGCGGACGATCTCGGCCCGGATCCCGCGTTCGATGAAGCGGAACGAGTTCATGTTCTTCAGCTCCGTCTTGACACCGAGCGTCGAGCTGCCGCGCGGGCGCAGCGCCTGGCGCGCGAGCACGGGCTGAGCGCCGAGGCCGCCCAGATGCTCGCGTTCCGCGCCGAGCTCGGGGACTACTTCGAGGCGGCGCTCGGCGGCGGCGCAGATCCCGCGCCACCCCCGCAGGCG
>JAOPZB010000026.1 GCA_025964355.1 Solirubrobacterales bacterium | reverse complement strand
CAGATCGAGCTGGTTCGGCCACCAGTCGTGGTTCGTCCTGGGACGGTGCGCCTCGGGAGTCGGGCTGGCGATCGCCGGGTTCTCGCTCTCGCTGACACTCTCAGTCATGTTGCTCCTGTTCAGGTGGATCGTTCCTCGTCACGTTGCGCTGCTCCGGCTCCCGAGCTGTCTGGGCCACTGCGCGTCCCCTCCACGCGCCGCGCGCTGGGGAGCAACGAGGGTACCGATGCAAGCGGGATCGATGCGTAATGGGTGGGGCCGCATGCGGCCCCACCGGGAGCCGCACATGTGCGGCTCCCCGGACGGTGCATGCACCGTCCGGCCGGGTGGCGCATGCGCCACCCGCAACCACCTGAGACGATCGCGGTCCCGAGGCGCGAGCCGCGCGTCATAGACTCCAACCATGCGTCGCAGGGTCACCTTCTCGCGCAACCTGACGCTGTCGCTGTCGCGGACCTGTCGCTGCTACTGCAAGTACTGCGCCTTCGCCACCCACGCGGCGCACCTGCACGCGCCCGACGAGGTGCTCGAGATCCTCGACGGCGCCGCGCGCAGGCAGGTCAAGGAGCTGCTCGTGCTCACCGGCGAGCGACCGGAGGTCAATCCGGAGGTCCGCGAACGGCTGATCGGGTACGGCCATGAGGACTTCACCGCCTATGTCGTCTGGGTGTGCGAACGCGCGCTGGAGCGCGGCCTGCTGCCTCATACAAACCTCGGCGTGCTCTCCCGCGAGGACCTGGCGCGGCTGCGCGAGGTGACGGCGTCGCAGGGGCTGATGCTCGAGTCCGTGTCGGAGCGGCTGATGGAGACCGTTCACGCGGGATCACCCACCAAGCACCCGGCGCGGCGCCTGGAGACGATCCGCGCGGCCGGCGAGCTGAGGATCCCGTTCACGAGCGGGATCCTCGTGGGCATCGGCGAGAGCGAGCAGGAGCGCATCGAGTCCCTGGAGGCGATCGCGGCAGTGCACGCCGAGCACGGCCACATCCAGGAGGTGATCCTGCAGAACTTCGTCCCGCACCAGCGCTACTACGGACGCGAGCCCGCCGAGATCGCCGACGCCGCCGCGCGCGACTACTGGCGAACGGGAGTGGCCGACGGCCGGCCGCGGCTGCCGCTGCCGGAGTGGGCGTCTCCGGTGAGCATCGAGGACATGAAGCGGCTGGTCGCCGAGACGCGCCGCCTGCTGCCGGACGTCGGCATCCAGATTCCGCCCAACCTCGCCGACTGGTGGGGCGAGCTCGTCGCAGCCGGCGCGACCGACCTCGGCGGACTGAGCGCCAACGGCGACCACATCTCGCCGGAGCATCCGTTTCCCTCGCCCCACCAGGTGCGCAAGGAGCTGCAGCGCGATGGCTATGCGCTGACGGAGCGGCTGTGCGTCTACCCGGCCTACATCGACCCCGAGTGGGTCTCGCGCGGCGTCATGGACACGATCAAGGCCAACTACTGGAGCTTCATCCCGCGGAGCGGATCCGGGCGCACGGATCCTCCGGCGCCGATCCGCCCCGACCTCGTCGCGGGCGCGGTGCGACGGGGCCGGGACGGGCTCGCGCTCACTCCCGAGGAGCTGACGGCGATGTTCGCCGAGACGAGGCCCGAGGCGATCGAGGACATGCGCGAGGCCGCCGACGAGCTCCGCGCGGAGCTGGTCGGCGAGCAGGTCACGTTCGTCGTGAACCGCAACATCAACATCTCCAACGTCTGCACGGTCGGCTGCGCGTTCTGCGGCTTCGGGCAGGGCAAGCGCTCGCCGGACGCCTACGAGCACGGCGAGAGCGACTTCGTGGCGCGCATCGACGATGCCGTCGACTACGGCGCGACCGAGCTCTGCATCCAGTCGGGGATCCATCCGGACTGGGGGCTCGAGGACTACCTCGGCTGGCTGCGGCTGGCCAAGGCGACCGCGCCGCAGCTGCACCTGCACGCCTACAGCGCGATGGAGATCGCCCACATGTGCGACATCTCCGGCCTGCCGCCGGCCGAGGTGTTCGCCCAGCTCAAGGACGCCGGGCTGGGCTCGACGCCGGGGACCGCCGCCGAGGTGCTGCACGACGGCGTGCGCGAGCGCATCTCGCCGAACAAGCTGCCGGTGGCGCGCTGGGTGCAGATCATCCGCGCCAGCCATGAAGCCGGGCTGCGCTCGACCGCGACCGTCATGTTCGGGCACATCGAGGAGCCGTGGGAGCTCGCCGAGCACATGCGCGTCGTGCGCGAGCTGCAGGTGCAGACGGGCGGCATCACCGAGTTCGTGCCGCTGTCGTTCATCCCCTTCCAGACGCTGCTCGGACGAACACACGGGGTGGAGGAGATCTCGCGCGACGAGAACCTCAAGCACACCGCCGTCTTCCGCCTGGCGCTCGGGCGCACGATCACAAGCCTGCAGGCCTCGTGGGTGAAGATGGGCATCGACGCCGCGACCGAGTCGCTGCGCTGGGGCGTAAACGACCTTGGCGGGACGCTGATGGAGGAGTCGATCAGCCGACTCGCCGGCAGCTACCACGGCACCAGGCTCGACCCCGATCAGCTCGTCGCGGCGGCGCACGCGGCGGGGCGTCCCGCGGCCGAGCGCACGACCCTCTATGAGATCAGGCGCCGCTACGGACTGCCGGTGGCCGCCTGAGACTCGAGGAACCGCTCCATCGCCTCGACCATCATGCGGTTGTAGGCGACGCCGACCTGCAGGCTGGCCCGCACGCCGTCCCAGGCGGGATCGTCTCCGCTGACGGCCTCGAGATATCCCTCGAGCTCGGCCAGCTTCGCCCGGTGCCAGTCGCAGCGCACCCTGAAGATGGGAATCGGGTCGCTGCCGGCGAAGATCTTCAGCACGCCTTCCTCGCG
>JAOPZB010000195.1 GCA_025964355.1 Solirubrobacterales bacterium | reverse complement strand
GGCGACTTCGACGGATGCCGTGAGCCGGTCGAGATCGCGGCTGAAATCGTCGAAGTACGGTTTCCAGTCTCCGCGTGCAAGCTCCTGCGTCTCGAGCGCCATGACGGTAATCCTAGGCCGAACCGCGGAAATGACAAGTCTCAGGCCCAACGCGCGCCCGGGCGCCGGCGAATCGCTGATCCTAAACTCACGCTCACATGGTCGCCGCGGCCGATCTCGAGGTGATGCGCGAGGGTTGCGGACCGCCCGTCCTGTTCATCCATGGCAGCGTCGTCGGCGCCGGGCGCACTTGGCGCCACCAGCTGGCACTCGGACGTTCGTGGAGCCTGGCGATGCCCAACCGCCCTGGCTTCGGGGCGAGCCGCCCGCTATCGCGCGGCGACTTCGAGGCCGAGGCGCCGTTGTTCGCCGCGCTGCTCGGCGACGGCGCGCATCTCGTCGGTCACTCCTACGGAGCGGTGATCGCCCTCTATGCCGCCGCCCTGCGTCCAGGCGCCGTGCGCTCGCTCACCGTGTCGGAGCCCGGCTGCATGCGCGTCGCGGCCGGCGACCCCCTCGTCGATGCGCAGATAGCCAACGGCGAGCTGCTCTACGAACGCGCCGACGAGCTTACGCCGCCGGACTTCCTGCGCGCCTTCCGCGGCGGCGTGGGCTCGACCCGCGAGACTCCGCCAGAGCTGACCGACGACCTTCTCGCCGGCGCGCGGATGCTGATGCGCGAGCGTCCCCCCTGGGAGGCGGATCCACCGCTCGAGGCGCTCGGCGGCCGTTTCCCGACGATGGTGATCTCCGGTGGGCACTCGGCCGTGTTCGAGGCCGTGTGCGATGCGATCGCAGGCCGGCTGAGCGCTGAGCGCGCGGTCCTCAGCGGTCGCCGCCACACGATCCCGGCCACCGGCGAGCCCTACAACGAGCTCCTGCACTCCTTTCTGCGCTCAGCGGAACAGAGGGGCTCGCATAAGGCCGGGCCAGACGGCCAGCGCTGAGGCTCGCGGCGCCTCAGAGCGTGCGCTGCAGCAGCACGAGATCCAGCCAGCGCCCGAACTTGCGAGCCACCTCGGGGAGCCGTCCGACCTGCTCGAAGCCAAGCTGCTCGTGCATGCGCAGCGATGCGTCGTTGTCCGCGTCGACGCCGGCGACCACCGCGTGCTTGCCGGCCTGCCGAGCCCGCTCGAGCAGCTCTCCCACCAGGCCGCGCCCGACGCCCCGGCGGCGGGCGCCGTCAAGAACGTAGACGGACTGCTCGACGGTCAGCCGGTAACCGGGCCACGGTCGAAACTCGCCGTAGCTCGCGAACCCGACGACGGCGCCGTCGAGTCGGGCGACGATCACTGGATTGCCGCCGGCGCGACGAGCTTCCATCCACCGGCGCTGGCGCTCGATCGTCACCAGCTGGTCGCTGAAGACGGCGGTTGAGGTCGCGATCGCATGGTTGTAGATCTCGACGATCGCGGGCAGGTCGCTGTCGGTGGCGTCCTCGATGATCATGTGCGTCGGGGAATCCTCGCGCATGGAGGCGAGGCGGGCTCGAGCGTTAGTCGCGCCATGCGCAGGGAAGTGTTCAAGCATGCTCGACGGCCGTCTGGCATGCCCCGGCGGAGATCATCCGCCGTCTATGGCGTGGACATCGGCGACCGTCTCTCTACCACGTCGTGCTCGACGCGACGGCGATCGCGATCGACTCCTGCGTGGAGATGCTCGCCGCGGCCGCTCGCTCGCTGGCGGCAGAGGCGCCGCAGCGGCGGTAGCGGCAAAGCGGTAGAAAGCCGCAATGTCGGCGCCGGGCATCCGCGTGGCCGCTCTGGCCACAACCCCGATCAAGGGGCTGCGCGTATCCGCGCCGCGCGAGGTGATGCTCGAGCGGGGCGGGATTCGCGGCGACCGCTGCTTCTATCTGATCGATGAGCGCGGGCGAATGATCAACGGCAAGCACCTCGGGGCGCTCAATACCGTCGTGGCCGAGCTCGACGACGGCGGCAGCGAGCTCGCACTGAGCTTCCCCGGAGGCGAGACGCTCGCCGGCGCGGTTGAACGCGGGCCGCATGTGCAGACGAGCTTCTTCTCGCGGACCCGGCCTGCACGCGAGCTGCTTGGACCCTTCTCGGCGGCGCTCTCCGAGCACGCCGGACAGCCGCTGCGCCTGGTCGCGCCAGCCGACGGCTCCTCGGCGATAGACCGCGGCGACGCGGGGGCGGTGAGCCTCATCTCGCGCGCTTCGCTCGCCTCCCTGGCACGAGCCGCGGGCTCGCGCGTCCTCGACGCCCGCCGCTTTCGCATGTCGATCGAGGTCACCGGGGCCTCGCCGCACGAGGAGGACGACTGGATCGGCCGCGAGCTCATGCTCGGAGCGGCGCGCGTGCTATGGCGGGGTCACGTCGGTCGATGCGTCGTCACGAGCCGCAACCCGGACAGCGGCGCGGTCGACCTGCCGACGCTGGACATCCTGCGCGTCTATCGCGACGGCGCCCGCACCACCGAGCCGCTCGCCTTCGGCATACACGGCTCCGTTCTGCGCGAAGGGCTCGTCAGGGTGGGTGACCGTGCGGAGCTGGTCTGAGCGATGCTGAGCGCCGGGCGCGGTCCGCGAGGGCGTCAGCCGCGGTGCGTCGCGCGGACGAGCCGAGGGCCGGCGCTCTCGAGCCAGTTCTGGAAGAACGCTTCGGCTGCCTCCGCGTCGAGTGGGCGCGCGAAGAGGAATCCCTGGCCGCTGTCACATTCCTCGCCTTTGAGCAGGGATAGCTCCTCCTCCTGCTCGATGCCCTCGGCGAGCGTCTGGATCGAAAGCGCCTTGCCGAGCTGAATGAGCGTGTGGATGAGCGTCTCGCCCTCCTTGTTGCGCCGCATTCCCGAGATGAATGAGCGGTCGATCTTCAATGCGTCGACCGGGAACTGCTGCAGGTAGGCGAGCGATGAGTAGCCGGTGCCGAAGTCATCGATCGCTATGCGTACGCCGAGTCGCTTGATCGCCGCCAGCCGCAGGGCCGTCTCCTTGACGTTGCGCATAAGCGTGGTCTCGGTGATCTCAATGGTGAGCGCGTGCGACTCCAGGCCACTGTCGGCAAGCGCTTCCGCGATGTCCGTGAGGAGCTCGTCGCTGTCGAGCTGGCGAGCAGCGACGTTGACGGCCATGTCGATCGGATAGCCCGCCCTGCGCCATGCGGCGCCCTGATGGCATGCCTCCTGCAGGACCCACCTGCCGACGTCCGTGATGAGTCCCGAGTCCTCGAGCAGCGGGATGAACGCGTCCGGCTGGAGGACGCCGCGCACGGGATGCCGCCAGCGGATCAAGGCCTCGACTCCAATTGGCGTCATGTCGCTGAGGGTGAACGTCGGCTGATAGTCGAGGTAGAACTCGCTCTTCTCGAGCGCTTCGCGAAGGTCCATGTCCAGCTCCATGCGGGCCTGGACGGTGTCGTGCATCGCACTCTCGAACACCGTGTAGCGGTTCTTCCCGTCCCACTTGGCCCGATACATCGCGATGTCGGCGTCGCGCAGCAGCTCCTCGGCGGTCGTTCGCTCTCCCGCCGCCACTCCGATACTGGCCGTCACCGTGATGCGAGTCTGCCCGTCCTCACCGAGCTTGAAGGGCTGCTTCAGCGCCTCGAGCAGGCGCTCGGCGACGAGCTCAGGACCGGCGTCGACCGAGAGCTCCTCGACGACCACGACGAACTCGTCGCCGCCGAGGCGCCCCAGCCCGTCGGCCTGTCGCACGACCGCCTCGAGTCTCGCGGCGACAGCCCGCAGCAGTTCGTCGCCCACGCCGTGGCCGAGCGTGTCGTTGATGCTCTTGAAGTTGTCGAGGTCGATGAACAGCGCCGCGACCGGTGCCTGGTGGCGCGCCGCCCGCGCGAGCATCTGCTCGACGCGATCCAGGATCAGCGTGCGGTTGGGCAGACCGGTGAGAGGATCGTGTGTCGCGAGGAACGCGAGCTCCTCCTCGCGACGCGTGAGCTCTTCGTCGGTGCGCTGGCGCTCGGCCTCGTAGCACTGGCACATGCGCAGCAGCGTGAACTCGAGGCTCAGCTGCAGCATGTTCAACGCCTGCGAGAGCGCATCGGAGGAGGACCCAAGCCGCGTCGCGTTCTCGCAGAGGACGTCGGCCATGACATTGCGCCACCAGAGGCAGCGCCTGGTGACCTCGTTGAGCGATGCCGCCCGATGTGCGGCGAGCTCGCCGAAGATTTTCGAGGTTTTCGTCGCGGCGTCGTTGGTCACCTCGAGACCCTCCCCGGCGATCCAGCGGGCGACCGCGAGCGTCGAATTCGAGCAGATCTGCTCGAAGCTCTCCTGAACGAGCGGATCTACCACCTCGCCCGAATCGATCGTCTTGGCCACCGTGCCCGCCAGCACCTCCGCGGCGCGGGCCTTCAGCGCCTCGCCGAGGCGGCAGACTTCGTCCGGGGGTTTCGCCACGAGGGAGGACGGCGGCACCGGTACTCGCACCTCAGCCCCCCCGGAGCTCGAGCTCTGACCCGTCATGCAGCAATCATCGGCGCGCCGTGTGGATTCCTGAAGCGCGATTGCTCCGTCCGCTGGCTAACGTGTGGGCCATGGACCATCGACCGCTCGCGCGCACAGGTGTCCAGGTGACTCCGCTATGTCTCGGCGCGATGATGTTCGGCGCCTGGGGAGAGCCCGACCACGACACGTGCATCCGCATCATCCACCGCGCGCTCGACGCCGGTATCAACTTCATCGACACGGCAGACGTCTATTCGCGTGGCGAGTCCGAGGAGATCGTCGGCAAGGCGCTCGCTGGAGGGAGACGCGAGAACGTCGTGCTCGCGACGAAGTTCCATGGCACGATGGGCGACGACCCCAACGAGGCCGGAAACTCGCGACGCTGGATCATGCGGGAGGTCGAGGCCTCGCTGAAACGGCTGAAGACCGACTGGATCGACCTGTACCAGGTCCACCGGTGGGACCCCTGGACCGATCACGATGAGACCCTCGGCGCCCTCTCGGATCTCGTGGCCCAGGGCAAGGTCCGCTACATCGGCTCCTCCACCTACCCGGCCCCACAGATCGTCAAGGCACAGTGGGTCGCCCGCGACCGAGGCCACCAGCGCTTCGTGTGCGAGCAGCCGCCGTATTCGATCCTTGTGCGCGGGATCGAGGCGGATGTGCTGCCCACCTGTCTGGAGTTCGGCATGGGCTCGATCGTCTGGAGCCCGCTCGCGGGCGGCTGGCTGTCGGGACGCTGGCGCAAGGGCGCCGACGATCTGACGTCACGGCGGGCCGCGATGATTCCCCAGCGCTATGACCTTTCGATCCCGGCGAATCAGGAGAAGCTCGAGGCCGCCGATGCGCTCGCTCGGCTGGCTGACGAGTCGGGCATATCGCTCGTCCACATGGCACTGGCGTTCGTGCTCCGCCACCCGGCCGTGACGGCGGCGATCATCGGCCCGCGGACGATGGACCAGCTCGAATCCCAGCTGGGCGCCGAGGATGTGGAGCTCGACAGCGCGTTGCTTGACCGCATCGATGAGATCGTGGCGCCCGGCGCCACGATCAACCCGACAGACGCCGGCTGGTCCAACCCGGCGCTGGCGGCCACGGCCCGCCGCCGGTAGCGCCGCCTCTCGAGCGGGCGTCGGGTACGCAGTATCTGTCGTTCACGCAGCGGAGCGGCTGAGGCAGCTACTTGTAGGCGATGGCGGCGCTCGCCGGACCGACGAGCGGCAGGACGTCTATCTCCTTGAAGCCGACCTCCTTGCACCATCCTCCGAAGTCGGCGCCGGTGAAGTCGAAGGCCGCTCCGAACTCGATCAGCATGTTGAGCGACATCAGAAGCCCGAATGCGTTCTCGCGACGGGCGTCGTCGATGATGTTCTCGATGGCGATGAATGCGCCGCCCTCCGGAAGGGCGTCATAGGCCGCCTTGATCAGGTGCATCTTGCCCTCGAGGTCCCAGTCGTGGAGGATCATCCCCATCGTCACGACGTCGGCCTTGGGCAGCGGGTCGGTGAAGAAGTCACCCGCCTCGGTCCTCACGCGATCGCTCAGTCCCGCGCCGTCGATCGTCCGCTTGGCGATCGGCTCGACAATGCCCAGGTCGTGGGTCGCGCAGCTCATGTGCGGATGGCGGTTGGCGACCGTGATCGACAGCTGCCCGGTGGCTCCGCCCACGTCGCAGAGCGTGTTGTAGTTGGAGAAATCGAACTTGTCCGCCAGCGCCTGGAACGGGCCCAGGGAGATCCCCGTCATTGCGTTCATGAACTGCTCGAGCCTGTCCGGATCGCTGTAGAGCTCGTCGAACATCGGCTTGCCGTTGTGCTTGATCTCGTTCTGGGGCTTGCCGGTCTGCAGGGCCTCGGTGAGGTCGCCCCAGAACCGATACAGCCGCGCGTTGCTCATCTCGAGAATCCCGCCGATGTAGGCAGGGCTCGCCTTGTCGAGGAAGACGGCCGTCGCCTGCGTGTTGCGGTAGAGCGCATCGCTTCCCTCACCCTCGCGATCGAGCAGGTCGAGGGCCACGAGTGCATCGGGGAAATCCGGGACCGCGCGCGCATGCAGCCCCAGGGAATCGGCCATCTGCTCAGCGGTCATCGTGTCGCTGCCCAGCCTGGTGAACAGCTCGAGCTCGACCGCCGACAGGAGCGCCTTCGACGCCCAGAACCCCATCCCCACCTGCATGATGTGCGAAGGATCGACTTGCTGCGACATCCCCGCTACCCCCCTCCCTAGCGCTGCGCCGGTGTGTCTCGGCACCGAGCGTATCCGAGTCGCTTACCGGATGACGCCTGTAGGCTCCCACTCGCCCTGTGCGTTCGATGCGACTGTCCTCGCCGCACCGCTTCCTGTTCGTCCTCTGGGAGGGCGGCGGCAACGTGCCGCTCCAGCTCGCTCTCGTCAAGGGCCTCGCCGACCGCGGGCATGACGTGCGGGTTCTCACCGAGGACTGCCTGTCCGGCGACGTCGCCGCCACGGGCGCTCGCTTCGAGCCGTTCGTCGAGGCCCCAAACCGTGTGAGCCGCAGCGAAGACCTGATCCGAGACTCCGAGGCACGAACGCCGCTCGGCGCCTTCGCGCGCGCACGCGACCGCGTGGTGATGGGGCCAGCGGCGGCCTACGCGCACGACACGCGCGCCGCGCTCGAGCGCGAGCCGGCCGACGTGCTGGCCAGCGACTACATGCTGTTCGGACCGCCGATCGCCGCCGAGCGTGCGGGCCTGCCGACAGCTCTGCTGGTCCACAACATCTACATCGTGCCCGAGCCCGGCAAGCCCGCACCCGGCCCTGGGTTCCTCCCGGCGCGCGGTCTGCTCGGCCGAACGCGCGACCGCACCGTCAGCCGCCTGTTCGTAGCGCTGTTCAACCGCGGCCTTCCACCCGTCAACCGCGCCCGCGCAGAGCAGGGCCTGCCACCGTTGCGCAGTGTCCTGGAGCACTTCGAGCGTGCACAGCGGGTGCTCGTGCTGGCGAGCGAGAGCTTCGACTTTCACGGTGACTCCCATCCGCCGCACCTGCGCTACGTCGGCTCGACGCTCGCCGACCCACCATGGGTCGACGACTGGCGCTCCCCCTGGGACGCAGACGACGATCGTCCGCTGGTCATCGTCAGCTTCAGCTCCACATACATGGCCCAGGAGCAGGTTCTGGCGCGCGCGATCGACGGTCTCAGCCGGGTCGACGCGCGCGTCTTGGTGACTACCGGCCCGGCGATCGACCCCGCGTCATTGCAGCCAGGCGACAACACGACCGTCGTCCGCAGCGCGCCGCACGCCCAGCTGTTCGGAGAGACGGCGGTCGTCGTCACCCACGCCGGCATGGGCACCGTGACCCGTGCACTGGCCGCCGGCGTTCCGCTGGTCTGCATTCCGATGGGCCGCGACCAGCTGGATGTCGCCGCGCGCGTCGTCTATGCCGGCGCTGGCGTCCGCCTGCGGCCCAGCGCGAAGCCGCGCGCGATCGGTGCAGCCGTCGAGCGCGTGATTCGTGAGCCCGGCTTCCGGACCGCCGCGGCGCATATCGGCGCGAGCATCAACGCCGACGCCAAAGCCCAGCGAGGACTTACCGAGCTCGAAGCGCTCGCGTCGGACCAGCAGCCTCCCGTGGAGCCTCCTGTCAGCTGGTAGCGGTAGCGCGCGCGGCCTTCGCGGCGCCAGCCGGCGCACTGCGGCGCTCGCCGGTCTGTCAAGATCGGCTCGAGCGAGGAGGCCGGTGGAGCGGTGACACGGATATCGGAGATTGGGGGCAGGCGACTTCCGTTCCTGCGGTGGTCGGTCCTACGCATGCTCTTCGGCATGCGGAGCCTGACCCGCAACTGGCAGGTTGGTGACGGACGAGAGGAGGCGCTCGCGACCTACGTTCTCGCCCATGCCCGCGCGGGCGACGTCGACGACGCCATCCGTGTCATCGACGACTTCTGCCTGACGCGAAGCGTGATGATCAACGTGGGCGACGAGAAGGGAGAGATTCTCGACCAGGCGGTGCAACGCGCCTCGCCGGCATTGCTGCTCGAGCTCGGGACCTATTGCGGCTACAGCGGGCTGCGGATGGCGAGGGTCATGCCGGCTGATGCCAGACTGTGCTCGGTCGAGTTCAGCCCGGCGAACGCCGACATCGCCCGCCGAATCTGGGCTCACGCGGGCGTAGGCGATCGGCTGACCGTGGTCTTGGGAACGCTCGGGGACGGCGGAGCGACCATCGAGCGACTGCGTAACGATTTCGGCTTCACCGACGGTGCGGTCGACTTTGTCTTTGTCGATCACGACAAGGACGCCTACCTCCCGGATCTCGAGCGCATCCTGCGCGAGCGCTGGCTGCATCCCGGGTCGATCGTTCTCGCGGACAACGTCAAGTTTCCCGGCGCGCCTAAGTACCAGGCCTACATCGAGGCGCAGGAGGGCAGAACCTGGCGCACTGTCGAGCACGACACACACGTCGAGTACCAATCCCTTCTCAAGGACCTGGTGCTGGAATCCGAGTACATGGGCGAGCCAGCCTGACCGCGCGAGCCTCCCTCGGACGCCCGCCCGCCCTATTCGTTGGTGTCGTTACGAGCGCAGTTCAAGCGTGGCAGAGGGAGGTATGAGCGCGGTCCTGGTGGCCAGCCATAGGGTCGCGTAGGCCATCAAGAGCAGCCCGCCGAGAATCACGGCGACACCGAATAGAACGATGCTTCTCATGTCGTCCTTATCGGGCAATGCGGCGGCGGACTAAAGCAGACGGACGCGCGAATGGCCGGCCGTATGGGGCGACGCAGGGCGAAGCCCCGGCTGAGACGCCGAGTCCCATTTGCCCTAAAGGTGCTGCGACCTCGACGCTCTGCCGCCACCGGGCCCAAACCTGTGACTGAGTCACCTCAGCGGGTTGAGCTGCGCATTGCAGTCTTCGCCAGGGACTCCCGGAGGAGTGACTACTCCGCCGGCGCCAGAGGATTTATCTCTTTAGGCGGCGCGGTGAACGGTAGGCGGTCACCGAGGCCGGCAATCTCAAAGATGCGCTGTATATGCGCCGGCCCGGGCACAATGCGGAACTCGTAACCCCGTTGATCGCAGAGCGCTTTCGCAAGAAGGACGATGCGGAGTCCCGTCGATCCCATGAAGGTCAACAGCCTCAGATCGAGCGTGATCGCGGTGTCCTCCGCACTCACCCGCTGAAGTGCGGTGGCAAGGTTCCATGCCTGTGCGATGTCGAGTTCACCGCTCAGGACAAATGTATGCCGTCCACCTTCGGAAAAGTCCTGGATGCCGAAGAAACCCATCGAACCCCCTTGTCCGGCACCGTAGCGTGGCCACGAGTCCCGCGCAACCCTCGCAATGAGGTGCAGGTCAGGCGGCGACGGTGCCGGCTGAGTGATGCGGCGGCGGAAGCGACCCGCCTCTGCAGGCACCGTATCGCTGTCCTTGCCAACCGCCACGATGCGCGCGTCGTGGTCGGCTGCCCTACGCCAGCTTGGCGGTGAACGACACCCTGCCGGAGCACGGAATCGAGTGACCTCCCACCAGGGCTACCAGGCTCACTTCGACATAGCCGCTGGCCGTGCCGTTCTTCTTGAACGCGACTGAGAACGCCGACTGTCCGGTTTCCGCTGGAGCGCCAGGAATGGGTGACGTTCTGGTGATGGGAGCGTGCTCGGTCACCTTGCCTGAGCTGGGGAGCGCAACCGGAGTTGCGAAGTTGCCGACTCGCACAGGTTCGTTGGCAGGTCCCGTACAGGTGATCTTTGGCGACGTGGGAAGCGCCACGCACAACTGCAGTTTGCCGCCACACCGGGCGTGCTTCAGCGTGACCGTGTACCCGGCAGGCTTCAGCTTGTACGTGCCGGTCTTGAACGTTGCTGACTTGGCGGTTGCTCCTGCTGCGCTCGTCAGCAGTGCGACGACAGCAGCTCCTAGCGCCACCACCAGCGGAACTCGGCGCATCGTTCCCCCCCTTGGTTGAGCCACCGGCTTGTATTCATCCGCTGGCGGCGGGCAGCCTATCAGGACAACAACGTCGTGGGAGGCGCCTCACTGGCTGACGCAGCGACACCTGGCTGGAGCGATCACAGTCCCTAGGAGGGGACCGTGCGGCGTCGCTTGCGCGCCCTACTCGCGGCCGCAGGTCAGCGATTAGCTCGCCTGCGGAGACGTGGCATATCGTCGCGGATGTGCCTAATCCCCCGGCACCGCCACGGGGATCGCAGCAGCGGGTCGCGCTGGCGGATCTCGTCCGGAGCGACGCGACCCCCGGTTCGCGGCACGCTCGCACTGCATCTAAAGCATCAGCGTGGTGACAACACAGTGCCCTGGTCCGCAGGCAGATCGAGACTAGGCCGCGATCGTGCTTCTGTAGCCGCGCGCTCGCGCAAGCGGCTTTAGGACCATCGCCACCGCCCGCAGGACAGGCCAGGGCGGCCTGACCGTCCGAATCTCGTCCCCGAACCGTGGCACCATGACCGCGAGCTGCAGCGGGCGCGGCATCCCCCTCGCGTCGAGCTTCCCGGCGTTGGCGAGTGCGAAGAGGGTCTCGAAGAACTCCGCGATCGTGAGCGCGGGCCGAAAGAACCCGATCGAGTTGGCGTCCTCGTGCCCGTCGTTCCAGAACCGGTGAGGGGTGTTTGGAGGTATCGAGATCGAGTCACCCGGTGCGAGTTTGCGCTGGACGCCGTCGACTTCGAAGACGAGCGAGCCCGAGACGAGCTCCGCACCGCTTTCCTGCTTGGGGTGGACGTGCAACGGCTCGCGCTCGTCTGTCGGGGGATTGACGCTGTCGATCCGCAGCGAGCCCCGCTGCAGCTCGACGAAGGTCATTCGCTGCCCCGTACGCGTGTTCATGATTTGCTGACCCAGGTGTGCCACCGATTGCCTCCTAAGGTACAACGGCTTCCGAAGCTTTGGACACCGTAGCATATGCGTGATGTCCGAGAACCCTCACTCCGAGCGACT
Organism: Solirubrobacterales bacterium; assembly: GCA_025964355.1. Classification (GTDB taxonomy): domain Bacteria; phylum Actinomycetota; class Thermoleophilia; order Solirubrobacterales; family Solirubrobacteraceae; genus Palsa-744. The sequence goes on along the minus strand of JAOPZB010000195.1, from coordinate 3,874 downwards.
GCCGGTCGGCCAACTGCTCGGGAACCTGATTCGACTCTTTCGCTCGGAGCTCGCAGTTCGCGGAGAGGCGTCCGCCGGTATCGAGGGGATTCGACCTGCCCACCTGCAGGTGTTCGGGTCGATCAAGGCGAGCGGCTCCAGGCTGACCGATCTCGCAAGTTCGTCGGGGCTGTCCCTGTCGGCCATGGCCGAGCTCGTCGATGGGCTCGAGCAACTCGGTTACCTCGAGCGGAGACCCGACCCGAGCGACGGACGCGCGAAGCTCATCTGCCTCACTGAGCGCGGGTGGCAAGCGATTCGCGAGGGCCGGCGGCTGATCGCGGAGATCGAAGTCGATTGGGCCAGTGCGCTTGGCGGTAGCGACTTCGAGTCGCTCTGCCGGGATCTGCAGCGCCTACTGGACGTTCTCGATCCGACCGTTCGCGAGCAGTACGTCGACACGCCCGAGTAGCGAGCGTGGTGACCGGCCGAGTGCGGGATCGCATCAGCGCCACGATCACCGAAGCTGAGGCTGCACCAGCTGTCGCGCGGCCCAGCCCACCGCTCCTCCCGCTGAGTCCGTTGTGGCATAGCAAGCAACGCGGCCGCTTGTGGAACGCTCCGAGCGGCATCATCGGTACTTGCCGTGAACACTAAAAGTGCCCATTTGCAGGGCAAAAGTGGAGACGGTGGGAATCGAACCCACGTCCGCGATCGCGTGAGAGTGGCTTCTACGAGCGTATCCGGCGCTCTGATCTCGTCCCCCACTCGCCTCGCCGGCGGGGTTGCGGGGGACCAGTCTCCTGAAGTTTCCCCGGCTTGGCGGAGACGGACCGCACCGGGTGAGCCTGCTTTCTGATCCCGGCCTTCCCCGCCACAGGCAAGCGGGGCCCGAGACCTCACGGCTTAGCTATTGACTAAGCGGCGAGGGCGTACTCGTGAGAGTCCGCACTTATTGTTTTCCCGGGTGTTTTACGAGGCCGCCCGGGACCTCGACTCGCAACCACCCACACGAGCCGACCGCGTCGAAGCCTGTCGTCCCCGTGTGCGTGTCCTACGCATCCAGTGTAGCCGTCCGCGCCATGCCGGGCGAGAATGACGGCCCAGCCCGTGGGCGGCGCCGGAGAACAAAAGCGACGCGGTCCCAAGCCGCTCGAGGAACCAACTTGGTCCGGTCCGAGGACCTTTCCTTGTTGGTGGCGCGGCCTCACACCTCAGTGGCCTCGCTCTTTGCGACTTGGTTCCGCGTCTGGATTCAAAGTAGCCGGCGGGCTTCAGCGATGCAAGCCCCTCGCGAAGCAGTTCTCGCATCTTCCGAAAAAAAGTGCTGCGGGGCGCGCGGTGGACGGTCCCGGCGCTCCGTTTGACCCCGCCACAGCGGGCGGTTGACCGCCGAGCGCCGCCGCGAACACGTTAGGCAGCGCTTATCCGTCCTGCGACAATGGAGCTATGGAGAACTCCGAGCTGTCACTGTCGACGCCGGGGCAGGTTCTGCCGGCCCCGCCGGTGCCACCGAGCGGGCATCCCGGCGAGGATCCGTTCGGCGAGCCGGCGGGCGGCGTCCGTGGCGCGGGCCGGAGCCTGCGTAAGCGCATCAGCGGGGCGGTTGCGGCGATCGTGGCGCTCGCGGCCAAGTTCTGGGCCGTGGTCAAAGGCGCGGTCCTGTTCCTGCCGAAGCTCAAGGTGCTCACGACCGCCGGGACTGCGCTCGTCTCGGTCGCCGCCTATTCGCTGTTCTTCGGCTGGTCGTTCGCGGTCGGGTTCGTGGTGCTGCTGTTCGTGCACGAGATGGGGCACGTCTTCCAGTTGCGGCGCGAGGGGCTGAAGGCGACGGCGCCGATGTTCATCCCGTTCTTCGGCGCGGTGGTCATGGCCAAGTCCCTCGGCGAGAACGCGCTCGCCGAGGCACGCGTGGGTCTTGCGGGCCCGGTCCTCGGCACGGCGGGGTCGGCGGTCTGCCTGGCGATCGCCGAGGCGATCAACAGCGACCTGCTGCGCGCGCTCGCCTACATCGGCTTCTTCTTGAACCTCATCAACCTCGTGCCGCTGGTGCCGTTCGACGGCGGCCGGGCGATGGCGGCGATGGCCCCGGCGATGTGGTTCATCGGCCTCGGCGCGATGATCGCGTTGCTGCTCATAACCGGCAACCCGTTCCTGCTGATCTTCATCGTGCTCGGCGGCATGGAGACCTGGCGGCGCTGGAAGCTCCGCGGCACGCGGTCGCTCGAGCAGGCGGCCTACTACCGTGTCTCACCGCGCAACCGCCTGCTGGTTGGCGCCGTCTACATCGGGCTGATCGTCGTGCTCGTGTTCGGGATGCACGAGGCTCACATCCTCTACTCGGGCAGCCACAGCTTCCGCTCGCTCTAGCGCCTGGCCTCGCGCACGGCGCGTTCCATGTCGCGCTTGGTCTCGCGCTCGCGAATGCTCTGGCGCTTGTCGTAGAGGTCCTTGCCGCGCGCCAGGGCGATCTCGACCTTCGCGTGCGGGCCGGCGAAGTAGATGCGCGTCGGCACGAGCGTCAGCCCACGCTCGTTGGCACGGCTTGCGATCCGGTCGAGCTCACGGCGGTGCATGAGCAGCTTGCGCGGACGCTCGGGATCGTGGTTCTCGCGCGAGGCGGGAGCGTAGGGGGGGATGTAGACCGAGTAGAGCCACAGCTCGCCGTCGCGGATCGCGGCATAGCCGTCCTTCAGCTGCGCACCGGACTCGCGCAGCGCCTTGACCTCGGTGCCCTCGAGCACGATGCCGCACTCCAGTCGCTCGATCAGCTCGTAGCGGTGGGAGGCGTAGCGGTTGGATGCCACGTCGCCGGCGCCGACCTTGCGCTTGCCTTTGCCCTTTGCCATCTGACGCGAGCCTAGCCTGCGGACGTGAGGTCGACGCGACCGCGCGGCGCTTCGACGCGCGCCACGCGCACCTCGATCGGGTCCCCCAGGCGCAGCGTTGCACCGCTGCGCTCGCCGCGCAGGATCGTGCCCTGCTCGTTGAGCTCCCACCACTCGCGTCCCCCGTCTGCCTCGGCGCGTGGTGCGGTGCGCGAGCGACGCCCGGCGCCGGGGGCAGCCGCGCGGGCCGCCTGGCCGGGTCGTGCACCGGTCTTGGCTGGAGCCCGCAGCAGCCGCACCGGCAGCATGCCCTCGAAGGGCGGCGCGACGCTGTCGCCGTCGCTGCGCTCGGCCCGGCCGAAGCTGACGAACGCCCCGGCCGAGATCAGCCCGTTGATCTCGCCCGCGAAGACCTGCTCGGAGCCGCCCTCATAGAGCACCCGCTGCAGCGCGAAGCAGCTCGCGACGTCATCGGCGTCGCGCTCGATCGTCATCGCGTCGCGCTCGCGTTCGGAGGTCCATGCGCCGAGCTCGGCCAGCTCCGCCGCTGCTGGTGGCGGCTCTTCGGCTCCGAGCGCGGCGAGCAGCGCGCGGTGGCAGACGAGGTCGGGATAGCGGCGGATCGGCGAGGTGAAATGGCAGTAGCTCGTCGAGCGCAGGCCGGCGTGGCCGAGATTGCGCGGCGAGTAGTAGGCCTGCTTGAGCGAGCGCAGCAGCAGCGAGCTGAAGGCCAGGCGCCCGTGGCCGACGCGGCGCACGTGCTGCTCGACAGTTCTCGAGATCACGCCGAGCAGCTCGGAGGCCTGCGCGGCCGAAAGCGACTTCGGCAGCGGCGGGGTCGGCACCTCCAGGGAGGCGAGCTGGTCGACCAGGCGCTCGATCCGCTCGGGGTCCGGGGGCTCGTGCACGCGATAGAGGCATGGCACGCCGCGCTGGGCGAGCAGCTCGGCGACGGCCTCGTTGGCGGCGATCATCAGGTGCTCGATCAGCCGATGGGACTCCGTCTGCACGCGCCCGCGGACGTCGATGACGTCGCCGCGCTCGTCGAAGGAGAACTCCGGCTCCTG
>JAOPZB010000185.1 GCA_025964355.1 Solirubrobacterales bacterium | reverse complement strand
GCTTCGGCGTCAAGCACCGCCTGCAGACCGAGCGGCTGCTGACGCTTTCTGAAGACCTGCCAATGATCGCCCTCGCGGTCGATGTCAGCGACCGCGTCGAGGCTGCGATCGCGGACGTCCGCGAGCTCACCCGCCACGGCGTGATCACCCTCGAGCGCGTGCTGCTGGCGAGCGGCGCCGGAGATGCCGAGACGCCGCCGGACGCGGATGAGCTCAAGCTGACGATCTATCTCGGCAGGGGCGAGCGCGCCGGCGGGCGCCCGGTGCATCTGGCCGCGGTGGAGCTGCTTCACCGACATGGCGTGGCCGGGGCGAGCGTGCTGCTCGGCGTCGACGGCACGTCTGGCGGCGTGCGCCGCCGCGGGCGCTTGCTTGCGGGCAACGCACAGGTCCCCCTGATGATCATCAGCGTCGGCGACCGCGCGAGCATCGCGCGTGCCCTAGCGGCGCTGCGCGGAATCCTGAGCGACCCGGTGATCACGCTCGAGCGGGTATCGGTGTGCAAGCGCGACGGCGTGCTGCTCGCCGAGCCGTCGCCGCCGCCGTCAATCGACGCCGAAGGGCTCGCCTACTGGCAGAAGCTCACCGTCTTCACGGGCGGGCGCGCCGAGCACGAGGGCCAGCCGCTCTACGGGGAGCTGGTCCGGCGCCTGCGCCGAGCGGGCGCCGCCGGCGCCACGGCGATGCGTGGCCAGTGGGGCTATCACGGTGATCACCCGCCCCACGGGGAACGGTTCTGGTCGCTCCGCCGCCATGTTCCGGTGCTCACGGTCGTGCTCGACACACCGGCGAACACGCGGCGCTGGTTTGCGATCGTCGACGAGCTCACAGCGGAGACGGGGCTGGTCACGAGCGAGCTCGTGCCGGCGCTGCGGGCGGGCGGACCGGACGCCGAGCACGGCGGGCTGAGGCTCGCGGCGCCGCGCGGTCCGGCGCCCAGATGACCGATGTTCGCCAGGTTCCCGTCTGCCAGGCGCTCAGGCGCCTCGCTCGGCTGCGGTGCGGCGCAGGCGCCAGAGCAGGTACGCGACCACCAGAAGGTTCACGATCAGGCCGCCGAGCTTCAAGGGCGTCACGCTTTTCGTCAGCTCCCAGATCTCGGGAACGAGCAGCAGCGAGGTGGCGAGGACCGTCAGCCACTCGCCCCACCGCCGGCGCCGCCAGAGGCCGTATGCCTCGGTGCCCTCGAGCACCGCATAGGCGAGCGCGACCACGCCGAACACCGTGTTCTCGTGCGGCGTGATACTCCTGACCTTGCGGACGATGCGCTGGACCCAGTTTCCGTTGGGGTCGAGGCCGAGCGCTCGCGTCAGATGCGTTATTTCGCCGGCCCAGTCGGTGTGCGGATGCGTGAGCAGCACGATGCCGACGCCCAGCAGCAGGAGGGTCCTCAGCGCCCGCTCGGCGGCGATCCAGCCGAGTAGCCCCCGGCGTTCGGCCTTCGCGTCCGGGGTCGCCTGCGTGGGCGGGGCGCTCATGCCTCGAGCAGCAGGGTCACCGGCCCGTCATTGACCAGCTCGACGCACATGTGTGCGCCGAAGACCCCGCGCTCGGCGCCCGCCTGGGTGCAGAAGCGCTCATACAGCGGCTCTGCCTGCTCCGGCCGGGCCGCGCCGGTGAAGCTCGGCCGGTTGCCGCGGCTGACGTCGCCGTAGAGGGTGAACTGGCTGACGCACAGGATCTCGCGATCTCCCAGTGGCTCGTTCATCTGGCCGTTCCCGTCGGGGAAGACGCGCAGCGATCGAACCTTCTGCGCCAGCCGGTCGGCGCTCCGGGCGTCGTCGTCGCCGCCGACGCCGAGCAGGACGAGCAGACCGGGCCCGATTGCGCCACGAACCTCGCCCTCAACGCGGACGGCGGCGCGGCTGACCCTCTGAACGAGAGCGCGCATCGATGAGCGAGTATGACCGGAGAATCGGCGTCCGGGCCCACCAGGACACCAAGAAGCGAGCCTTCTGAGGCCCTGGCTTGTCGTCCGGCTTGGAGGGCATGCGCTCCAGGTTCACGCGCCCTCGACCGAAACGAAGCCATGCGCCTGCGCCGTCCACGGTGGAGCGGCCGTCTGAGCCTCACCCAACAGGTGGCCCTGCTCAGCCTCGTGCCGATCGTGGCGCTGGGCTTCATCCTCGCCCACGTCCTCGAGACGCAGATCTTGACGCGGACGCTCGCCGACGCCGACCAGTCGGCCCAGCTGATCGCCCGCATGGGCATACAGCCGCGGCTCTCTCCGCGGGATCTGCGCCAAGGGCTGACGCCGGCGGGGATCCGCACGCTCGATGAGCAGCTGAGCAACCGTCAGGTCTCGCGAGACCTCGCCCGCATAAAGATCTGGAACCAGCAGCACACGGTCATCTACTCCGATCTTCACGGCCTGATCGGGCGCACGCTGGCCGCCAGCGACGACCTGGCGAACACGCTCGCCGGGAGGCCGAACGCCGCGCAGCTGATCACCCCGAGCGCCCACAACGAGACCGCCGGCGAGGTCGGATTGGGACAGCTCGTCGAGGTGTATGTCCCTCTGCGATTCGCCGCGACAGGGCGCCCGGCGGGAGCGTTTGAGATCTACCTGAGCTATCGCCCGATCGCGGCTACGGTCGCACGTGACCAGCGCACGATCGTCCTGCTTGTCGCGATCGGCCTCGGACTGCTGTGGGGCGTGCTCTACCGCATCGTCGCGCGAGCCTCGCGCAGGCTGAGGGGCCAGGCCCGGGAGAACTACGACCTCGCCCACTACGACCAGCTGACGGGCCTGCCGAACCGCACGCTGTTCATCGACGGCGTCACGAAGGCCGTCGACCGGGAAGAGTCCGGTCCCGGCGCCGTCGCGGTGCTGCTGATCGACCTCGACCGCTTCACCGAGATCAACGGCACGCTCGGAAACGCCAACGGCGACGCGGTGCTGCGAGAGGTCGCTCGCCGCCTCAGCGGCGATCTCGACAACGGCACCCTGGCCGCACGGCTCGGCGGAGACGAGTTCGCGGTCCTCTGCCCGGGGACGCGCGGCATCTCCGGAGCCCAGACCGTCGCCGCCGCCGTTCAAGCGAGCCTCGAAGCTCCGATCGTGCTCGATGGCGTGGCGCTGGATGTGGAGGCGAGCATCGGCATAGCCGTCATGGGGGTGCATGCCGGCGATCCAGACCTCCTGCTCCAACGGGCCGACGCGGCGCTCGCCCATGCCAGATTGCGCTGCAGCCGCGTCGAGGTCTACACCGAGGAGTGCAACCGCTTTGACGCCAGGCGGCTCATGCTGCTCGGCGAGGTTCGCGGCGCGCTGGAGCGGGGGGAGTTCATCCTCGTCTACCAGCCGCAGTTCGACCTGCCCACCAGGAGCGTCACGGGCGTGGAGGCGCTCGTGCGCTGGCGCCATCCCGAGCACGGGCTGCTGTCTCCGAGTGACTTCATACCGTTGGTCGAGCAGACGGCGCTGATCGGTCCGCTCACCCTCAACGTGATCGACCAGGCGCTGTGCCAGATGGTCGCCTGGCGGCGGCGCGGCATCGATCTCGACATGGCGGTCAACCTGTCGGCGCGAAACCTGCTCGACCCCGCGCTCCCCGGTCAGGTCGCCGACCTGCTCGCCCGCCACGGGATCGCGGCGGCGCGGCTCACGGTCGAGGTCACCGAGAGCGCGGCCATGGTCGATCCCGATCGGGCGATCGCGGTGCTGCGTGCCCTTCGTGCCAGCGGAGTGGGCGTCTCGATCGACGATTTCGGAACCGGCAACGCGTCGATCGGCTACCTCGCGTCGCTGCCGGCCAATGAGATCAAGATCGACCGTTCGTTCGTGACGGAGATCCTCGCGGATGCAAGGGCCGAGGCGATCGTTCGCGCGACGATCGACCTCGCCCGTAATCTCGGGCTGACCGTCGTGGCGGAGGGCATCGAGACCGAGGCCGTCATTGAGCACCTGATCTCGCTCGGCTGCGAGACTGGACAGGGCTACCTGCTGTCCCGGCCGCTGGCGGCAGACCGCCTGACGGCATCCCTGACCGCGAGCTTCGGCCTCGCTCCAGCAGGGCCCCGGGCGCCCGCGACCCTCTCGACGTAGCGCGGGATCCAGGCTGCGCCGCAGGTGCTCCGCGGCCGCCGCGCTTGGGCTGACGGCACGCGGGTCCGCCATCAGCGGCCGGATCCGTGCGGGCCCGAGCCTGCAGGCGCGCCGCGGCGCGCAGGCGCATTATGCCCCGCAGGTCATCCCGCGCGGTGGCGAGGATGTCCACACGCGAGTCGCGGTCCTCGACCCATTTGACCGGCACCTCGTGGATCGCGAGCTTGCGCCGCTGTGCCAGGAACAGCAGCTCTGTGTCGAAGAACCACGCGTCGTCCTCGACGTCGGCGAGCAGCCCCTGGATGAGCTCACGCCGGCCGGCCTTGAACCCGCATTGGGCGTCGGAGAACCCGACGCCGAGGGTGGCGTGCAGCAGCAGGTTGTAGGCGCGCGAGATGATCTCGCGCCTGAGCCCACGCTTGACCTCCGATCCGGGTAGCAGTCGCGACCCGATCGCGATGTCGCCGCGTCCGGCGAGCAGCGGCGAGATCAGCGGGCCGAGAGCCGAGAGGTCAGTCGAGAGATCGACGTCCATGTATGCGAGCACGTCCGCTTCGCTGGTGCCCCACGCGGCACGGAGCGCGCGGCCGCGGCCGTTGCGAGACAGATGCAGCACCGTGACCTCAGGGATCTCCAGCGCGAGCGCTCGCGCGACGTCGAAGGTGCCGTCGGTGCTCGCGCTGTCGGCGATCGTGATCTGAAAGGGAAAGGTGAACTCGCCCCTGAGGTGATCACGCAGGGTGTGGACGCTCGACGCGAGCGTCGCACGCTCGTTGTAGACGGGCAGGACGATGTCCACGGCCGCACGCGCGGTGGGCGGATTGCGGTCAGGTGCCGGCAGGCGCTCCACATTCGCCTCGCCTGAGGCCGCCGTCTCGGCCTCCGAGCCTCGAGCGTTCATGTCAGACATCGTGGGTGACCGCCATGGGAAGCCGCTTGGCGCGAGCTTGCGGTCGCCTGAGCGTGACCACCGGTG
>JAOPZB010000181.1 GCA_025964355.1 Solirubrobacterales bacterium | reverse complement strand
ATCGCCGATTGCTCATCGGGAAACGACGAGACGAGGGAGAGAAACTCAACCAACTGCTGGGTCGTCCAGCTTTCGTGGAGATCGGCCACAACGACCACTCATCCGACCGCGAGCACCACGAGCGTCTGATTGTGAAATCCGCTCTGCCCGTGTGTCCGGGCGATCTCACCGTAGGTGTAGAAGCCCGCGACGGGTGCACCGTCAGCGATTTGCGCGATGCGGCTGACCTCGCTGCTGATGCCGTCGTCCCCGAGGACGCCCCGGCGCGCGATGCAGTCAAACGCGATCATGCCCAGTGGCGAGCCACCGTCGAGGGCTGCGAGCGCATCAGCGCAGGCTGCTCCCGTGGCCTCGAGCACCGACTCGGCGTCGCCCTCCATGAACCAGGCGAGCCCACCCTGCGGCACCTCGGCGATGAAGCCGATCGAGCCATCGTCGAAGTTCGCCTCGCCGACGAAGCGGACGTGGTCCTCGTGGCTGCGACCGCTGAGCCCCAATGGGTGCGTCAGTGCGAAACGCGTGAACGCTGCTGAATCGCGCCGCGCGTCTGCGGGCGGATCCAGGTGCTCGAAATAGACATCCACCGCGCGACGGTCGTTGAGCGTGTACACACGGTTGTCCGAGCTGCGTGTGACGACAACCGGCTCGCCTACCCGTCGCCAGCCGTGACGGACGCCGATGCCCAAGGGTGCCTCCGACCCGAGCGCGGCGCCGACGACGGCGTTCTGCATCACCCGGTCGTTGTGCAATTGGTAGGTGCTGCGCATCTCCAGGCCATCGCCTGCACAACCGCCGACGAGCGGGACGCTGGCGCCGACCACGCCGTAAGCTCCCCTGACGATCTCCTGTTGATCGCCGGCGAGACCGTCTGTCAGCAACATGAGCACGCGGTTCGGATGTCCATTGAGGGCCAGCGCACAGCGCCCGACGTCGGCGCCGGCCGCCCGAAGATCGTCGGACGCGTTTTCCGCTGAGATGGTGCTGACACTGAAGCCTGGACCGCCGAGCGCGGTGACAACGACGCCGGCATCGCCGGGTCCCTCCGTAGCGATCTCTCCCGCGGTCGAGCAGCCGATCAGCGGTACGCCACCCGACCGGCTGTTGATCGCGCCGAGAAGGGCGTCGAGGTCGTAGCTGTGCGAGCAGAAAACGACCAGCAGTCGCGCGTCGTCTGCCACAAGCGCCGCAGCTGCGGCGGCCTCACCAGCGCGCGCGGCGTCGTGATCGCTCGATTGACCCACGGCGAGCCAGCGGCTCGACCCATGGGCGCCGTTCCCGAGGTGACCCTTCACGCGGGCACGGCTCGGCAGATAGCAGGCATTACCTTCTGCTATCGACAGGCCCGGCTTGGAGCTTTACGCGCTCTGGACAGGGCATATGTCACTCGCTGCGGTGATCCCGCGAACCCGATCAGCCCGTCAGCGGCCAAAGGCGCGGATCTCCGACTTTCGTGAGATGTCAGCTCGGTGACCCCGCCCTCCGCTATCACCAAACACAAAAAAAAGGCCACGCATTTGCGTGGCCTTTTATAGCGGGGGCGGGATTCGAACCCGCGACCTTCGGGTTATGAGCCCGACGAGCTACCAGACTGCTCCACCCCGCGTCGCTCTTTATGTTCTAGCAAATCAGCGCCATAAAGACCAGCCGCGAAGGACACGTCTAGCATCCCGCGCGATGCGAGTCGCGGTCGTCGACATCGGAACGAACTCCACGCGGCTGCTGATCGCCGAGGTGGACCGTGCTACCGGTGGCGTCGAGCCGGTGCTGCGACGCTCGGAGGTCACGAGGCTGGGCGACGGCGTCGACTCCGGGGGCACGCTGTCCGACGAGGCGGTTGCGCGTGTGCTTCGCACGCTCGCCGCCTACCGGGCCGAGATCGACAGCCACGGGTGCGAGGCGAACCTCGCGGTGCTCACCTCCGCTGTGCGCGACGCCGCCAACGGCGGGGCCTTCGCGACTCGGGTGCGCGACGAGTTCGGGCTGGATGCGCGCATCCTCAGCGGGGATGAAGAGGCACAGCTGACCTTCCTCGGCGCCATGGCCGGCCGGCCGGAGTCCGATGATCCGACGGTCGTGATCGACATCGGAGGCGGCTCGACCGAGTTCGTCATCGGCCGCGGCCGAATGGCCGGCTTCCATGTATCGCTGCCGGCCGGCGTCGTGCGCATGAGCGAGCGCCACATCCACTCCGACCCGCCGGCGCCCGAGGAGCTTCAGAACCTGGCGATGGACGTCCGCGCAATCTTCAGCGAGGGGCTGCCGCCGCAGGAGCGCGCCGCGGTGGCGTTGGGGATCGCGGTCGCCGGCACGGCGACCTCGGCGGCCGCCATGGACCAGGAGCTCGACCCCTACGACCCCGAGCGCGTCCACGGCTATCCGCTGGCGCTGGGGACCGTCGAACTGCTGCTCGCGAGGCTGGCCGGCATGACCGAAGCCGAGCGTCGCAACGTGACCGGGCTGCATCCCGATAGAGCCCCCACGATCGTCGCCGGGATGATCCTGCTCAGCGAGGCCATGCGCGCCTTCGACCTCGAGGAGATCGAGGTCTCAGAGCACGACATCCTTTACGGCGGGGCGCTTCGCCTCGCCGGCGTCGGCTGAGCGGCCTCAGGCCAGGTTCGAGCGCCGCGGGTAGACGACCGTGGGGTCGGTCAGCACGTTCACGAGCGCCGGGCGGCCGGAGGCGAAGGCGCGCTCCAGCGCCGGCCGCACGTCACCCGGGCGCTCGACCAACTCGCCATAGCCGCCGAGCGCCTCGACGACCTGCTCATAGCGCGTCGCGGGGCGCAGGTCGGCGGCGACCGAGTAGCCGTAGAGGAACTCCATCGGGTGCTTCTCCAGCGCCCAGATGCCGTTGTTGCCCATCACGCCGACGACGTTCACGCCGTGGCGTGCCAGCGTGTCGAACTCCATGCCCGAGAAGCCGAAGGCGCCGTCGCCGAGCAGCAGCACGACCTGCCTGTCGGGGCGCGCGAGCTTCGCCGCCAGGGCATAGCCGGGGCCGGTGCCCAGGCAGCCGAACGGGCCGGGGTCCAGCCAGCATCCCGGGTGGTAGCTGTCGACCACGCGCCCGGCGTAGGAGACGAAGTCCCCGCCGTCGCCGATCACGATCGCGTCGCGATCCAGAACGGTCGCGAGCTCCGCATAGAGCCTCATCGGGTGCAGCGGTTCCCTGGCGTCCTCGAGCTCGACCCGCTCCCCCTCGCGCCGCTCGGTCTCGGCGGCCCGCAGCTCCGAGATCCAGCCCTCGCTCGCGAGCCCGTTGGACGTGGTGGCGGCGCGGAGGTCGGCGAGCGTCTGCGGGATCGCGCCGTAGAGCTCGGCGGCCACGGGCCGCGGGTGGGGACGCTGCGGCTCGACGGCGTCCACGACGATGATCTCCGTGTCCTCGCCGAAGGACGCGCCAAAGCCGAGACGGAAGTCCATCGGCACGCCGATGACGATCGCCACGTCGGCCGCTTTGAGGGCCTGCGAGCGCGCCCGGGAGAAGAACAGCTCGTGGTCGGCTCCCACGCAGCCGCGCGCCAGGCCGTTGAGGAACACGGGGATCCTGAGGGCCTCGGCAAGCTCGAGCAGTGCCTCCTCGCCGTGGCCCCAGTAGAGGTCGGTCCCCGCCATGATCACCGGCCGTTCGGCCCCGCGCAGCAGCTGCGCCGCTCGCTCGATCGCATCGTCGGCGGCGCCGCTGGCCCTGGCCTCCAAGCCGCCGTCGGCCTGGCTCGCCGACTCCGGCGCCTCCATGAACACGTAGTCCAGCGGGAAGTCGAGAAACGCGGGGCCGCCGTGGGGCGCCCGCGCCGCGGCGAAGGCCTCGTCGACGAGACCGGGAATCTCGGCAGTGCTTTCTGCGGTCGCCGCCAGCTTCGCGAGCGGGCGCACGAACGGCACGTGGTCGATCTCCTGCAGCGACCCCTGTCCCCAGCGCAGCGCCGGGGCCCGGCCGCCGAGGACCACCATCGGCGAGTGGTTGGCCTGCGCCGAGGCCATCGCGCTCATCCCGTTCGTCACGCCAGGCCCCGCGGTCAGCGCGCACACGCCCGGCTCGCGCGTGACCTTCGCCCAGCCCTCGGCTGCGAACGCCGCCGTGGACTCGTGTCGCACGTCGACGATCTCGATCCCCTCCTCGCGACATCCGTCATAGATCGAGAAGAGGTGCCCGCCCGACAGCGTGAACAGCCTGCTCACCCCGTGGGCCTTCAGGCGGCGGGCGATCAGCCGCCCGCCATGGAACGTAAGGGTCTCCTGCGCGCTGTCGGTTGACATGCCGGCGCGACTCTACCCACTGGTGGGTCAGCCCGGCGCGTGGTGGGAGATGCCCGGGACGGGATTCGAACCCGCAGGCTCTTGCGAGCGGCAGATTTTAAGTCCGCTGACTTTGCCAATTTGTCTACCCGGGCAGCGCGATCGTATCGCCGCAGGCCCCGGGAAAACCGCCCCAAGGCGGTTGAGAACGGCAGGTTGCCGGGACAAACGTGGCGCCGTAGCCAGGAATCCCGGGCCGATTCGTCGCAACTTGAGCGTTGCTACCGTGTGCTTAAGGCTGGAAGGCCCTTTTTTGTGGCCAAAAGCCGCGTTTGACCGCCCATGGAGGTCTCGGCACTCACACACTCCGGCAGCATGTCGGGCCTGCGCGGCCCGTCCCCGCTGCTGCGCCTGCAGTCAGACGAGCGTCTGATTGCGCTAACCCGCCGCGGCCAGCACGCGGCGTTCGAGACCCTCTGCGCGCGCTACCAGTCGCGGCTGCTTGCGTTCTGCCGCCACATGCTGGCCTCGCGAGAGGACGCCGAGGACGTCCTGCAGGAGGTGTTCGCCGCGGCCTTCAACGCCGTTCTGGCCGACGAACGCGCGATCAACGTGCGCCCGTGGCTGTACCGGATCGCCCGCAACCGCTCGCTCAACCACCTGCGCCGGGCCTCGGCGCTCGGCGTCGACTCGATGGACGTCCATTTCGCCGACCACGGGATCTCGACCGGCGACCGCGTCCTGCGCAGGGAGAGCTTCCGTGAGCTCATCGCCGACGTCCACGAGCTCCCCGAGACCCAGCGCACCGCGCTGCTGTTGCGCGAGATCGACGCGCTGTCCTATGAACAGATCTCACAGGCCATGGAGACGACAGTGCCGTCGGTGAAGTCGCTGCTCGTGCGCGCCCGTATCTCGCTCGCCGAGGCGGCCGAGGCGCGTCAGCTGAGCTGTGATCAGGTGCGCCTCGAGCTCGGCGAGATGGCCGAGGGGTTGAGCAAGCTGAGCACGCCGGCGCGCCGCCACGTCCGTGGTTGCGAGCGATGCACCTTCTTCAAGAAGCAGCTCAAGCAGAACAACCACGCGCTCGCGGCGATCATGCCGGTCGGCACGCTGCTGCTGGTCAAAAAGCTGCTGCTCACGAAGCTCGGCTCGACCGCGTCGGCCGGCGGCGCGCATGTCGGCGCCGGCGCCACCGCCGGGGCCACCGTGGGCGCGGTCGCGGGCATCGGAGCGACCAGCGGAGCCGGCGTCACCGGCGGCCTGCTGACCGCCGGCGCGGGAGCGATCGCCACGAAGGCGGTGGCCGGGCTCGCGGCGGCGGCGATCGTCACCGCCGGCGCTGTCGCGGCTGACCACGCTGCGGTCGTCCACCATCGCCCCGCCCAGTCATCGACATACGCCGCCAGCGCGCCGGCGACGCACTACGCAAGCGAACCCGCGGTCGTGCGCCAGGAGGCCCAGCCGATTAGCGCGGGGATCGCGACGCGCCGGCGAATCGCGGCGGCGTCTGCGCACCGCGCGCTGGCAGGCAAGCTCACCAAGGCGGCGAGCGCGCCGGTCGCAGCCACGGCCGTGCCCCCGGCCGCCTCGACCACGCCTTCGGCGGTGCCGGTGCCCGTGGCCGCCCAGCCAGGTAAGCCGGCCGACCCGGCCGCCACGCAGGTCACCGAGGTCACCAGCGAGACGACCCAGCTGCCGCCGTCGGCGACGAGCGCTCCGCCGCCGGCCCCGGTGAGCCCACCGGTCCCCACGACAAACCCGGCGCTGCCCACGGCGGAACCCGTGCCAAGCGAATCGCCGCCCCAACCGGGCGGCGCGCCGCCGAGCTCCACGACGCCGGCGCCCCCACCGCCGAGCTCGAGCGCCGGCGGCACCGAAGCTCCCCCGGCGCCACCCACCGGTTGATCGCCGGCGCGGGCCCGGCCTAGCCGACCGAGAAGGATTTCAGCGGGCCCGACAGGATTCCCTTGTTGGCCACTTCGATCGGCGAGCTCAGCTTCGAGGTCCTCGGCACGCCTGTGAGCATCACGATGTCCACGCCTTCGCGGGCACCCGGGCGTTCGGGCACGATGAACACGTCACGACCGTACATGCTCCTGCCTTCCACGGTCGCCGTGTAGAAGACGTGGTAGGCCGGCGCGTTGTTGACTTTCGTCTTGCCCTCGCCGCGCAGGACGAAGCCCTGGTAGCGGTGGCTGAGGGTGGTTATGTAGGCGGCCGCGTGCAACGGCAGCTCTCCGGAGAGCCCGCCCGAGTAGGGCGGCAGTTGCAACGGGTCGACGGCGAAGGAGTCTTTGATCGTGCCGTCGGTGCGCCGGCGCGCCACCTTGACGTATCCCCCGGCGTCGGGCGCCGTGCGGTAGAGGCCTCTGTAGCTGAAGCTGAAAGGGACTCGGCCTCCGTGGGAGTAGGAGGCGCTCAAGAGCGTCAGCACGCCGGCCGCGATCGCGACGAGCAGCGCCACGGCGGCCGCGATCGCGACGCGTCGCATCCACGGCGACGCGGCACGCCAGCGCGGGGCCAGCAGCTGCCCGAGAGTCGGCCCGTACTCCTCGCGCATCGGTACGCCCGCCATCGCGCTCAGGCGTTCATTCCCCGACCGAGAAGAGCGCTTCCAGGTCGTGGCGCGAGTAGGCGGCGAACGCGACCATCGTCTGTGTCCGCAGCACGCCGGGGACGCCGCTTATGTGGCCGGTGACGACGTCTGCCAGCTGCTCGTGGTCGGAGACCCTCACGATGGCCACGAAGTCCCACTCTCCCGTCACCGAATAGACCTCGGCCACGCCGTCGATATCGGCGAGCGTTCCGCCGAGGCTCGAGAACGCGTCGCGCTCGGCCTCGATCAGCACCACGGCGTTGGTCATCGTCAACGTAGTTGCCCTTCCTGGGGAGAAGAACGGCCAGGGCCGCAACTGTACACCGGCGATCATCCCCGCCGGCTCGCTGCGCCCTCACCGCGGCGCCCCGCTCGTCTCCAGGTCCTGCGAGACCGTTCTACCCGTCGACGCCCACCGCCCGGAGCGCCTCATGGATGTCGCTGTACCCCTCCATGCGCAGCGCCTTGTTCGCTCTCAGGGTCCACACGTAAGCCCACGTGCGTTGCACCTCGACACCGCTTGCCTTGCCGCGTCCAACGAGACGAGCGCTGACCACGACCTGATCGCCGGCTTCGATGTACTCCTCGGGCACGAAGCGGATCTCCTCCCAATAGCCGGAGAAGCTCTCGATGTAGCGCTGCACGGCGTTGATTCCATGAGCCGACGCTCCCCCTCCCGGCAGCTCGCTCGACTCGACCATTGCGATCTCCGGATCGAACTTGTCGATGGCCAACCCACCAGCGAGCCAGTCGTCGTAAATCGCGCGGATGACCTCGACGTTCGTCATCGCCATGCCGGGAGCATCATAGGTCGCGACTTCTAGAGCTCGGTCTCCTGCAGGCGATTGAGGCCGAGGCCGAACACCAGCCCGACCGCTCCCCCGGTGACGCCCGCCAGCCAGCTGCCCTCCCCCTGCGCCCATGGCATCACGAGCACCAGTGCGGCGATCGCCGCGGCGCCAAGCAGATCGCCTTCGTAGGGTGAGCCCGTACGCGCGGCCACGAGGTCGGCGCCGGCCCATGCCGCCACGAGCGCCAGCGCGCCGCCGTTGCCGCCGTCGACGATCGGCAGGGGGTATACGGCCGTCGCCACCAGCGCCCCGATGGCGCCGCCGCCGAGGAACAGGGCGAGCACCACGGCCGGCCCGTGGCGGCGCTCGATCAGCCAGCCGAAGATGCCGA
>JAOPZB010000178.1 GCA_025964355.1 Solirubrobacterales bacterium | reverse complement strand
GGCTGAAGGACGAGTACGTCTCGGTCGAGCACGTGCTGCTCGCGATGATCGAGTCCGGGTCGCGTACGACCGCCGGACGGCTGCTCGGCGAGCAGGGCCTGACAAGTGAGCGCTTCCTTGAGACGCTGACCGATGTGCGGGGGAGTCAGCGCGTCACCAGCGCCACGCCGGAGTCTGCCTACGAGGCACTCGAGAAGTACGGGCGCGATCTCGTCCTCGAGGCGCGCAGCGGACGCTTGGACCCGGTGATCGGACGCGACGCCGAGATCCGGCGGGTCGTCCAGATCCTTTCCCGCAAGACGAAGAACAATCCGGTTCTCGTCGGCGATCCGGGTGTCGGCAAGACGGCGATCGTCGAGGGGCTCGCCCAGCGGATCGTCCGCGGCGACGTGCCGGAGGGGCTCAAGGACAGGACGATCTTCGCGCTCGACATGGGCTCGCTCGTCGCGGGCGCGAAGTACCGCGGCGAGTTCGAGGAGCGCCTGAAGGCGGTGCTGCAGGAGGTCAAGGCCGCCGAGGGCCGGATCCTGATGTTCATAGACGAGCTGCATACGGTCGTCGGTGCAGGCGCGGCCGAGGGCGCGATGGACGCCGGCAACATGCTCAAGCCGATGCTCGCCCGCGGCGAGCTGCACTGCATCGGCGCGACGACGCTGGCCGAGTACAGGAAATACATCGAGAAGGACGCTGCGCTCGAGCGCCGCTTTCAGCCGCTGGTCGTCGACGAGCCGACCGTCGAGGACACGATCTCGATCCTGCGAGGCCTGCGTGAGCGCTTCGAGGTGCACCACGGAGTGCGGATCCAGGACGCGGCTCTCGTCGCGGCCGCGACGCTCGCGCAGCGCTACATCACCGATCGCTTCCTGCCGGACAAGGCAATCGACCTGGTCGACGAGGCCTGCGCGGTGATACGGACCGAGATCGACTCGATGCCGCAGGAGCTCGATGAGATAACTCGCCGCGTAATGCAGCTGGAGATCGAGGAGGCGGCGCTGCAGAAAGAGTCCGACAGGCCGAGCCAGGAACGACTCGACGCGTTGCGGCGCGAACTCGCGGATCTGCGCGCACAGGCCGACGCAATGACGGCCCAGTGGGAGACGGAGCGCCAGGCGATCCACAAGCTTCAGGGATTGCGCGAGGAGCTCGAGCAGGTCCGCCGCGAAATCGACGAGGCCGAGCGCGGCTATGACCTCAACCGGGCGGCCGAGCTGCGCCACGGCCGCCTTCCGGAGCTGGAACGCCGCCTGCAGGCGGAGGAGGAGCGCCTGAACGAGAAGCAGGGCGGGGGGCGCCTGCTGCGCGAGGAGGTGACCGAGGATGAGATCGCCGAGATCGTCGGCCGCTGGACGGGGATCCCCGTCACCCGCCTCCTGGAGGGCGAACGCGAAAAGCTGCTGCGGCTCGACGAGGTGCTGCACGAACGCGTGGTCGGCCAGGACGAGGCCGTGCGGCTCGTCGCCGACGCCGTCATCCGCGCTCGTGCAGGGATCAAGGACCCGCGCCGTCCGATCGGGTCCTTCATCTTCCTAGGGCCGACAGGGGTGGGCAAGACCGAGCTCTCGCGCGCGCTCGCGGAGGCCCTTTTCGACTCCGACGAAAACATGGTTCGCCTCGACATGTCCGAGTATCAGGAGCGTCATACCGTCAGCCGGCTCATGGGCGCGCCGCCCGGCTACGTCGGCTACGAAGAGGGCGGCCAGCTCACGGAAGCCGTGCGGCGCAAGCCCTACTCGGTGGTGCTCTTCGACGAGATCGAGAAGGCGCACCCCGACGTCTTCAACACGCTGCTGCAGATCCTCGATGACGGGCGCCTGACCGACTCCCAGGGGCGCACGGTCAACTTCCGCAACACCGTCATCATCATGACCTCGAACATCGGCTCGGTGCACCTGCTCGACGCGCTGAGCGAGTCGAGCGAAATACCCGAGGAGGTTCGCGTGCGTGTGCTCGACGAACTGCGAGAGTACTTTCGCCCGGAGTTCCTCAATCGCGTCGACGACATCGTGCTCTTCAAGCCGCTCGCGCTCGAGGAGATCGAGCACATCGTCGACCTGCAGATCGACGATCTGCGCCATCGCCTCGCCGACCGACGAATGACGCTGGAGTTGAGCGAGGACGCACGCGTGCTGATCGCCCGCGAGGGGTATGACCCCGTCTATGGGGCGCGGCCGCTGCGTCGCTTCATCCAGCACGAGGTCGAGACGCGCATCGCGCGGGCGCTGCTGTCCGGCGAGGTGCGGGAGGGATCGACGATCGAGCTGGTCGTCGCCGATGGCGAGCTCGACGTGCGCTGGCACGGCGAGCGGACGGCAGAGCCCCACGAGCCGGCCCCAATGGCGGCCTGAGCGGGATCGAATGCTTGCCATCGGGCGCGTTGCGGCCTATCGCCCTGGTTGACGCGACCCGCAACCGAGAGGAGCAGTCATGGCTTCGAACTGGAGCGAACCCGCCCAGGGGATTGGAGGCAGCGGTGCCGAGGATTTCTGGGCCAGCTACCTGACGCTTCCACCGGAGGACCTGCGTTCGGCGCGCCGCCGGCTGATCGCCACCGGGATCCTGTCGATGGTCACAGGCATCGTGGCGCTCGCGGTTCCGGCCGCCGCATCCGTGGCGACCTCCATCTTCATCGGCTGGGTCCTGGTGTTCGTCGGGATCGTCATGGTCGGCAACTCGCTCTCGCGCGGGTCTGCCGCACGGGTCACGCTCGGGCTGCTCAACGCGGTGTTGACCCTGCTGGTTGGGCTCTACATCGTGATCTTCCCGCTGTCGGGAACCGTGACTCTGACGTTCGCGCTGGCCGTCTGGTTCTTCGGGCTGGGCGTGATCGAGCTGATGACGGCGCTGCGCACCCGCGGCCAGCCGGGAATCGGCCTGTTCGCCTTCAGCGGAGCGCTGTCGGCAGTTCTCGGCGTGCTCATCGTCGCCGAACTGCCGAGCTCGGCCGGATGGGCGATCGGGCTGCTGGTCGGCATAAACCTGTTGCTCTGGGGCATCAGGGCGCTGGTCTTCGCCTCGTTGTTGAAGCGGGCGGCGACGGTATGAACACTGCTCGCGGCGACCCCACGCCCCCTTTGCCGCAAGGTCAACGCTTGCGGCGATGGGCGGCCGCGCCCTTTGCTCGCCGAGCGGCGACGGCGTCGCGCACCGACGCCGTGCAGGCCGCGCCGGCGATCTCGACGGGCTCGGTGCTGCGCGTCGCGCGCGCGAGCACGAAGGCACCCTCGAGCGAGGCGAGCATCGAGATTGCGAGCTCGCGCGAACGCTTGCGCGGCAGTCCCGACTCGACGAGGCGCTCCGTGGCGGCGTCGACCCAGCTGGTGAATACCTCGGCACACGCCTGACGCATGGGCTCGCTCGTGCTCGAGACCTCGAGCGCAACCGTTGCGATCGGGCAGGCATCGGCATAGTCGGTCTCGCGCAGCGTCTGCGCCGCGCCGGCGAAGAACGCGTGCGTCGCCGACACGACGTCAGCGCCCGGAATGAAGAACGCATCGATCAGCTGGCCGTAGAGGGCTCCCGACCAGCGGATGACCTCGGCTCCTAGCTGCTCCTTGCCGCCGGGAAAGAAGTGGTAGAGCGAGCCGAACGGCGCGCTGGCCTCGGCGACGATCTGCTTGACGCCGGTGCTCGCAAAACCCTGACGCCGGAACAGGTCGGCGCTCGTCTGCACTATCCGCTCTCGTGTCGCCGTCGCCATGCCCCGGCATGATACGTTACGCCAGCTAGAGCGATCTATCTACTGGAGGTTGCCGATGCCTCAAATCGAGCTGACCTCGGGGGTCATCGACTACGAGGACACCAGTGGCGAGGGGCCCGTGCTCGTACTGCTGGGGGGCCTGGTGATGGACGCCTCGGTGTGGGACCCCGTGGTGGACGACCTGCGGGGCGACCATCGCTGCGTTGTGCCGACCCTCCCCCTGGGCGCCCACCGGCATCCGATGCACCCCGACGCCGATTTATCGCTGGCGGGGTTTGCGCGGATGCTCGCCGAGCTGCTCGAGCGCCTCGATCTGCGGGACGTGACGCTCGTTCAGAACGACCATGCCGCCGCGCTCGCGCTCGCCGGCGAGAACCCGGCGCGTGTCGCGAGGCTCGTCATCTCCTCATGCGAGGCGTTTGAGAACTACCCACCCGGCCTGCCCGGGAAGAACATGCGCCTCATGGGGTCGCTCCCCGGAGGGATCTTCCTCGCCATGCAGGCCCTGCGCGTTCGCCGCCTGCGGCGGCTGCCGGTGTCGTTCGGATGGATGTCGAAGCGGCCGCTGCCCGATGACCTGCTGGATCGCTGGCTGGCGCCCGTGCAAACCGAGCGAGGGGTGCGCCGCGATCTGCGCAAGTACGTGACGAGCGCTCGACGCGGTCAGATGCTTGAGGTCTGCGAGCGCCTCCGCGGCTTCACGCGGCCGACGCTGGTCGTCTGGACACCCGAGGATCGGGTGCAGCGCCCCGAGCACGGCCGGCGCCTCGCGGCGCTCCTACCCGACGCGCGTCTGATCGAGATCCGCGACAGCTACACCCTCATCATGCGCGACCAGCCGCAGGCTTTCGCGCGAGCGATCCGCGAGTTCGTGAGCGAAGCTCCTGCGGTCGCGGCAGCCGACCTTGGTTGACGGCCGGGCCCGGCGAACTCCATCGACGAACAGGTCGAGCTTCTCGCTCGCCCGATAGGGGTAGCGTGTTGCCATTGAGCCGACGCCAGTCAGCGACGTTGCGAGGCCAACCGTTGCTCCGCGAGAGGAATGGAGCTCGCTGGCACCGCATTCGGACACGTTGACCTTCCGCCGCGCGGGCGACGTGCGCGTTCTCCTCGCCGCCGGCTATGCCCTCCTGCTGCAGGTGTCTCATCCGACCGTCGGAGCCGGAGTCAGCGAGCATTCGCAGTTTCGCCAGGATCCCTGGGGGCGTCTGCTGCGCACGCTCGACTACGCCTGCACGATGGTCTACGCCGGTCCGCAGCCGGCGGGCCAGATGGGCGAGCGCATCCGGTCCTTCCACAAGCACATCTACGGCACCGCACAGGACGGGCGCCGTTATCACGCCCTCGAGCCGGAGGCCTACGCCTGGGTCCACGCCACGCTCGCCGATGCGATCGTCCTGGCTCACCAGCGCTTCGGACGGCCGTTCACCGGTGAGCAGCGCGAGCAGCTCTGGGCCGAGTGGCGCTCGCTTGGTCGGCTTCTCGGCGTTCGCGACCGCGATCTGCCGCCTGGTTGGGGGGCCTTCCGCGACTACTTCGATGAGATGGTCGACGATCGCCTCCAGCACACGGCCGCTGTCGACGAAGTGCTCGAGGCGCTTGCGCGACCGACGCCTCCGGCGTTGCGGGCTCTGCGTGGGGTCGGCTGGAGCCTGGCACGCCCGCCGCTCGGTCACGCCACCGTACTGTCCAGCGTCGGCCTGCTGACGCCAACGCTTCGCAGGCGATTCGGGGTCCGCTGGACGCGGGCGAACGACCTCGAGCTGCGCGCGGCAGGCAAGGTCCTGCGAGCGATGACGCCGCTGATGCCGTCGTGGTTGCTCAACACGGGCCCTGGTTATCTGCGCTGGCGCGAAGAGGCGATCGCGCGGGGCGATGTCGCCAGGGCGGACTCCGTGCCGGCCTCGCGGTCGTGCTGAGCTTCCTGGGGCTCGTTGAGCACGAGCGGGGGGCGGGCGATCGGAGTACAGTCGCGCTGTGGCGGTTTCGGGCAGCCCACATACGCCTGAGGTCGACCTTGGCTCCCTCGATTTCTGGGGCCGGCCGGCCGAGGAGCGCGACAGCTACTTCGCCGAGCTTCGGCGAGTGGCGCCGATCTCACGCCATCAGCCGCCCGAGGACATCATGGAATTGCCCGACCAGGAGCGCATGAGCTACTGGGCCATCGTGCGCTACGAGGACGTGCGGCGCATCTCACGTGACCCCGAGAGCTTCTGCTCGGGGAAGGGGACGCAGTTCGCCGACGCGCCGCCGGAGTTCCTCGAGGCCTCGCTGTCGTTCCTCGCGATGGACGCGCCGCGGCACACGAAGCTGCGCGGGCTGGTTTCCGCCGCGTTCACGCCGCGCCAGGTGGCACGGATCGAGGAGGGCATCAGGGTGAACGCACGGCGGATCGTCGCCGAGGCGGCGCCCAGCGGCGGCGGCGACTTCGTCGAGCTGATCGCCAAGCAGCTGCCGCTCGTGACGATCTCGGACATGATCGGCGTGCCAGAGGCAGACCGCGAGCGCGTCGTGGCCGCGGCCGACCTGCTCGTCACGGCGTCCGACCCCGAGGCGTTCGGCGATCGCCCGCCGGTCGAGGTTCTCGGCGAGGCGCTGTGGACCCTGACCGCGTTCGCCACGGAGCTCGCCGCCCACCGGGAACTGAAGCCCGCCGACGATCTGATGACGGCGCTGGTCCAGGCCGAGGTGGACGGCGAGCGGCTCACCCACGCGGAGATCGCGGCCTTCTTCGTGCTGCTGTCGGTGGCCGGCAACGACACGACCCGCCACACCACCTCGCATGCGATGCGCGCGCTCACCGTCCACCCGGAGCAGCGCGCGCTGCTGATGGAGGATCTCGACGAGCGCCTGCCGGCGGCAGTCGAGGAGTTCGTGCGCTGGGCCTCGCCCGTGATGACCTTCCGCCGCACCACGACCCGCGAGGTGGAGCTGCACGGCCAGCGGCTGCCGGCCGGCGAGAAGGTCGTGCTCTTCTACCACTCGGGCAACCGCGACGAGACGGCGTTCGAGGAGCCGTGGCGATTCGACGTGACGCGCGACCCGAACCGCCACGTCGGCTTCGG
>JAOPZB010000066.1 GCA_025964355.1 Solirubrobacterales bacterium | reverse complement strand
CGGCGATGTCGGCGAGCCCTATCGCGGTGCTCGTCGGGTTGTTGGGGTTGCAGACGACGATCAGCCGCGTGGCGGCGGTGATCTCGGCCAGCATCGCCTCGAGGTCGTGGCGCTCGGACCGGTCCAGCGCCACGGTCACGGCGCGTGCGCCGGAGGCGGCAGTCAGGTGTGGGTAGACGGAGAACGACGGCCACGCGTAGACGATCTCGGTGCCCGGTTCGAGCAGGGCCTCGCCGGCGGCGAGCAGGATGTCGCACGATCCGTTGCCGATCGCGATGCGCGAGCCGGGCACGCCGTAGCGCTCGCTCAGGCGCCGGCGCAGCAGCGAGCTCGACGGATCGGGATAGCGGTTGAGGCTCGTCAGCGCGCGCTCGATGGCCTGCCGCACCGCCGGCAGCGGCGGGTAGGGCGACTCGTTGCTCGCCAGGCGCACGAGCGGTGCGTCATCGCCGTAGCCGCCGGCGACCGGATAGATCGGCATGCGCCGGATGCGCTCTGAGAACTCGATCGCCACCGGCCTATTGTGCCGCGTCGAGGTCGGCTCGCAGGGCCAGCGCGTCGCCGAGGTAGACGTGGGCGGGCTCGTGCCCGTCGTCGGCGTAGTAGTGGAGCATGACCCTGATCACGTGCGGCATCGACCGCGGCACGGGGATCTCCTGCGCGCAGAGCAGCGGCACGCGATCGAAGCCGAGCGCCCTCGCGGCGACGGCGGGGAACTCGGCGTTGAGGTCGTTGGTGGCGGTGAAGATGCAGCTGACCACGTCCTTGGGGTCGAGCCGGTTGCGCTGCATGATCGCCTTCATCAGCTCGCTCGTCGCCTCCAGTATGTCCTCGGCGTCGTTGCGGTTGACGCTGATGGCGCCGCGCAGGGCGAAGAGTCGCATGGGCGGCGATTGTGTCAGAGCGTGAGCGAGCGCAGGCGCTCGACGTCGGCTTGGCGCAGGCGCCGGTGGGCGCCGTCGGCGAGGCCGTCGAGGCGCAGCGGCCCGAAGCCGACGCGCTGCAGCTCCAGCACCCGGTGTCCGACCGCGTCGGCCATGCGTCGCACCTGGCGGTTGCGTCCCTCGCGGATCGTCAGCTCGATCTCGGCGCCGCCGAGGCGTCGCACGCGCGCCGGCGCCGTGCGGCCGTCCTCGAGCTCCACGCCCTTGCGCAGCGCGCGCAGGGCCGCGTCTGAGACGGGGCCGCCGCCGAGGCGCACGCGGTAGGTCTTCGGCACCTCGTAGCGCGGATGGGTGAGGCGGTTGGCGAGCTCGCCGTCGTTGGTCAGCAGGATCAGGCCGCTGCTGTCGGCGTCGAGTCGCCCGACCGGGTAGAGGCGCAGCCCGTCGGCGGGTACGAGCTCGAGCACCGTCGGGCGGCCGTGCGTGTCGCGCGCGGTCGACAGCACGCCGACGGGCTTATTGAGCGCGAACACGACTCGCAGCTCGGGGCCTGCCAGCGCCTCTCCGTCGACGGCGACGCGCGTGCCGGGCTGCACGTCGCGGGCAGGGTCGGTGACGATCTCGCCTTCGACCGTCACGCGTCGCGCCGCGATGAGCGTCTCGGCGGCACGCCGTGACGCGACGCCGGCGTGGGCGAGGTACTTGGCTAGGCGCATGCGCGCGTGTCCATGGCGAGGCCCATCTGCTGCCACCATAGGATGCCGGCGCAGCAGCGTCTGCGCCGCCGCCGACCATGGACCTCCAGCAGCTCGATCAGACGCTCGCCGACCGCGGCGAGCCGCGCTTCCGCGCAGCCCAGGTGTGGGCGTGGATGGCTCGCGGCGCGCGCGGCTACGAGGAGATGACCGATCTGCCGGCGTCCCTGCGCGACGCGCTGGCCGGCGAGCTGCCGTTCTCGAGCCTGACCGTGGGCGAGGAGTCACGCTCCAGCGACGGGACGGTCAAGGCGCTCTTCGCGACGGCCGACGGCCGCCCGCTGGAGGCGGTGCTGATGCGCTATCGAAACCCTCCGGGAGGTGGAGACCCTCCGGGAGGTGGAAGCCCTCAGGCAGGTCGAAACCCTGCGGGAGGTGGCGACCGTCCGGGAGGCGGCGACCGTGCGGGCGGTGCAGGGACGGGGGGCCGGCGCTCGATCTGCGTGTCGTCGCAGTCGGGCTGTCCGCTGACGTGCAGCTTCTGCGCGACGGGGGCGATGCGCTTCGCGCGCAACCTCAGCGCCTCGGAGATCATCGACCAGGCCCTGCATTTCCGGCGTATCGAACCGATCGACCACTGCGTGTTCATGGGCATGGGCGAGCCGATGCTGAACCTCGAGAACGTTCTCGCCGCCTGCGAGCGGCTGCCGGACCTGGGCGTCACGCACCGGCGCACGACGATCTCCACGGTCGGCTGGATCCCGGGAATCGAACGGCTCGCCGAGCATGAGGCGCCGCTGCGCCTGGCGCTGTCGCTGCATGCGGCCGACGAAGCGCTGCGCTCGGAGCTGATGCCGATCAACGAGCGCTTCGCGCTGCGTGACGTGATCGAGGCGTGCCGCGCGTTCTACGAGCGCAAGCGCCGTCGCGTGTTCGTCGAGTACGTGATGCTCGCCGGCGTCAACGATCGCTACGAGCAGGCGCTCGCGCTTGCTCGCGTGCTCGGCGGCGGCAGCTCGCAGGAGCGGTCGATCTTCAAGGTCAACCTGATCCCCTACAACCCCACCTCGGTTGGGCGGGATCGGTTTCAGGGGTCGACGCGGGCGTCGATAGCCGCGTTTCGCGATGCCCTGCAGGCGCATGGCATACCGGCGACGATCCGCCTCACCCGCGGCCGGGACATAGACGCCGCCTGCGGCCAGCTCGCCGCCCGATCGCCGATCGGTGGCGCGGCTTAGCGCTCGGCGCCGGCGCGGGCCTCGCCCGCACGCAGCAGCCGCTCGCGCAGCTGCGCCTGCTCCTCAGGGCTCGGGTCCCAGCGGGCGATGTCGGGCAGCTCGTCGAGCGTGCGCAGGCCGAAGAGCTTGAGAAACTGGATTCCGGTCCGGTAGAGGATGGCCCCGAACTGCGAGTGACCGGCCTCCTCGATCAGGCCGCGCTCGAGCAGCGTGGCGGTGGCCGAGTCGGCGCTCACGCCGCGGATGCGAGTGATCTCCGGCCGGGAGATCGGCTGCAGGTAGGCGACGATCGCGAGCGTCTCGGCCTGCGCCGGCGTGAGCGTGGCCAGGCGCGGGCGGCTGAGCAGGCGCCGGGCGGCGTCCTCGGCGTCGGGATCGCTCGTGAGCGTCCAGCCGCCGCCGAGCTCGCGCAGCCTGATGCCGCGCCTGCCGGGCGCGTACTGCTCGGCGAGCACGGCCAGCGCCGCGAGCACGGCGGCCTCGCCCGCCTCCGTGGCGTCGGCGAGCTCGCCGGCGCTGAGCGGGTCGGCGGAGAGGAACAAAAGCGCCTCGACGGTGCGCGCAAGCGGCGCCGCGTCCACGGCGGCGGGGACGGCGCTCACCGTGCGGCTCCCGCGCGCGCGCCGGCGAGTGCCCGCCGCTGACCGGCGCCGCCGTGACCTTGCTCGCGATCGGGGCGCGGCGGCGCGGCCCTCGCGGAGGCGAACGGATGGATCGAGACATCGCCGAAGCTCTCCGCCTGCTCCCAGTCGGCCTCGCCGAGTTTGTAGAGTTCGAGCAGCGCGAACAGCGTGACGGCGACGGTCATGCGGTCGGCATCGCCTACTGCCTCGTCGAGGCTGAAGCTGCCGCGCCGCAGCAGCCCGCGCAGGTGCGCCAGGCGCTCGCCGACGGTGATGCGGGGCACGGCGATGTGCAGCACGTTGATCTCGGGCGGCATCAGCAGCAGGCGGCCCATCGCCGCCCCGAGCTGCTGCGGGTCCTGCGATCCGGGCGGCGGTGCGACGATCGAGCGGCGCAGGCTGGCGGGCGGCGGCGCCGTGCGGAAGCGAACTCCGTGCTCGGCGGCGAGCAGCTGCCTCAGGTGCGCCGACGCGGAACGGAAGCGGCGGGCGTCGAGCATGCGCGCGAGCAGCTCCTCGGCGGCCTGCTCGGGCTCGATGTCGAGCAGCTCCTCCTCCTCGCCGGTCAGCATCAGCCGCGACTTGAGCTCCAGCAGCGCCGCGATCAGCACGATGAACTCGGTCGCCGTCTCGAGATCCAGCTCGCCGCGGCGCTCGAGATGGTCGAGGTAGGCGAGCACGACGTCGGCGAGCGACAGCTCGAGCAGGTCGACCTCCTGCCGCAGCACGAGCGTGAGCAGCAGGTCAAACGGTCCGCTGAAGACGTCGAGGTCCAGCTCCAGTGTCGCGAGCGTCGTCGGCTCGCCGCTACTGACGATCGGCGCGGAGCTCATCCCGGCACGGTATCGACCGTGCCCGACGTGCCGCGGGCCGGTGTGGCTCTGGGGGCTCCGACGCCCATGCGCTCGCGCACGTCGGCGAGCGTCTCTGAGGCCATCGCCCGAGCATGCCCGGCGCCCTCCTCGAGGATCGACTCGAGCGCGGGCACGTCGGCGCGGAGCTCCTCGTAGCGCTCGCGCACGGGGGCGAGGTAGCCGACCACCTCCGCGGCGACGGCTGCCTTGAACTCGCCGTAGCGCGCCTGGGCGAACTCGTCTTGCACGGCGTCGGGCTCGGAGCCGCGCACGGCGGCGAGGATCTCGATGAGGTTGGTGATGCCGGGCTTGTCGGGTGCGCGGCGCACCTCGCTGCCTGAGTCGGTGACGGCGCCGGCGAGCTTCTTCTCGATCGCCTTCGGCTCGTCGAGCACGTAGACGGTGCCCGATTCGCCACTGCCGGTCGTCGACATCTTTCTCGTCGGGTCCTGCAGGTCCATGATCCGCGCCCCCACCTCGGGGATGCGGTGCTCGGGGACGACCAGCACTTCCTCGCCGCCTCCGTAGCGCGCGTTGAAGCGCCGTGCGACGTCGCGCATCAGCTCGAGGTGCTCGCGCTGGTCCTCGCCGACCGGCACCTCGGCGGCGCGGTAGGCGAGCACGTCGGCGGCCTGCAGGACCGGGTAGAGCAGCAGGCCCGCCGAGACGAGCTCGCGCTGGGCGAGCTCCTTGTCGCGGAACTGATGCATCCGCTGCAGCCGCCCGAGCTCGGTCACGCTCGACAGCAGCCACGTCAGCTCGGTGTGCTCGCCGACGTCGCTCTGGCGAAATATCGTGCAGCGCGCCGGGTCCAGGCCGGCCGCGAGGAGGATCGCGGTGGTGTCGTAGAGGCGCTCGCGCAGCTCGGCGGGGTCGTAGGGGACGGTGATCGCGTGCAGGTCGACGATGCAGAACAGGCCCTCGCCCCGATCCTGGCTGGAGACGTACTGCGAGATCGCGCCGATGTAGTTGCCGAGATGCTTGCGTCCGGTCGGCTGGATGCCGGAGAAGATCCGCACGGTCAGAGCACCGCTACATGGCCTGCCGGATGACGGGCCGCTTGGCCGCGGTGACCTCGTCGAGCCGGCGCACCGGCGTGGTGTAGGGCGCGTTGGCGGCGATCTCGGGGTCCGCCGCCGCCTCGCGCAGGATCTCGGCGACCGCCTCGGCGAACGCGTCGAGCGTCTCCCTGGTCTCGGTCTCGGTCGGCTCCACCATCAGGGCCTCGTCGACGAGCAGCGGGAAGTAGACGGTCGGGGGGTGAAAGCCGTGGTCGAGCAGCCGCTTGGCGAGGTCGAGCGTCTTGATCTTCAGCGCGCGCTTCATCGGGCCGCCGGAGAGGACGAACTCGTGCATGCAGAGCTCGCCGTAGGCGAGCGGAAGCTGCTCGGCGACGCCTTTGCGCTTTAGCCGCGCGAGCAGGTAGTTGGCGTTGAGCACGGCGTTCTGGGAGGCGTCGAGCAGCCCGTCGCCACCGAGCGAGCGGATGTAGGCGTAGGCGCGCACGAAGCAGCCGTAGTTGCCGTGAAAGCCCCGCACCCGCCCGATGGATTTGGACCCCACCCGCCCCCGCCCGTGGTCGAGGTCGAAGGTCGGCGCCCCGCCCGGGCCGTCGTCGCTCCGTTCGACGACCGGCACCGGCAGAAACGGGGCGATGCGCTCGGATACGGCGATCGGGCCGGACCCGGGCCCGCCTCCGCCGTGCGGCTGCGTGAAGGACTTGTGCAGGTTGAAGTGCACGATGTCGAAGCCCATGTCCCCGGGCCGCGAGATGCCCATCACCGCGTTGAGGTTGGCGCCGTCGTAGTACAGCGTCGCGCCGACCCCGTGCACGATCTCGGCGATTTGCAGGATGTTCTCGTCGAAGATCCCGAGCGTGTTGGGGTTGGTGAGCATCAGGCAGGCGACGTCCTCGTCGGCCTTGGCCTTGAGGTCCTCGATGTCGATGCCGCCGGACTCGTTGGTCGCGAGCTTGACGACTTCGAGGCCCGCCATCGTGACGGTCGCCGGATTGGTGCCGTGGGAGGTGTCGGGCGTGAGGACCTTGTGACGGGTCTGCCCGCGGTCCTCGTGGTAGGCGCGCGTGAGCAGCACGCCGGCGAGCTCCCCGTGCGAGCCGGCGGAGGGCTGCAGCGAGACGTGCGGGAGGCCGGCTATCTCGGCGAGCGCGGCCTGGAGGTTCCACATCAGCTCCAGCGCGCCCTGCGCCCGCTCGGGGTCCTGCAGAGGGTGCAGGCGCGCGTGGCCGGACAGCGCGGCGGCCCGCTCGTGCAGCCGCGGGTTGTGCTTCATCGTGCACGACCCGAGCGGGTAGAAGCCCGAGTCCAGGTCGAAGTTGCGCTTGGACAGGCCGACGTAGTGGCGCACGATCTCGGGCTCTGAGACCTCGGGCAGGCGCGGCGGCTCGGCGCGGCGAAAGCGCTCGGGCAGCAGCTTGCCGGAGTCGACCGCCGGCACGTCGAGGGCCGGGCAGGTGAACGCGCGCCGGCCGGGGGCGCCCTTCTGGAAGATCGTCGTCGCGTGCTCGCGCTGCAGCGGGGTGGCTCCGGCGGCTGCCGGCGCGCCGTCGCCGGACCGCGCCCCGCCGGGCTGGCGATGCGCGTCGATGCCGGGGTCTGAGTGCAGGCGGCTCTCGTCGAGGGCGCTCATGCCGGCACCGCCGCCCGCCGCTCGGCCGCGACGGCTGCGCCGAGCACGTCGGCCAGCCTGTCGATGTGCTCGCGCGAGCGCCGCTCGGTGATCGCGACGAGCAGTCCGCCGCGATCCTCGGCGCGCCCGGTGAGGGCCTGCAGGTCGACGCCCGGATTGACTCCCTGCGCCGCGCAGCGCCGGCGGACGGAGCCGACGTCGGCGTCGAGGCGCAGCGCGAACTCGCGGATGACGGGCTGGTCGTGGAGCTTCTCGACGCCGTCCAGACGGGCCAGGGTCTCGCGCGCGTAGTTGGTGCGGGCGAGCAGCAGCTCGCCCAGCTCGACGATCCCGCGCCGCCCGAGCCAGGTGAGGTAGACGACGCCCGCGAGCGCGTTCAGCGCCTGGGCTGTGCAGATGTTCGACGTGGCCTTCTCGCGGCGGATGTGCTGCTCGCGGGTCTGCAGCGTAAGCACGAACCCGCGGCGGCCGTCGACGTCGACCGTCTCCCCGGCGATGCGGCCGGGCATGCGGCGCAGGTACTCGTCGCGGGCGGCGAACAGGCCGAAGGAAGGGCCGCCGAAGTCCAGGCGGTTGCCGAGCGCCTGGCCCTCGCCGACGGCGACGTCGACGCCGCACTCGCCGGGCGGCGCAAGGACGCCGAGCACGATCGGATCGACCTGGGCGACGACGACGGGCGCGCCGCCGGCGCCACCCCGTTCCGAGCCGTTGCCGGCGGGCGCCGCCGATGTGGCCGCCTTGGCGGCGGCGCTGAGCGCGGCGGCGTCCTCGACGGCTCCGTAGAAGTTCGGCTGGGCGAAGATCGCGGCGCTCGTGTCGGCGTCGATCGCCTGCGCCCAGGCGTCGGGGTCGGTCACGCCGTCGCGCAGAGGGACCTCGACGACGTCCATCCCGTAGCCGTGGGCGGTGGTGCGCAGGGTCTGGATCGAGTGGGGGTGCAGCCCGGCGCTGATCACCAGCCGCCGCAGCCCGTTGTGCAGCTTGGCCAGGTAGCCGGCGGCCGCGACCGCCGACGGTCCCTCATAGGCGGAGGCGTTGGACGCCGGCAGGCCGGTGAGCTCCGAGATCGCCGTCTGATACTCGAACATCACCTGCAGGCCGCCCTGGGAGATCTCCGGCTGGTAGGGCGTGTAGGGCGTCAGGAACTCGGAGCGCTCGGTCAGCATGTCGATCAGCGCGGGCACGTAGTGGTCGTACATCCCGGCGCCGAGGAAGCTGATCTCGTCCTCGGCGCTCGTGTTGCGCGCGGCGAGCGAGCGCAGATGCTCGTAGACGTCCTGCTCGGGCAGGCCGTCCGGGAGCGCCAGCGGCCGGTCCAGACGTACGGCCTCAGGAATCTGGCGGTCGAATATCTCCTGCAGCGAGCCGACGCCGATCTCGGCGAGCATCGCGTCCAGGTCAGCTGGTGTGGTGGCGGTGTAGCGACTCAACTGACAAGCAGCCTAGCCGCCGAGCGTAGCCTTGTAGGAGTCGGCGTCGAGCAGGCTGTCGCGCTCGGATGGATCGGCCAGGCGCACCTTGACGAGCCACCCCTCGCCGTAGGGGTCCTCGTTGATCGTGGCCGGGTTCTCGGCGAGCCCCTGGTTGACCTCGACGATCTCGCCGGACAGCGGCGCGACCACGTCGGAGACGGCCTTGACGGACTCGACCTCGGCATAAGGGGCGTCCTTGGCGAGGACGGTGCCGACGGCGGGCGGCTCGAAGAACACGACCTCGCCGAGCGCGTCCTGCGCGTACCAGGTGATGCCGAGCGTCGCGATCGCGGGATCGTCGGCGTCGATTCGCGCCCAATCGTGTTCGGCGTGATAGAGCAGGTCCGGCGGGTAGCTCGCCTGGGTCATTCACGAGGCCTTTCGATAGAGCGGCTTGTCCTTGACTACGGCCGGGCGGATCTTGCCACGTACGTCGAGTTCCAGGCGGGTGCCGCTGGCCGCCCGGTCGGCCGGCACGTAGGCCATCCCGATGCCGGTGTCCAGGCACGGGGACAGCGTTCCGCTGGTGACCTCGCCGCCGCCGAGCACGCGGTTGCCCTGCCTGGCGATGCCGGGGCCGTCGATAACGAACGCGACGAGCTTCTGCGAGGGGCCGGCGGCGCGCTCGGCGCGCACGGCGTCCGAGCCGATGAAGCCGGTGTCCTCGCGACAGCACCAGGCCAGGCCGGCTTCGATCGGCCCCCGATCGACAGACAGCTCGTGTCCGTAGAGGTGAAAGCAGACCTCCAGGCGCAGCGTGTCGCGGGCGCCGAGGCCGGCCGGCGTGGCTCCCCTGCGCACGAGCTCGTCCCACAGCAGCGGCGCCTGCTCGCCGGCGCACAGCAGCTCGACGCCGGCCTCGCCGGTGTAGCCGGTGCCGCAGACGAGGACCTCCGCGCCGCCCAGCCGCCGGGTGGCCGCGGTCATGCGCGCGGGCAGCGGCGAGTCGGAGATCGCCTGCACGATCTCGCGTGCCAGCGGGCCCTGGACGGCGAGCATCGCGTAGTCGTCGATGCGGTCGGTGACCTGCACCCCGGGCAGGCCGCTCGCATGGGTCGTGAACCACTCCAGGTCGCGCTCGTGGTTGGCGGCGTTGGTGATCGTCAGGTAGCGGTCGACGTCGAGGCGATAGGTGAACAGGTCGTCGAGCACGCCGCCGTCCTCGCGGCAGAGCACGCTGTACTGCGCCCCACCGGCCCCGCCGGTGATCGCCATCGCCGATGCGTCGTTGGACAGCAGCAGCTGCAGCAGCTCCAATGCCTGCGGCCCGCTGGTTTCGATCTCTCCCATGTGGGAGACGTCGAAGATCCCGCAGCCGTCGCGCACCGCGATGTGCTCCTGTCGCACGCCGTCGTATTGCACGGGCATCTCCCAGCCGGCGAAGTCGACGAGCTTCGCGCCGGCGGCCTGATGGCGCTCGAACAGCGGCGTGCGTTTTAGAGCCGGCGGCGCCTGGGAGGACACGGGCCCAGGCTAGCGAAGCGCCTGGAGGCCCTGCTCGACCTCGCACATGTGCGAGGTCGCCGGTAGGCGCATGCGCCTACCGCTGTCGGAGCCGCATGCGGCTCCGCTCGGGAGCGCACATGTGCGTTCCCGCCGGGCGGCTCATGAGCCGCCCGCAGCTCGGATCAGCGCGGAAAGCCCTAGCCGCCGGGCTGCTCGTCGAGCAGCTGGCGCGCAATGGTCGCCTGGTCGAAGTAGACGCGCTCGCCCACGATCCGCTCGCCGCCGGGCTCGAACAGGAACAGCGCGCACATGCGGCAGCTGAAGCTGCGGCCCGTGGGCGCGATGCCTCTCAGCTCGCCGAGGTGCGTGCCCAGCAGGTCGAACTCCGCGATCACGGCGTCCTCGGCGCAGTGCAGTACGACGTTCGCGTTGCGCTGGTCGGGGAAGGCGCTGCGGCTGGCGGCGTAGTAGCCGCTCACCTGCTCGGCGCCGTCGAACACCTCGCCGGTCGCGATGAGCTCATAGCGGGGGTGGTCGAAGGTCGACAAGGTCGCGTCGAACTCGTGCCTGTTCTCCGAGTCCATGTGCTCGGAGACGAGCGCGAGACGGCGCTCGCGCAGCCCGGCTTGCTCGGCTGCTGACATCGCGTTGCTCCTAGCGCAGGAACGGCGGGACGTCGATGTCGTCGTCGGAGATCTCGAGCGTCGAGCGCTGGCGCTCGGAGATGACCGGGTTGCGGTCGGGACGTGTCGCTCGCCGGTCGCGGCGGGCGGCGCGGCCGGGGCGATGGTCGAAGCCGGTGCCGATCACGGTGACCCGCACGTCGTCGCCCATGCTCTCGTCGATGACCGCGCCGAAGATGATGTTGGCGTTCGGGTCTGCGGCGTTCTGGATGATCTCGGCGGCGTCGTTGACCTCGAACAGGCCGAGATCCTTGCCGCCGGTGATGTTCAGCAGGATTCCGGTCGCGCCGTCCACGGACTCCTCGAGCAGCGGCGAGGAGATGGCCGCGCGCGCCGCTTCGGCGCAGCGGTTCTCACCGCCGGCGGTGCCGATGCCCATCAGCGCCGAGCCGGCGTCCTCCATGATCGTGCGCACGTCGGCGAAGTCGAGGTTGATGAGGCCGGGGATCGTGATCAGATCGGTGATGCCCTGCACCCCCTGGCGCAGGACGTTGTCGGCCTCGCGGAAGGCATCGAGCATCGAGGTGCGCCGCTCGACGACGGCGAGCAGCTTCTCGTTTGGGATCACGATCAGCGTGTCGACGACCTCGCGCAGCCGCTCGATCCCCTCGGTCGCCTGCCCGGCGCGCTGCGAGCCCTCGAAGTCGAACGGGCGCGTCACGACGCCCACGGTGAGGGCGCCGATCTCGTTCTTGGCGATCTCGGCGATGACCGGCGCGGCGCCCGTGCCGGTGCCGCCGCCCTCGCCGGCGGTGACGAACACCATGTCAGCGCCCTTGAGCGCCTCCTTGATGTCGTCGCGCGACTCCGACGCAGCGGCGAGCCCGACGTCGGGGTTGGCGCCCGCTCCGAGGCCCTTGGTCGAGTCGTGACCGATGTTCAGCTTGATGTCGGCGTCGCACATGGCGAGCGCCTGAGCGTCGGTGTTGGCGGCGATGAACTCCACGCCGCGCAGCCCAGCGTCGACCATTCGGCTTACGGCATTGGTGCCGCCGCCGCCGACTCCCACGACCTTGATGACCGCCAGATAGCTTCCGCTGCTCTCCATGATGGTTCTGTCCGAAGCCTTCAGTAGTTGTTTAGGGTTCGCAGCATACCTCGTCGCCGGATGGCGAGGTTCCGCACGTTATGCAGGGAACTTCGCCCTGTCAACGACTTGGTCCAGTCTCGCAACAATCGT
>JAOPZB010000065.1 GCA_025964355.1 Solirubrobacterales bacterium | reverse complement strand
GCGGAGCTGATGGAGGTCTCGATGACCTCGCCGCGCGGCGCGGCCGACGCCGAGAGCCTCGGCGTCGTGCCGCAGCGCATGGCTGCCGTGCTCGGCGCGGGCTAGTCGTAGCTAATCGAGCACGCCTTCGGCGATCGGCGCGCGCCGCTGGGCCCACGGCTCGGCCTCTTCGATCTGGGCGGCGAGCGCGAGCAGCGCCGCCTCGCCGGCCGGGCGCCCCACGATCTGCACCCCGAGCGGCAGGCCGTCCTCGCCCTGGTAGAGCGGCAGCGAGATGCCCGGCTGGCCGCTCGCGTTGAACACTGGCGTGAACGGCGTGAACAGGCCGGAGCGCGTGAACGTCGACATCGGCTCGGGCGCGGAGGTGTCGAGCGTTCCCAGCGGCAGCGGGCGCTCGGCCAGGGCCGGGGTCAGCAGCGCATCGTAGGGCGCCAGGAACGAGACCAGCTGCCTGGTGAACGCCTGCAGCCGCACGGTCGCCCCCATGCCGTCCACGGCGGACAGTTTCCTGACCATCGAATAGATCGCCCAGCTCATCGGCTCCATGTCATCGGCCGTCGGCTCGCGGCCCGCCACCATGCCCGAGTAGGCAATCGACAGGGCGATGTGGATCGAGAAGACCGCGCCGAACAGCTCGCTCAGGCCGTCGGCCCGCCACGGCGGTTGCACCTCGTCGACCTCGTGCCCGAGCGAGCGCAGCAGCTCGGCCGCGTCGGAGACCGCCCGCGCGCAGATCGGGTCGACGACGGCGTCGGGCACCGGGGGGTCGGTTGCGACCGCGATCCGCAGCTTGCCCGGCGACCGCTCGGCAGCCGCCGCGAACGGCTCCGGCGGCGGCGGCGCCCAGGTCGCGTCGCCGGGCTCGTATCCGGCGAGCACGTCGAGGATCGCCGCCGTGTCGGCGACGGTCCGGGTGAGCATGCCGTCGATGCCGAGTGAGGAGTCCCCCAGTTCGGGCGCCGCGGATATCCGCCCTCGCGCAGGCTTCAGGCCGACCAGTCCGCAGCAGGCGGCCGGTATGCGCACCGAGCCCCCGCCGTCGTTGCCGTGAGCGACCGGCACGATGCCCGCCGCGACGGCCGCGGCGGCGCCGCCGGAGGAGCCGCCGGGCGTACGTTCAAGGTCCCAGGGATTGCGTGTCGGCCCGAACAGTCGCGCCTCGCTGGTCGGCAGGATCCCGTACTCGGGCAAGGTCGTCGTGCCGACGATCACGAAGCCGGCGTCCTTCAGGCGTCGCGTCACGTTGTGGTCGTAGTCGGCCACGTAATCAGACATCAGCGAGCAGCCGTAGGTGAGGCGCAGTCCCGCCACTGGGCGGTTGTTCTTGATCGCCACCGGCACGCCTGCGAACGGGCGCGGATCGCCCGGGCCAATCTTCTCGGCCGTGGCCAGGGCCCTCTCCTCGTCGACGTCCACGAACGCGTTGAGACTGGGGTTGAGTTCCTCGATCCGATCCAGCGAGATCTGCACGAGCTCTGATGCCGAGATCTCACCCGCATGCACCATCCTCGCGAGCTCGGTCGCCGGGCGGAACATGAGATTGCTGTCGGACACGGCTTCTCCTCTGGTTCGCAGGCCGATCGCCAGGTCGGTCGGGGCAGGCTCCTCCGGCTGGAGCCTACCCGCAAGCACTTTCCTGCGACGATATATCCCTGCCCAAAAGGCAGCCACCCCGTCGGCAGCGAGCCCAGAAAGCGAGTGCAATGAGCGAGGTCCAAACCATCAACGAGGTCCAGTCGGGCCTTGAAGGCGTCGTCGCCTTCGCCACCGAGATCGCCGAGCCTGACAAAGAGGGCGGAGCGCTGCGCTACCGCGGCGTGGATATCGAGAACCTGGTCGGGGCCGTCCCCTACGAGCAGGTCTGGGGACTGCTCGTGGACGGGCGCTTCAAGCCGGGGCTGCCTCCAGCCGAACCGCATGCCCTGACGGTGCGCTCGGGAGACCCGCGCGTCGACGTGCAATCGGCGCTCGCCATGCTGGCGCCCGAGTGGGGCTTCGGACAGCTGATCGACATCACCGACGAGGAGGCCCGCGACAACCTCGCGCGCGCGTCCGTCATGGCCCTCTCCTTCGTGGCCCAGTCGGCGCGCGAGGCGGGGCAGCCGCCGGTGCCGCAGTCGGAGATCGACCAGGGCCGCACGATCCCCGAACGCTTTTTGATCCGCTGGCGTGGGGAGGCCAACCCCGACCACGTCAAGGCGATAGACGCCTACTGGGTCTCGGCGGCCGAGCACGGCATGAACGCCTCGACCTTCACCGCGCGCGTGGTCGCCTCGACGGGGGCCGACTGTGCGGCCGCGCTCTCGGCTGCCGTCGGCGCCCTCTCAGGGCCACTGCACGGGGGCGCCCCATCGCGCGTGCTGAAGATGCTCGACGAAGTGGAAGAGACCGGCGACGCCGAGAAGTGGGTCTCGGCCGCCCTCGACCGTGGTGAGCGCCTGATGGGCTTTGGGCATCGCATCTATCGCGCCGAAGATCCGCGCGCGCGTGTGCTGCGGCGCACCTGCCGGGAACTGGCCTCTCCACGATTTGACGCCGCGGAGGCCCTCGAGAAGGCCGCGCTCGCCGAGCTGCATGCGCGCCGGCCCGACCGCGTGCTCGCCACCAACGTCGAGTTCTGGTCGGCGGTCGTCCTCGACCTCGCGGAAGTCCCACCGGAGCTGTTCACGTCGATGTTCACCTGCGCGCGGGTCGCCGGCTGGTCGGCGCACATCCTCGAGCAGAAGCGCGAGGCCAAGCTGATCCGCCCGACGGCGAAGTACGTTGGCGAGGCGCCGCGAGCGGTATCCGAGGTGCAGTAGGCGCGCTTCGCCGACTCGGGCTCAGCCGGCCCCCGAAGTGAGCGGGCGGCGCGCCCGGGCACGCCGGTGGAAATAGAGTGAGGGCCCGGCATCGTGCCGGGCCCTCGACCTGCTCCTCGGCGGCGCGCCGCGCCGCCTACAGGCCTTCGACTACATCATCCCGCTCATGTCGGGCATGCCGCCGCCGCCGGAACCCCCGCCATCCTTGTCTGGCACTTCGGCGACGATCGCCTCGGTGGTGAGGATGTTCTTGGCGATCGACGCGGCGTTCTGCAGCGCCGAGCGCGTGACCATGGCCGGGTCGATGATGCCCTCGGCCACGAGATCGACGATCTCGTTGGTCGCCGCGTTCAGGCCGAAGCCCGGTTTCGCGTTGCGCACTTCGTTGACCACGACGGAACCCTCCAGGCCGGCATTCTCAGCCAGCTGGCGAAGTGGCTCCTCGAGGGCCCGCAGCACGATCCGGGCGCCGGTGCGCTCGTCATCTTCGCTCGTGCCGCCGTCGACGGAGACCGCCGCCGAGGCC
The DNA here is from genome assembly GCA_025964355.1 of Solirubrobacterales bacterium. Lineage (GTDB taxonomy): Bacteria > Actinomycetota > Thermoleophilia > Solirubrobacterales > Solirubrobacteraceae > Palsa-744. The sequence goes on along the minus strand of JAOPZB010000065.1, from coordinate 18,739 downwards.
TGCAGCAGCGCGACGCCGCCGCCGGGCACGATGCCCTCCTCGAGAGCGGCTCGGGTTGCCTGCAGCGCGTCCTCGACGCGATGCTTCTTCTCCTTCATCTCCGTCTCGGTAGCCGCACCGACCTTCACGACGGCGACCCCGCCGGAGAGCTTTGCGAGCCTTTCCTGGAGCTTCTCGCGGTCGAAGTCGGAGTCGGTGTTCTCGATTTCGGCTTTGATCTGGTTGATGCGGCCTTTGATCGCCTCGGCGTCACCTGCGCCGTCGACGATCGTGGACGTGTCTTTGGTCACCACCACGCGGCGAGCACGTCCGAGCTGGGAGAGCTGCGTGTTCTCCAGCTTCAGCCCGAGCTCCTCGGTGATCACCTCACCGCCGGTGAGGATCGCGATGTCCTCGAGCATGCGCTTGCGACGGTCGCCGAAGCCGGGAGCCTTGACGGCCACGCCGGTGAACGTCCCGCGCAGCTTGTTCACGACGAGGGTCGCGAGCGACTCGCCTTCGACGTCCTCGGCGATGATCAGCAGCGGCTTGCCGCTCTGGATCACCTGCTCGAGAACCGGCAGGATGTCACGCACCGAGCCGATCTTCTGGTTGGCGATCAGGATGTAGGGGTCCTCGAGCACCGCCTCCATGCGGTCCTGATCGGTGACCATGTAGGGCGAGATGTAGCCCTTGTCGAACTGCATGCCCTCGGTGAATTCGAGGTCCATGCCGAACGTCTGGCCCTCCTCGACGTTGACGACGCCGTCCTTGCCCACCTTGTCGATCGCGTCCGCGATCACGTCGCCGATGTCCTCGTCGCCGGCCGAGATCGTCGCCACGCGGGCGATCTGGTCCTTGCCGGAGACCTCCTTGGACTGCGAGGCGATGTTGGCCACGACCTCGTCGACGGCTTTCTCGATGCCGCGTTTGAGCGCCAGCGGGTTCGCGCCGGCGGCCACGTTCTTGAGGCCTTGACGCACGATCGCCTGCGCCAGGACAGTGGCCGTCGTGGTGCCATCGCCCGCGACGTCGTTCGTCGCCGTCGCCACCTCGCGTACGAGCTGGGCGCCCTGGTTCTCGAACACATCCTCGACGTCGATCTCACGTGCGATCGTCACGCCGTCGTTGGTGATCGTCGGGGCGCCGAATTTCTTGTCGAGCACGACGTAGCGGCCCTTCGGACCGAGCGTGACCTTGACCGCGTTTGCGACCGCGTCGACGCCGGCCTCGAGCGCTTTGCGCGCCTCTGAGTTGTACTTCAGTTCCTTGTGAGCCATGTCTTCTAGGTCTCCTTAACCCTCGACGCGGGCTAGGACATCGGACTCGCGCAACACGAGCAGATCCTCCCCGCCGAAGTTGATCTCTGTGCCGCCGTATTTGCTGTAGAGGACCTCGTCGCCCTCGTTGACGTCCGGCGGTATGCGCTTGCCGTCATCCTCGAGCCTGCCGTCGCCGACGGCGACGACCTTGCCCTTCTGCGGCTTCTCCTTCGCGGTGTCCGGAAGGACGATGCCACTTGCTGTGGTCTCTTCCTCCTCGATCGCCTGAACTATCAGGCGATCTCCTAGGGGCTTCAGCTTCATGTTCAAAACCTCCATCTAGAGAGTGCGGCCGGCGGTCCACAGGGCCTAGCCGGTTGTGTTACCGCCGTTTTGGCACTCTCGAGGGAGAGTGCCAACTACAGCGTCAATATATAGAAGATCCGGCGCCGTTCCCCGGATATTTGGCAGTCGGATCTCGCGACTGCCACCGGCGCGCGGACTCCACACCGGCCGCGGGGCCTGCTGTCCGCTGGCGAAGCGCCCGGGCGCTTCTAGTTCTGCGCGCCGCCGAAGCCCTTCATGGCCTCGGTCATGCCCGTCGGATTGTCGAGGATCTGCGAGAAGCGCACGACCGTCACCGTGTCGTCCATCGAGACCGCGCGTCCGTAGATCTGTTCGAGGAAGTTGATCAGTTCCTCGTGGCGGCGGAACTCGGGGTTGTCGTGCTTGATGTCGCGCGGCGAGAGGTCGGAGACCTTCATCACCTCCACCTGGTCGATCACGGCTTCGAAGATCCGTTCGCGCGGCGAGTACTGGTAGCCGATCGTCACGAGCACCGCCTGGTTCTTGCGGTACTTGCCCGACTTGTCGCCGAGACGGATCGTCGCCGTCTTGCGCCCCCGCTTGAGCTCGTCGGCGAAGATCGTCGAATAGAAGTTGAGGACCTGCATCGTCAAATCGTCGTGGGTGAGGTGCCTTGGGAGTGTGCGCGGTCGTGTGTCGGGCCTTCTGGGCCCGACGGCAGGCTACCGGTCTTTCTCCAGGCAGGCCAGCGCCAGTCCCACCATTTCACGCTCGGCGGCGTGGGTCAGCTGCGTTTGCGCCTCGCGCAGGGGCATCCAGCGTGCCTCTTCGACCTCGTCGTCATGATCCTTCGTGTCGCCTTCGACGTACCTGAAGAGGTAGAACGTCACGGACTTGCCGATCGTGCGGCCGTCGCGCCGATACCAGTAGCGCGCCTCGCCGAGCTCGCAGACCGGCTCGGCGACGATCCCCGTCTCCTCGCGGACCTCCCGCTCGGCGGCCTGCAGAGGGGTCTCCCCCGGGTCGACATGTCCCTTCGGCAGCGCGAGCACCGGCGATCCGTCGGCGGCGCGACGCGTCGGGACGATCACCACGACGTCGCCGTCGCGCACGACGACGCCACCGGCGGAGAACTCGCGCGCCGCTGTGGCGGGAGCTCGCCGGGACGACGTGGGACGCCGGGAGGACGCGCGGCGCCTAGAAGACATACTGCTTGAGGGCCTCCGGGTCGTGGACGACGAGCCGGCCACGACCCTGCGAGATGACTCCTGCCCGCTCCAGCACGGCGAGAAAGCGGCTGGCAGACTCGCGCGAGGACCCTGCGAGCTGAGCGAGGTCCGCCTGCGTTGCGGTGAGGAGCACGTCAGAGGACTTCTTCCCGGCCGCGATCTCCTGCGCGACCAGCTCGCCGAGCACCACGGCGACGCGGCTCTGGACGGTCTGAAAGGACTGCCGCGAGAGGCGCTCGTTCATCTCGCGCAGGCGCCGGCCGAGGGCGATCACGAGGCGCGTCGCGATCTCGGAGTGTTCGCTCATCAGCCGCCGCATGTCCGGTCCGAGCACGGCGACGACGCTCGTCGGCTCGATCGCCTCGACGGTCGCCGAGCGGAGCTCGTCCTCGAACATCGCGAGCTCGCCGAAGATGTCGCCGGGGCCGAACGTGGCAAGCGTGATCGTGCGCCCGTCACCGTGGCTGCGGACCGCGCGCGCGTGTCCCTCGCGGACGACGTAGCAGGTGTCGCTCGAGTCGCCCTCGCGAAAGACGGTCTGTCCCGGCTCGAACTGGCGCGGCACGGCGAGCTGCGCGATCCGTTCGAGGTCTGCGTGCTCCAGCGTGGAGAACACGGGTACGCGACCGAGCAACTCCACCACCTCAGCTGAACGCGTCGCCGCCATCGTCCAGGAGATACCACACCGGCGCAGGCCGACGCCGGGCGCCGCTATCTTCACCACATGCGCGCTGCCAGGAGCCTCATGATCGCGCTCGCGGCGCTGGTGGCGCTGCCGGCGTCGACCCTCGCCGCATCGGCCCCGACGAGCGGCGGCACGAGAGCGTCGCTCAGGCACGCGTTGCTGACCTCGCGCGAACTCTGGGCGACCGTCGACGTGTGCAACCCGCCAGACCAGCGATACTGGGTCGGCGTGCGCGGCTCGATGCCCGGCGACGGGCACCCGCGCGACAAGATGTACATGAGCTTCCGCCTCCAGTACATGGACACGAGCAAGCAGTGGGTCGACGCCTCGAGCGCCAAGTCCCCCTTCGTCGCGGTGGGCACCGGTGCCTCCGCGCGTCAGGGCGGCAACAGCTTCAAATTCGTGCGCGGAGTGTCGCCGTTCACCCTGCGCGGCGTGGTCGACTTCCAGTGGCGACGCGGCACGACGGTGCTGTGGTCGGCGGCGCGGACGACGACCGCCGGACATCACAATGCCTCCGACGCCGACCCGGCCGGCTTCAGCGCGGCTAGCTGCTCGATCGGCTGAACAGGCGCGGGTCGTTGGTGATGATGCCGTCGACGCCCATCGCGGTGAGCTTGTCGATCATCCGCGCGTCGTCGACGGTCCATACATAGAGCTCGCCGCCGCCCTCGCCGACGGCCCGGACGAGGGACTTCGTGACCACCCTCCAGTGCGCCATGATCGCGTCGAAGCGGCCTTCTGCGAGCGCCGCTCGCACGCGGCGCGGCAGCGTGGCGCGATAGCCGGTAAGCATCGCCAGCGCGGGAATCGCGGTGAGCATGTCGGTCGTGTAATCGCGGCGCACGCGCGGTACCGACCAGCCGAGCCGCAGCGCAGGCTCGGCAGCCCGAATCTGCGCCAGCCCGGAGGGGAACATCCCGCTGATGAGCGTCCGTGGCACGAGGTCGAGCTGGCGCAGGCGGTCGAGCACGCGCAGCTCATAGCCGGGCAGCTTGACGTCGACGTCGAATTCGATGCCGGAGAACTCGTCGGCGGCAAGGTGCTCGAGCGCCTCGTCGAAGCGCAGCGGGACGCGCGAGCGCATGTCCTGGTAGTCGTGGGCGACGAGCAGCCGCCCGCTTCCGTCGGGGCTCTCGCTGATCACGTCGAGCTCGATCATGTCGACCCCGTGGCGCAACGCGGCGTCGAAGCTCGCGAGCGTGTTCCCGGGCTCGATGTGGGCAGCGCCCTTGTGGCCGACGCGACGCATGCGCTTGACGGACGGCTCCATGATCGGCTCCCACGATGGCAGAGTCCCTGCCGCCTTGCGCGTCTTCGCCGTGACCGCGGTTCGTCGGATGGTCAGCCGGCGCGTGGCCGCGCGGCCGCCGCCTGAATCGCCTCGACCGCCGCCTTCGGCCCGATGTATGGGGCGAGCACTATGAACGTGAGCTGATCGACCAGGCACGGCAGCCGCGACAGGCGGTCGCCGGCGACACAGGTGGCGATCACCGCCCAGATCGCACCGGTCACGGCTTCGCGCGCGAGGATCGGTCCGCGGCGCGGCGACGGTCCGGCCTCGACGAGGAACTCGGTGAACGCTTCGATCGATCGCGTCAGCCGACCGATGATGCCTGGGCCGACCTCGAAGAGGTCGATGAAGGCGATTCGCAGGAGAGCCTGGTGGGCGACGAGGTGTGCGACGAACGCACGCATCGCCCCGTCGACCGCCTGCGCCCAGGACGGTGCCTCTTCGAATGGCTCCCTCGCCGAGCAGAGCGCTTCGCGGACGAATTCGTCGAGCACTGCGAGAAAGCAGTTTTCCTTGTCGCTGAAATGCTGGTGGAAGACCTCCGTCGAGATTCCCGCGAACTGTGCGATCTGAGGATCGCTCAGCGGCGCGTAGCCCTCGTCGAGCGTGAGGTCCACGAGCGAGCCGAGCGCTCGAGAGCGGCTGCCCTCCCCCTGCAGGAACGCGGCGCGGGCGGTCGGCAGACGCCGCGACCCCTGCGAGACGGCACCGCTCCCCAGTCGAGCCGCCGCAGGCCACCGATAGGACTCGATCCAGTCGAGCACTTCGTCGGTGAGGGCGTAGAGCTCGCTCTGGCGGCCCTCGAGCGTGCGGATGAAGACGACCTGACGGACGCCGCCGACGATCGCTCGGGAGCCGAGCGTCGGCAGGCCGGCGCCTCTGGGCTCCATCTGAAAGACGGCCGCGAGGAGCCGCTCGAAGGTGGCGCCGGCGAGATGCATCCGTTCCCGCGCACCAGCTCCGACGCCGAGCGCCTCGATCAGCACGAGGCGTGGCCCCTTTGGGTCGGTGGCGACGTCGTCGAGCAGCGTCTTGCAGGCCGCATGCAGGCGGTTGGTCCAGCCGCGTTCACGCTTCCAGGCCTCGATCACGCGCTTGCGCTCGCGAGCGACGACGATGTCGTAGGTGGCCAGGAAGCAGCGTTCCTTGTTCGGGAACTGCTCATAGAACGCACGGCGCGAGACCCCCGCCAGCGCGATCACGTGCGCGACGGTCGTCGCCCGGTAGCCACGCTGGTGAACCGACTCGATCATCGCCCCGTAGAGGCGCGCGCGCTGGATGCGGGCGACCTCCTCGCGTCGGATCCGTTTCGGGCCATAGGGCAGGCGCCGGTAGAGCGGCGCGAGCTCCTCCCGGCGATCCGTCCTATCTATTCCCATGATTCGGGAATCTAAACGGCTCGGGCACGCCCCGCAAGCCGCGGTGGACACTTGTTCGGCGCAGGGTTTCTAACCCGTCGACCGCCGTGTCGGCCACGCCGGCAGGCCGTGGGAGACGATGCGAGTGCGGACGCGGTCAGCCAGTTGGGCGGTCAGGCCGTCAGCGTGAGTCGCCGGGGTCCCGAGTGAAAGCCCAGCTCGATGAGCAACTCGACGAGGCTCGAGGCGATCGCCGGCTCGCCGTCGATCCGCTCGAGCGCGAGCTTCGGGATCCGCCCGGCCCGCACGGCGTCGGCAAGTGCCTGCAGCGCGTCGCGCAGCACGTCCGCGTCATACCGGGCCGTCGGCCCGGCGGCGACGCCGCTCGCGGAAGCCGGCCTCTCGGCAAGCGTGACCAGGCCGCGGCCGCCGCGCTCGACGTAGAGCAGCGGCTCGTCTTCCACCAGCACGACGTAGGCGCCTGCGACGCGTGCGGGCCGGCGCTCCTGACCCTCGCGTTTGGGCCACTGCAGCGCGGCCCCATACGGCTGAGCGGGGTCGGCCGCGGCGATGACGAGCGTGCGGGCGCGCTCGGCGGGCACTGCGTGGATGCCGAGGCCGCCATGGGCCGCTGGCCCGGAGGGCCCCGATGCACGCAGCCGCTCGACGGCGCCGGGGAGCGCGAACTGCGCGCCGCCCATGCCCTCGATGAAGTAGCCGCGCCTGCAGACGCCGAGCGTCTCGAGGTTGGAGAAGGTGTCATAGAGCGTCGCAAAGCCACCCTTGGTGCCCTCCGCTAGCACCTGCTCTCGCGTGACGATGCCGTAGCGCTCGAGCAGCAACTCGGCGAGCGCGCGCCTCTGCTCGACGGCGCCGGACACGCCCTCGTTGGCGCCGCGGAACACCGACTCGGTCAGCGACCAGCGGCCCTGAACCTGCGACTGCGCGCCGGTGCGCCGCCGTGCGCCGAAGCGCGACCGGCCGGCGCCGGCGCGACCGGCCGGCCGCAGCGCTCCGTGGGCGGCTCCGGAGCGCTCGGCGCGGGCGAGAGCGAGGCGCGGGGCGCGTAGCGGCGCCCAGGCGTCGTTGGTCGCCTCGCCGGCCCAGACGAGATCCCAGAGCGCCTCGCGTAGGGCCTCGGCGGGAGCGTCGAGCTCGGTCAGCAGGTCGGAGAAGAAGCAGGGGCCCCGCGCCAGACGCTCGCGCAGGAGCTCGTGCGCGGGACCGGCGGGCGGCTCCGCGGCCGCCCTGGACCCGGTCGTCGCCGGCGGCCCGATCGCCGCCGCGTCCTCGCGGAAGTAGAGCGCGACGCGGCCGGAGCGCCCGAGCGGGCCGGCGCCGACCCAGACGACCTCGCCGCTCGCGCACAGGCTGTCGAGCCAGGTCTGCGAGTAGGCGCCGGTGCGCCGTGGCAGCACGTCTCGCTCCCAGGTCTCGACCGGCAGCGCTAGGCCCTGGAGCCCAACCAGCACCTCGCGCAGGCGGTCGATGCCGGCGCCTGCACCGGAGTGACGGTCGACGCCCTGCCAGGAGGGCAGGAACGCGGCGAGGCGTCGCTGCTCAGCCGGCTCGATCTCCTTGCGCAGGACGGCGAGCGAGGCGCGGCGCAGGCGGCGCAGGACCTCGACGTCGCACCAATCGCGCTCGGACTTACCATGCCCGCCCGGCCGCAGCTCACCGCGCACCAGATCGCCGGCGCGCTCGAGCTCACGCAGGACGGAGCTCGCATCGATTCGATAGCGCGCGAGCAGGTCCTCACCGGTGAACGGGCCATGCGTTCGCGCGTAACGCGCGACCAGTTCGCTCAGCGCGTCTGGCACGTCCGCGAGGAAGGCCTCGGGCAGGCCTCCCGGGGGCATGGCGCCAAGGGCGTCGCGGTAGAGAGCGGCCTCGTCGGCTGCCACGTAGCGCTCCTGGCCGCCAACACGAAGGCGGATCGCGCGCCGTTCGCGCTGGAGCTCGAGCAGCAGGCCGTCCGCGTCGATACCGTCCAGAACTCGTTCTGCGATCTCCTCGCGCGACAGATCGCCGACGTGGCGCAGCACGTCGTGGAGCGCGTCGCGGCCGGTGGCGCGTGTCATGTCGGAGCGGTGCTGCAGGTCGTCTTCGACGCGGCGCAGTGCGCCGGGATCGATCAGCTCGCGCAGCTCCTCCTGTCCGAGCAGCTCGCGCAGGAGGTCGCGGTCGAGCGACAGGGCGGCGGCACGGCGCTCAGCGTTGGGCGTGTCCCCCTCGTACATGTAGGTCGCGACGTAATCGAACAGCAGCGAGGAGGCAAACGGCGAGGCGGACTGCGTCTCGACCTCGACGAGCGAGATCTCGCGGGTCTGCAGGGCCTGCAGGAGGTCCTTCAGCCCGGGGACGTCGAGCACGTCGCGCAGGCACTCGCGGTAGGTCTCGAGGATGATCGGGAAATCGCCATAGCGGCGCGCGACCTCGAGCAGGTTCTGCGCCTTCAGACGCTGCTGCCACAGCGGCGTGCGTTTGCCGGGATATGCGCGGGGGATCAGCAGGGCTCGCGAGGCGTTCTCGCGGAAGCGCGCGCCGAACAGCGCCGAGCCGCCGAGCTCGGCGGTGACCGCCTGCTCGACCTCGTCAGGCTCCAGCAGCACGAGCTCGGCAGCCGACGGCAGTGACTCGGCCTCGTCGGCGTCGAGGTCGGGGAGGTGGAGGACGATGCCGTCGTCGCTCCAGATCGCGTCGGACTCCAGGCCGAAGCGCTCATGCATGCGCGCGGCCAGGGCGAGCCCCCAGGCCGCGTGCACGCGGCCGCCGTAGGGGGAGAGGACGCACAGCCGCCAGTCGCCGATCTCGTCGCGAAAGCGCTCGACCACGATCGTCCGCTCGCTCGGCAGGACGCGGGTGGCAGCCTGCTGCTCGCGCAGGTAGGCGATCAGGTTGCGTGCGGCCCGCTCGTCCAGGTCGTAGTCGCGCTCGAGCGTCGCCGGCTCCTGCTCGACGGCCCAGCGGGAGAACGCGCCGATCGCCTCGCCGAGCTCCTTGGGCCGTCCGACGGAGTCCCCCTTCCAGAATGGCACCGCGCCGGGGGCTCCGGGGGCAGGCGTGACGATCACGCGGTCGCGCCCGATTTCCTCGATCCGCCAGGTCGACGCGCCGAGCAGGAACGCCTGCCCCGGCCTGGCCTCGTAGACCATCTCCTCGTCGAGCTCGCCGACGCGCCGGCCGTCGGGGAGGGTCACGGAATAGAGGCCGCGGTCGGGAATCGTCCCGGCGTTCGCGACGGCCAGCTGCCGCGAGCCCTTGCGGGCGCGGATCGTGCCGGCGACGCGGTCCCAGATGATGCGCGCGCGCAGCTCGCCGAACTCCTTGGAGGGGTAGCGACCGTCGAGCATGTCGAGGACGTTCTCGAGCAGCTCGCGCGACAGCTCGCAGTAGGAGTAGGTGCGAGTGACGAGCGCGTGCAGCTCGTCCACCGAGATGCCGCCCGCGGTGGGCTCGTCGGACTGCTCCTCGGCGCCAGTTGCCTGGTTGGCAGCGGGTCCTGTTCTTTTTGATGGGCCGGCCGGCGAGGCCCCGGTCGCTTGCGCCGGTTCGGCCGATACGGCGATGGCGACGATCTGCTGCGCGAGCACATCGAGCGCGTTGCGCGGAACGACCGTCGACTCGATCAGGCCTTCATGCATGCGCCGCGCGACGACGGCACACTCGAGCAGGTCGCCTCGGAACTTGGGGAAGATGCGCCCGATGCTGACCTCGCCGACGCCGTGCCCCGCGCGGCCGATGCGCTGCAGCCCTCGCGCGACGGACTTGGGCGACTCGATCTGCAGCACGAGGTCCACCGCGCCCATGTCGATCCCGAGCTCGAGCGAGCTGGTGGCGACCAGGCAGGGCAGCTCGCCGGCCTTGAGGAGCTCCTCGACCTTGGTGCGCTCCTCGCGCGCCAGAGACCCGTGGTGCGCCCGCGCGATCTCTGCAGGCGCGACCGGCCGCTCGCCGGCGGCGCGGTCCGACTCCGCCCCTTCGGCCTGCGCGGCGGCCAGCTCGTTGAGCCGCAGCGCGACGCGCTCGGCGGACCGCCGGTTGTTGACGAAGATGATCGTCGAGGTGTGCTCGCGCACCTGCTTGAGCAGCTCGGGATAGATGGCCGGCCAGATCGAGGACCTGGTCGCCTCGCCTCCCGCCATCGGCTCGAGCGGATCGCGCTCGGGGTCGACGGGGCCTGCGGGTTCGGTCATGGACTCGACTGGCACCTCGATGCGCAGGTCGAGCGGCTTGCGCGCGCCGACGTCGATGATCTTCACCTGGCGCTGCGGGCCGACGAGGAAGCGGCCGATCTCCTCGAGCGGGTTCTGCGTTGCGCTCAGCCCGATCCGCTGTAGCTCGCGGCCACGGCCGCCGTCCTTGCGCTGCGCCTGCGCCTCGAGGCGCTCGAGGGTCAGCGCGAGGTGCGAGCCGCGCTTTGAATGGGCGACGGCGTGGATCTCGTCGACGATCACGGCCTCGACGTCGCTCAGGGTCTCCCGCGCGCGGGAGGTGAGCATCAGGTAGAGGGACTCCGGGGTGGTGACGAGGATGTCCGGCGGGTTCCGCAGCATCGCCGCGCGCTCGCGCTGCGGCGTGTCGCCGGTGCGGATCCCGACGCTCACGTCCTCTGCGCCGATCCCGCGCAGCGGCGCGCGAAGGTTGCGCTCGATGTCGTAGGCGAGCGCCTTCAGCGGGCTCACATAGACGACGCGCGTGAGGCCTCTGGGGGCACCGCCGTCGGGGCCAGGCTCCGTGGAGCTCAGCCGGTCGAGCGCCCAGAGGAACGCGGCGAGCGTCTTGCCGGAGCCGGTGGGAGCGGAGACGAGAACGTTCTCGCCGGCGGCGATCGCCGGCCAGGCCTCGGCTTGGGCGGCCGTGGGTGCGGCGAAGGCCTGCTCGAACCAGCTGCGCACACGTGGGGTAAAGCTTGAGAGTGGCACGCGCTTGAGGCTAGCGTGGCGCCGTCCAGAAGTCGGGCTGTTGGCGGGCTCCATCTGCGGTCATGGACGGGATCGGACAACGAAGCCGTCTACAGGCAGCCGTACGGGCCTCGCGTCGCCAGCGCGCCTAGACTTCGACCGATGGGCAAGCGAGCATGGCTGTGACCGCGGCGACGGCCGCAAACGCCGGAGTTCAGGACTCGGCGCTCGATCTGGAGCGCTCGACGGGAGTGCTGCCGTCACAGCGCCTGCGCGAGGCGATCGAGCGCGAATGGATCGTCGCGGGGCCGTGGCGGATACTCCCTGAGTCGGTGCAGCCGGCGAGCGTCGACCTGCGGCTCGGCGATCATGCGTGGGCGCTGCGCTGCAGCTTCCTGCCCGACAGCGACTCGACCGTCGAGCAGAAGATCGAGGACGTCGCATTCGAACGGATCGACCTGCGCGACGGCGCGACGCTCGAGCGCGACCGTCCGTATCTCGTGCCGCTGATCGAGGAGCTTCGCCTGCCAGGGGAGATCCGCGCGAAGGCCAACCCGAAGAGCTCGACCGGGCGCCTGGACGTGTTCACCCGCGTGCTCACCGACCGCAACAACCGCTTCGATGAGATCGGCGCGGGCTATCGTGGCAGGCTCTACCTCGAGGTCGTCCCACGCACGTTCGCGATCCGCGTGAAGACCGGCCTCGCGCTCAACCAAGTGCGCCTGATGAGGGGCGAGGCGCGCCTCAGCGACGAACAGATAGTCGCGCTGCACAGCCAGACCCCGTTGCTCTACCGCAATTCGCATCCGCTCGACGGCTCGGAGCTCTCGCTCGCCGACGGCATGTTCGTCCGACTCGACGTCTCCGGCCCCGAGGAGAGCATCGTCGGCTATCGCGCGAAGAAGAACAGCCTGCCGATCGACCTCACCCGAGTAGGGGCGCTGAAGTGGCAGGACTACTGGGAGCCGGTGCACCCGGAGCGCGGCGGGCGCATCGTGCTCGAGCCGGAGATCTTCTACCTGCTGTTGTCAGCCGAGGGCGTCAGCATCCCCCCGTCCTATGCCGCCGAGATGCTGGCCTATGACCCCACAGCCGGCGAGCTGCGCACCCACTACGCGGGCTTCTTCGACCCGGGTTTCGGCTACTCGCGCGACGGCTCGCGCCACGGCAGCCGAGCGGCGCTGGAGGTGCGCGCCCGTGACGTGTCGTTCATGGTCGAGCACGGCCAGCCGGTCTGCAAGCTCGCATTCGAGCGCATGGCCGAGGAGCCAGACGTGCTCTATGGCGAGGATCTCGAGTCCAATTACCAGGGTCAGCAGACGATGCTCAGCAAGCACTTCCTCGAGCAGGCGATGCCGGTGCGCGCCCGCTAGCGCGCGTGAGGCGTCGATCGCGGGGGCCTGCTCGGCCGCGCAGGTGGTCCGGCGCCTGGTCACGGGGACGCGGCTATCGTGTCGGAAGTCCAGTGTTTATGATTCCGCCCGGGTCGATATATCGCACCATGATCCATCTGCGAGTATTGACATTTTCGACGGGGCGTGTCTGCCCTGGACAAGAGGGGAACCGGACGCCCAATGCCTAGAACAAGCTCTACCTCCAAAGCCGTCGACAACGGAAGCGAGCCGGCCTGGTCGATACCGAGCTTGCGCGAACCGCGTTACTCCCAGTCGCTCGAGCGCGGACTCGCGATCCTGAGCTGCTTCACCGCCAAGCGCCCGGTCCTGGGAATCGCCGACATCGCCGACGAGCTCGGCATGAGCCGCTCGACGACCCACCGCTACGTGATCACCCTCGTGGCCCTCGGCTACCTCGAGCAGGGCGCCTCGCGCAAGTATCGCCTCGGGCTGCGCGTGGCCGACCTCGGGCTGTCGGCGCTCAACTCGACCGGCCTGCGCGAGCACGCTCGCCCCTATCTCGAGGAGCTCCGGCAGCGCACCTCCTACACGGCGAGCCTCTCGGTGCTCGACGGGACAGAGGTTCTCTACATCGATCGGGTCCGCAGCTTTCGCCGTAGCCAGGGCAGGACCGAGCTCGAGCAGAGCCCCGGGTCGCGCCTGCCGGCCTACTGCACGGCGATGGGCAAGCTGCTGCTCGCGAACCTGTCCGATTCCGAGCAGCGCGAGATCCTCGCCTCGACCAAGCCGGCCAAGCGCGGTCCGAACACCATCACCAGCAAGCGGGCCCTGCGCGACGAGCTCGAGCACGTGCGCGACGCGGGCTTCGCGGTCAACGACGAGGAGCTGGCGTCCGAGCTGTTTGCGATCGCCGCGCCGGTCCGCGACGCCGGACGTGAGGTCGTCGCCGCCGTGGGATTGTCGGCGCCCAGCGCGATGATCTCCCTCGAGGAGATGGTCGACGCCCTCAGTCCGCATCTCGTCTCGACGGCCGATCGCATCTCGGCGAGGCTGGGGTACCGTCGCGCCGACGAGCAGAGCTGAGCGAGGCCCGCGCCGCGGCCCTCAGCCAGACGGCGCGTCCGCGGGTCACGTACTCTCTGGCGCCCGTATGCCCCTGCACTCACACGCCCGGCGCGCCAGCAGCGTCCTCTGCGTCGCACTGCTGGCCATCGGCCTCGCGGCGTGCGGCAGCACGGTCTCGACGTCCGGCTTCAAGGGCGAAGAGCATGCCGTCGCTCAGACGATCTCGAACCTCCAGGCGGACGTGACGGCCGGCGAACAGAAGAAGATCTGCGCGAACGACCTCGCGAGCGCCGTCGTCAATCGCCTCGGCGGCACGAAAGGCTGCGAACGAGCGGTCAAGAACCAGGTGGCGGAGATCGACAGCCTCGAAGCGAAAGTTCAATCGATCAAGCTCGGCGGCGGTGGCACGACGGCGACGGCTCGCGTCAAGAGCACCTACGGCGGCAAAAACGCCGAAAAGACGGTGTCGCTCGTCAAGGAAGCGGGGAAGTGGAAGGTCTCAGGGCTGCAGTGAGCGGCCGTACTGGCGCTCGTAATAGCCGCGATAGTCACCCGAGCGGATGGGCTCCCACCACCAGGCGTTCTCGCGATACCACGCGACCGTCTCGGCGAGGCCGTCCTCGAAGCGGACGTTGGGAGCCCACCCGAGCGCGCGCACCTTCTCGGAGGAGAGCGAGTAGCGGCGGTCGTGTCCGGGCCGGTCTGTGACGTAGTCGATCTGTGACTCCTCGGCCCCGGTCAGGTCGATGATCCGCCTGATGACCGCGATGTTCGCCTCCTCGTCGGGGCCGCCGGCGTTATAGACCTCGCCCGGATCCCCGTGCTCGAGCACATGGCCGATCGCGCGGGCGAAGTCGGTCGAGTGGATCCAGTTGCGCACCTGCATGCCGTCCCCATATACCGGGAGCGAGTCGCCGTTCAGCGCGTTGAGGATCATCAGCGGGATCAGCTTCTCGGGATACTGGTAGGGGCCGTAGTTGTTGGAGCCCCTGCAGATCACCGCGGGCAGCCCGTAGGTATGGAAGTAGCTGGCCACGAGCAGGTCTGCGCCCGTCTTCGTCGCCGAATAGGGCGAGGAGGGGCGCAGCGGACTGTCCTCGTTGAAGGTGCCGACGTCGATCGAGCCGTAGACCTCGTCGGTCGAGACCTGCAGGTAGCGCAGGCCCTGCTCGCGCGCCGCCTCGAGCAGCACGTAGGTGCCGAGAGCATGCGTCCTGACGAAAGCGTCGGGCTCGGCGATCGAGCGGTCGACATGGGTCTCGGCCGCGAAGTTGACGATGGCCTCGGGTGAGCCGGCGGCGATCGCCGCGGCGACGGCGCCCGGATCCTCGATCGCGCCGTGAACGAACCGGAAGCCGGGCTCCTCGGTGAGGTCCTGGAAGTTCTCCTCGCGTCCGGCATATGTGAGCTTGTCGAGCACGGTCACCGCGTCACCCTGCTCGCGCAGGCGCAGGCGCGCAAACGTGGAGCCGATGAAGCCGGCGCCGCCACAGACGAGCAGTTTCACGTACGCATCATCCCAGCGCGAGCCGCCAGGTAGCCGCTCAGGCCATCCTGCCACGGCGGCAGCGGCAGGACGTCGTCGCGCTCTGACTCGATCGCCGACCAGGAGGGGCGGGGTGCGGGGCGGACGAACTGATCGCTGGTCGTCGGCTCCACCTGGCAGTCGATCTCGGCCTGGCGGAAGATCTCCTGGGCGAAGCCGTTCCAGGACACGTAGCCGCCCCCTGTCAGATGCACGAGGCCCGTGACCCGGCGCTCGAGCAGCCCGACCAACGCCGGAGCAAGGTGCCCCGACCAGGTCGGCGAACCGACCTGGTCGGTCACGACCTGCACCGAGTCCCGTTCGCCCGCCAGGCGCAGCATCGTGTCGACGAAGTTGCTCCCGTCTAGGCCGTAGAGCCAAGCGGTCCTGACGACCGTGTTCTTCCCAGAGACGCCCAGGACGACGCCCTCGCCCTCCAGCTTCGTCGCGCCGTAAACCGATCGCGGGCCGGTGGGATCGGACTCACGATAGGGACGCGGCCGTCCGTCGCGGTCGAGCGGTGCGACGCCGTCGAAGACGTAGTCGGTCGAGAGGTGCACCAGGGGGATGTCTCCCTGCAAGGCGACCCCGGCCAGCACCGAAGTCCCCTCGACGTTGACGGCATGGGCCTGCTCTCGCTTGGTCTCGGCGCCATCGACGTCGGTCCAGGCCGCGCAATTGACGATCCCATGCAGCGAGCCGGGTTCGCCCTGCAGGCGCGCCACCAGAGCGCTGACCGCCGAGACGTCGGTGATGTCGAGCTCGGGCAGGTCCACCGGCACCAACTCGTGATCCGCCCGCTCGCCTGCCCGCACCACGTCGTGGCCCAGCATTCCTCGGGCACCGGTGACGAGCAGCCTCACAGGATCGAGATGTCGGAGTTGTCGCCGACCATGAAGCGGTAGGCGCGCGGCTGTCGCTCGCCGCGGCGTACGGTTACGTTGCGCCCGAGCAGGGACGACTCCATGCGCCCGTCGAGGTCGCAGACCGAGCAGCCGGTGAGCAGTATCGAATGCTCGACCTCCGATCCAGAGATCGTGCAGTTCTCGCCGATCGCCGTATAGGGGCCGACGTAGCAGTCGGTCAGACGCGCCCCGGCGCCGACGATCGCCGGGCCGCGGACCATCGTGCGCTCCAGCCGCGCCCCCTTCTCGATGACCACGCGCCCGTCGACCTGCGAGTCGATCAGCTCGCCCTCGATGCGCTCGATCAGGTTGTCGAGGATCAGACGGTTGGCCTCGAGCATGTCGTCGAGCCTGCCGGTGTCCTTCCACCAGCCGCGCACGATGTGCGGCTCGACGCGCATGCCGGCGTCGACGAGGCGCTGGATCGCATCCGTGATCTCGAGCTCGCCGCGGGCCGATGGCTCGATCGCTCGCGCGGCGTCGTGGACGGCGACGGTGAACATGTAGACACCGACGAGCGCAAGGTCGGTGGCGGGCTCGGCCGGCTTCTCGACGAGTCGCACGACGCGCCCGACCTCCCCCGGTGCGGCGGCGCCGAGCTCGGCCACGCCGTAGTGCTCGGGGTCCGGCACCGGCGTGAGCAGGATCAGGGCGTCGGGCTCGTGCTCGCGGAAGGCGGCGACCAGATCGGAGATACCGCCCTGCAACAGATTGTCGCCGAGGTACATCACGAACGGGCTCGAGCCGAGAAACGGCTCGGCCGTCAGGACGGCATGAGCGAGCCCACGGGGCTCATCCTGAACGATGTAGGTGATCGACACTCCGAACCGCGTGCCGTCGCCGGCCGCCGCTTCGATCTCGGGGCCGGTCTCGGGCGCGATGATGATCCCCACCTGCTCGATCCCCGCGTCGGCCATGGCCTCGATGCCGTAGAACAACACCGGCTTGTTCGCCACAGGTATGAGCTGCTTGGCGCTCGTGTGCGTGATCGGGCGCAGGCGCGTGCCCTTTCCCCCGGACAGGATCAGTCCCTTGAGCGGCTCCATCGCGGCATCACCCTACCGAGCGGCCGAGTCGCGGCGTGCCGAGAGCGCGCCCGCGTCACGGCCAGATCACGCCCCCTCGGACATCGTCGGCGCCGGGACCTCAGTAGCTGCCGCCGAGCTTGCGGTGATCCCAGCTCGCGCGACGCAGCTCGACGAACTCCAGGCCCACCCGCTTGACGGCCTGCTTGTCCACCATCGCCGTCACCTCGGCTGGAAGCTCCGACGCCGGAGCCTGTGGCCTGGGCGACGCGTAGCGCCTGAAGATCTCCTGGCCGAGCGCAGCGACCGTCTCGACGTCCCGGTGGATGACGACCTCGCACTCGAGCATCACGCCGCGCAGCTGTTGGTATTCCTCGCCGGCCTCGACCTGGAGGGTCGCGCGTGCGTCGCGCTCGAGGTTGCGCACCTTCTGCGACGCCGCGTAGGTCCACGACCAAAGGCGGGGCCCATCGCTCGACGGGGATCTGCGCGTGACGTACCACAGCGGCATCAGGTGCGGCCAGCCGCGCGGGCCGGCCGTCGCGCAGGTCACCGTGCGCTCCTCGGCCAGGAACGAGCTGACCTCCGCATCGGTCATCGTGATCAACTCGCGCCGGCTCACGCGCGAACGCTACCGCCTCGGCGTGGCACACCCGCCGGGCCGTGGGCCTGGCGGCTAAACCCCGGCCGGAGTGGCCTGAGCCTCGCGCAGTCGCGCGACCGCCACTCGCACTGCCTCTCGCGCGTCCTGGGGCTCGAGCACCGCCGCATCGCCGGCTTCCTTGAGGATCTCCCGCACGAGCCAGTCGACTCCGGCGAAGCTCAGCTCGACGATGACGGCTCCGTCGCTCCACTCCTCGACCACACGGCGCGCCTCGCGCGCCCAGCGCGCCCGCTCGGGAGAGACCCAGACGCGCGCGCTGCGCGAGGCCTGCACCTCGCCGGTGCGCAGCCAGCCGTCGACCTCCGCCGCCGGGTCGACCTCGGGCCGCGGGTCGAACTTCTCCTCTGTGACGGTGAGGCCCTTGATGCGATCCAGCCGGAAATGGCGCACGCCGTCACGCTCGGGGTCGAACGAGGCGACGTACCAGCCCTCGCGCCCGTTGGTGAGGGCATACGGCTCGATCCTGCGCAGCGACAGCTCGTCCTCGTTCTCCTTGTAGTACTCGATCTCGATCATGTGTCGCTGGACGATCGCCTTGGAGACCAGCCGCGCGACGTCTGCGTCGTCGCCGCTTGCGCTCGCGACCTGAAGCCCCTGCTCCATCGGGTCCTCGCCGAGGGCCACGACGATCTTCTCGCGCGCCGACGTGAGCGATCCCTCGGGGATGTGCTCGCCGATCAGGTCTATTGCCGCGACCAGCGCCTTCGCCTCCACCGGCAGCAGACGAGCCGGCCTGTCGAAGTTGTCGCTGTAAGGCTCCGGGTCGACCTCGATCTCGCCCTCCTCCTCCTTGATCTCGGCATACAGCACGTAGGAGCCGCCTCCGAAGTTCACAACGTTCAGGACGTTGACGTCCTCGCGCAGCTCGTCATCGCTGATCTGCAGGCGCTCGCAGACATCCTTCATGACGACGCGCTTCTGCTCACGACCGGCCTTGATGAGGATGCTCGCGAGGGTGACCAGGCGTGCGAAGCGCTCGGGGCGGATCGCCGTGTCGGCGCGTCCGGAGCCGTTCTCACCGTCTGTGCCCCCGGAGCCCCCCCGGCGCCCGGGGCGGGAGCGCGAGGGCGCGGGCGCACGCCTCGCGGGCGAGGCCGCGGCCGCCTGGGAGCGGCCGCGACGAGGCTTGCCCGGAGGGGTCTCGCCATGGCGCTCCTCCAGCAGCTCCAGGCGGCGCTCGTAC
>JAOPZB010000053.1 GCA_025964355.1 Solirubrobacterales bacterium | reverse complement strand
GCCTGCCAGGCCGGCCGCGTCGCTGACGCCGGCCGCGGCTGCACGCTCCGCTCGCTCCGGGCGCGCCGCGCCGTCTCCGCTGCTGACCCCCACCTACGTGAGCGGCACGCAATGGGAACAGCTGATCACGAGGATCGGGGCCCTGCCGGCGCCGAGCGTCAAGAACAAGCCGAGCTCGGCCGCGATCGCGGACCCGAAGCACCCCTAGGATCCGCCGAAGTCGGGCTGGCGCTTGGCCGGCCCTGCGCTGTGGCCTGAGCGCCCAGGCCGTTCAGAGCCCGAGACGGCGTCTGCGATGATCCGCCCGCATGGCGAGCTACGGCGGGATCGACCTCGGCGGGACGAAGATCCAGGCGGTCGTCGTCGACGAGGATTTCAGCGTGCTCGGCTCCGCCCGCCGCGGGACGCCCACGAGCGGAGGGCCCGCCGACGTGGCGCGCGAGATGGCCAACGCGCTGCGCGACGCCGCGAGGGCGGCCGAGCTGGAGCCCGCCGCGCTGGCCGGCATCGGCGTCGGGTCGCCAGGCACGATCGAAGGTGACAACGTCATCAGTGCCCGCAACCTCCCGGGCTGGGAAGGCAGCTTCCCGCTCGCCGCGACGCTCCAGGCGGCACTCGGGCCCGAGGTCAAGCTGGGCAACGACGTCCAGGTCGCGACGCTCGCCGAGTTCAAGCTCGGCGCGGGACGCCTCTACACGTCGCTGCTCGGGGTCTTCTGGGGGACCGGGGTGGGCGGCGGGCTGATCCTTGGCGGTGAGCCGTGGAGAGGGCGCGGGGGCGCCGGGGAGATCGGACACATGGTCGTCGAGATCAACGGTGCCCGCTGCACCTGCGGGCGACGTGGCTGTATGGAGGCCTACGCCGGTCGCGCGGCGATGGAAGAGCACGCGACGAGGCTCGTCGAAAAGGGCCGCAAGACCGAACTGTTCAAGCTGATGAAGGAGCGCCAGCGGACCCGCGTCACAAGCGGGGTGTGGGCGCGTGCGCTCGACCATGGCGACAAGCTGGCCCACCAGATCATCGATCGTGCGGTCGTGGCTCTCGGCGCCGGCGTAGCGTCCGCCGTGAACCTGCTCGACGTCGAGGGCGTGATCATCGGCGGTGGTCTCGGCGTCCGCCTCGGCCATCCTTACGTCAAGCGAATCGCCGAGGCGATGCAGCCTCACCTGTTCATCGACTCGAGGCCTCCGCACGTCCACGTGGCGGCGCTGGGCGATCTCGGCGGGGCGATCGGCGCGACGCTGCTCCTCCGTCGGTAGCGCTGGCCCGCGCGACCGGCGACCGGGGCTAGAGGCCGGTGACCGTGACGACCACGAGTACTGTCGAGAGGGTCGAGAGGAGCAGGACTGTGAGCGCCATCAGGATGTCCAGGACGCCACCGATGCGCCGTTCGCCCATGACGTTCCGCGACCGCGCCAGGCGCCATATGAAGAACAGATTGATCGGCAGCAGCAGCCCGTTGACCACCTGTACGGCCACGAGCAGAGAGATGACCGGCAGCCCGGGGATGATCGCCACGAACGCGCTGATCAGGATCATGCCCGTGATCACGTTCACGAACACCGGTGCCTCCTGCCGGCGACGTCCGATGCCCTTCTCGTAGCCGAGCGACTCCGAGATGACATACGACGTCGCGATCGGAAGGATCGCGGCGGCGAGCAGGCTGGCGCCGAGCAGCCCGATCGCGAACAGCGCCTCAGCGTACTGGCCGGCAAAAGGGTTCAACGCCCGCGCGGCCTGGGCCGCCGAGGAGATGTTGTGGACGCCGTGCGCGAAGAGCGTCGCGCCGGTCGCGATGATGATGAAGCCGGCGATGATGTTCGCGAACACGGCTCCCGAGACGGCCTCGCGTTCCTCGCGTCCCAGGTCCTCCTCGCGCACGCCGCGCTCGACGACGGCCGACTGCAGGTAGAGCTGCATGTAGGGGGTGATCGTCGTGCCCGCCGTGGCGATCAGGATCAGCAGGAAGGCCGAGCTCAGATGCACGTGCGGCACGACCAGCGACCTGCCCACGGCGCCCCAGTGCGGATGCGCGAGAACGGCGGCGATCGGATAGGCGAAGAAGGGGATCGTGAACCAGATGAAGATTCGCTCGGCCGAGCGGTAGGACCCCCGCACGATGATCAGCCAGATGCCGAGCGCCGCCAGCGGCACGGACACCTGCGGCGGCACGCCGGCCAGAGCCAGCGCGGCGCCGATCCCGACGAAATCCGAGATGCAGATCCCGAGGTTCGCCACGAGCACTGCCGACGTCGCGAGCACGGACCAGCGAATTCCGTACTCCTCCCGGATCAGCTCGGCCAGGCCCTTGCCGGTTACGACCCCCATGCGGGCGGCGAGCATCTGCACCACGGCCAGCGAGAACGTGATCAGGACGAGCGTCCACAGCAGCTGATAGCCGTACTTGGCGCCGGCCGCCGAGTATGTCGCGATGCCGCCGGCGTCGTTGCCGGCGTTGGCGGCGATCAGGCCGGGGCCGAGGAGCCCGACGAACGCGAATATGCGGGCGCGGCGCGGACTAAGCCGGACAGGCAGACGCGGTCGGCCAACGATGGCCGACCGGACGCGACGCATGACGGACGGTACTCGGACCGCCATCGAACTGTCCGCTGGAGGCACTCACGACCGGGGCAGTCTATTCAGTCCTCGCCGAGGAGGCCGAAACGCCGCCGCCAGCCCCGCGGGAGCATCGCCCCGAGCACATCGTCGACGGTGACGACTCCGACCATGCGCCGCTGCTCGTCGACGACAGGGATTGCCGTGAGGTTGTAGTCGGCCATCAGGCGTGCCACCTCCTCGAAGGACGTGTCGGGCGAGAGTGAGGGGATCTCGTGCTTGACGAGCTGCACGAGCGGCGCGCCCGGGTCGCCGCGCAGCAGCGCGGTGACCGGAACGCTTCCCTCCGGCGCCCCCTCGCTCGAGGCGACGAACACCGCCGTCAGCAGCTCCGGCTCGATGTTGCTCTGTCTGACCGCCTCGATCGCGTCGCCGACCGGCGTCGAGGCGCCCAGCAGCAGAAAGTCCGGACTCATCAGGCCGCCGGCCTCGGCCGGGTCGTAGCCCAGCAGCGCCCTCACCTTCACGCGGTGGCTGACAGGAAGCAGCCCCAGCACCGACTCCCGGCGATCCTCGTCGAGCTCGCCGATCACGTCGGCCGCGTCGTCGGGCGCCATGCGCGAGAGGATCTCGGCAACCTGCTCATCCGGCCGGTCCTCGAGGAACTCACGTTGATGCTGGTCGTCAAGCTCCTCGAAGACATCTGCCTCCAGCTCGCGATCGTCGTCGCCGACGGCCTGGATGATCTCCTCGCCCTCGCGCTTGGACGCCGCCTCGACGAGGTCGGCGATCTGCGCCGGGTGCAGCTTCGCCAGCTTCGGATGCGGAACCCGTAGGCGCACCGTCGGCACGTGCCCTACGAACGGCTCTACGCAGGCCCAGTCGAGGAAGTCGCCCGTCGCGATACGGGCGCCGAGCGGCTTAGGCAGCAGGCGGCGCAGCCCACCGCGGGGCCCGGTGTCTACGCCGACGACGCGCCACGAGCCTGCGACGAGAGCCAGCTCGATCTCGTTGGCGCGCACGAGACGTGCCCCCTCGACGTTGATCAGCTGCCGGTCGAGTAGGTCACGCTTGAGCAGGACCTCCTCCGGCCGGCGCTCGAAGCGGCGCAGGTCAAGCTTGGCCTTGCGCAACACCACGCCGTCCGGGCCGATGTCCGACACGCGGTCAACGCCCAGGAACGAGGTTCGACCGGCGACTTTCACGAGGAAGCCGGTGATCGGTGGATACCCGGTGCCGCCGAGCCGAACGATCACGTCCTCGACCTTGCCCAGCTGCTCGCCGTCGGAGTCGCGCAGAGGGCTGCCGACGACCGACGAGAGATGAAGGATCGGGGGTGCCTGCGAGGCCGTCGCGTTCACCGTGCTCATCGTACGCACACGCACCACCGGGGTGCACCGCGATGCTCGCCGACGCTATCTATGTTGATGGCAGGTGCTCCCCTTCTGGATATCGATCGCCCTGCTGTCGCTTGTGCAGGGCGCGGTGGTCGCGCTTCCGCGCCCGCCGCGCCTGGCGGCGCTCGCCCGCCTGCGCGCGCGCCGCTGGGCTCTGCTGCCGCCACTGTCGGTGATCGCATTCGTCTTCGGCGCGCGCGCGGCGGAAAGCGCGAGCGCTCAGGCGCTGACATATCTCGCCCTCGTCGCCGTGCCGCTGCTTGCTGCGCTGGCGCTCGGCTGGCTCGTGCACGGCGCCCGGCCCGGCGCGGCGCTGGCGGTGGCGCCGCTGTTCGTGCTCGCCTGGGTGGACCGTGGCGGGCTGGCGGGGGAGGGGGCCGCGGTCATCCTGACGGGCCTGAGCTGCGTCGCGCTCGGCGCGCTGCTGGCGGCCGTCACGCCGCCGCGCTGGCTGGCCGCCGGGATCGTGGCGATGGCGGCGGCGGATACCGCGCTTGTGGTCTCGGACCTGCTTCAGAGGCCCAACGACGCGCTGAACGCCGCTCACCCCGCCGCCGGTCTGCCGCGACTGCAGAGCGAGGTCTTCGGCTCGGCGGTGATGGGCTACGGCGACCTGTTCATCGCCGGCGTGCTCGGCGGGCTGCTGGCGGTGACTGCCGGCGGCTCGCTGCAGAGGCGCGGCGCGATCTTGACGGCGCTGCTCGCGCTCGGCTTCGACCTGCTGTTCCTGTTCGTGGAAGAGCTGCCCGCGACGGTCCCCGTCGCCCTTACGCTGATCCTGCTCCTGATCAGGCGCCGGCGGGCAGCTGCTCCGCGGCGTAGGGCTCCTGCCGCACGTTCGCGTCGTCGGAAGAGGACTCCTGCGGCGAGGACGCCCGCCGCGCGGTGATCGCCCGCGCGGTGATCTCGACGGCGCTCGGGGCATGCACCTCGCGTTCGGAGGCGGCGCCCGCCTGCTCGATGCGACGCACCTGCGGGATCACCCGATGGTCGAAGGAGCCGACCGCCTCGTTGTAGGCGCCTATCGCCGAGTCCAGCTGGCGCCCGAGCTTGGTCAGCGGTTCCGTGAAGCGCCCGAGCCTGCTGTGCAGCTCCCGCGCCGACTCGGCGATCTCCCGCGCGGACTGCGCGATCAGCTCCTGGCGCCAGCCGTAGTGCACGGCCCACAGAAGCCCGATCAGCGTGGTGGGCGTGGCCATCAGCACCTGCTGCTGGACGCCATACTCGATCAGCGCGGGGTCCTGCGCGAGGGCCGCCTGGTAGATGCCGTCGGAGGGGACGAACATCACGACGAACTCCGGGGTCGAGTCGAACTGGCGCTGGTAGCCCTTTGAAGCCAGTTTCGCGATGTGCTCGCGTGTCTGGCGCGCGTGGCGGGCGGTGTGCAGCTCACGGCCCTCCTCGTCCGGGGCCTCGAGCGCCGACAGGTAGGCGTCCAGCGGCACCTTCGAGTCGACCACGACGAGCTTCCCGCCGGGCAGGCGCACCAGCATGTCCGGCCGCAGCATCCCGTCGCCGGTCTGGATCGTGCTCTGCTCGACGAAGTCGCAGTGGGACACCATCCCGGCCATCTCGACGACGTTGCGCAGCTGAATCTCCCCCCAGGAGCCCCGCGTCGACGGACGCTTCAGCGCCGACACGAGGTTGCCCGTCTCCTGGCGCAGCGTGCCGACTCCGTCGCCGAGCTGGCGCAGCATCTGCGCGAGCTGCCCCTGAGCCTCCCGGCGCTCGCGCTCCAGGCGTCCGATCTCGCTCTCCATCCTGCCGAGCTTCTCCGAAACCGGCCCGACGAGGCCCTTGATCTCCTCGGCACGTCTGGCCATCTCGCCAGTCGCTCGCTCCTCCTCCGCGCGTCGCGCCTCGGCGACGCGCTGGGCGAGCGAGTCGCCGGTCTGGCGCAGCACGTCCAAGGAGATCGACTTCAGCTCGTCGCGCATCCGCTGGCGGTTCGGGCGCAGCAGCGCGACGGCGACGGCCGCCCCAAGGAGGACTCCGACGATCAGCAACAGGACGCTCAGCACGTTCATTTCGGCACGACCCTTCTGGGGTTACTCGGATCGACCAGCGTTGCAGCCGCATCGGACGCTGCGCTCCAAAGCAGCGCCCGGCGCCTCGGAAAATGCGCTTGACACGAGTAGCGCTCGCGGTTATGCTGCTCAACCTCCCCAGCTTCTGCGTGGGGAGTTACTCCATAGAGGGATTCCATAGAGGGGGCTGTGCCTGCGGGCATGTCCCGCAAGTATGAGGAGGATGTGAGATGTCAGCCATGAATGGCGACGTAGT
>JAOPZB010000042.1 GCA_025964355.1 Solirubrobacterales bacterium | reverse complement strand
TCGCGTCCCGGCGCCCGGTCGCGGAGGCCCGGGTAGACGTCGGGCCGGGGATCCTGGGCTGCGCGCCGCGCTCAGGACCCGGCCCGGCGCAGCTCGGCGCGCTTGATCTTGCCTGAGGCCGTCTTCGGCAGCTCCTCGGCGAAGTCGACGATGCGCGGGTACTTGTAGGGGGCCGTCTCGCGCTTGACGTGCTCTTGGAGCTCGCGCACGAGCTCCGCGGAGGGCGTGTAGCCGCCATCGCGGAGCACCACCACCGCGCGCACGACCGCGCCACGTTCCTCGTCCGGAGCCGCCACGGCTGCGGCCTCGGCCACGGCCGGGTGCGCGACGAGCGCCGACTCGACCTCAAACGGCCCGATCCGGTAGCCGGCTGACACGATCACGTCGTCGTTGCGTCCCTCGAAATAGAGCCAGCCCTCGCCATCTTCGGCGACCCGGTCGCCCGTGTGCCACGGGCCGCCGCAGCGCCTGTCCTCGACGAGCCACGCCCCCCGCTCGTCCCGGCGCACGTGCTCGTGGAGATATCCGAGGAAGAACGTCGGGACGGTCGCCGGGTTGACGGTCAGCTCAGCGTCTTTGACGATCATTCCGACGCCCGGAAGCGGTCTTCCCATCGAGCCAGGCCTCGACGCCTCGCCGAGCGGGCTGCCGGTCAGCTGTCCGGTCTCCGTCTGCCCGTACCCGTCGCGGATCTCAAGGCCGGTGACCTCGCGCCAGGCACGCAGCACCTCCGGGTTCAGCGCCTCGCCCGCGGCGACCATGCCGCGCAGGTGCGGCAGCGCGCGCAGGTTCGCCCGCTTGGCGATCACGCGGTACTCGGTCGGCGCCATGCAGAGAACCCGCACGCGCTCGCGTTCGAGCAGCTCGAGGCGCTCCTCGGGATCAAAGCGTGCGTCATGCAGCAGCGACGCCGCGCCCGACAGCCACGGCGCGATGAACACGTTGCGCGCCGACTTCGACCAGCCGCTGGCCGCGGTGCACCAGACGAGCTCGCCCGGGCTCGCGCCCAGCCAGTGCTCGGCCTGAAGCCGTTGGCCGAACAAGTAGCGCTGCCCGTGCACGACCGCCTTCGGCTCGCCGGCCGTCCCGCTCGTGAACGTGATCAGGGAGGGGTCCGCATCCTGCAGCTCGACGGCCGCCGCGGGCGGCGCGGCGAACAGCTCCTCATCCGGAACGCACACGACGTCGACCTCGCCCGGCCCAGCCGCGTCGGCGCCCGGGCGCCGGACGCCCGCGACCGTCTGCTCTCGTTCGACGCCGGCGGCGTGCAGCTCCTCGCGGTTTCGCTCATCGGTGACGATCAGCTTCGGATCGGCAAGCTCGATGCGCAGGCGCAGGTCCTTGGCCCGCAGTTGCTCGGTGCATGGGAGCACGACCGCTCCCATGCGAAAGCACGCCACCATCGTGAGCACCCACTCGGGCCGGTTGCCGATCAGCGTCATCACGACATCGCCGCGCCGGACGCCGCGCCGTTGCAATGAGCCAGCAAGGCGCGCCGCGCGCTCGGCCACCTCGCCGAACGTCCACTCGCGCCGGGCGCCGTCACGGGCCAGCTCGAGGAGCGCAAGCTCGCCCGGGTCGCGCCGGTCGACGAGGTCGCGGGCGAAGTTCACGACGGTATTCTCCCTTCTCCAGCCGAAAAACGACCTTGGAGCGCTAATCAGAATGGCCGTAGCCGCTTCCCAGCAAATCGAGAAGACCGACGAGCAGAAGGCGATCACCGACATGGTGCGTCAGTTCGTCGACGAGCAGATCCTTCCAAACGCCGAGCACTACGACCACGAGGATCTGTTCCCGGAGCCGATCGTCGAGCAGATGAAGGAGCTCGGCCTGTTCGGCGTGACGATTCCCGAGGAGTACGGCGGGATGGGGCTCGACCTCACGACCTACGCGATGATCGTCGAAGAGCTCTCGCGCGGCTGGATCTCGATCTCGGGAGTGATCAACACCCACTTCATCGGCTCCTACCTGCTGATGAAGTTCGGCACGGTCGGGCAGAGGGAGAAGTACCTACCGCGAATGGCCACGGGGGAGATCAGGGCGGCCTTCTCGCTCTCGGAGCCAGAGCTCGGCTCAGACGTCCAGGCGATCAAAACCTCGGCCAAGAAGGGCGAGGACGGCTCCTATGAGATCAACGGCCAGAAGATGTGGGTCACGAACGGCCTGCTCTCGGCGCTCGTCTTCGTGCTCGTGAAGACCGACCCCGACGCCGAGCCGCGTCACCGGGGGTTCACGTGCTTCATCGCCGAGAAGGAACCGGGCGCAAGCGAGAACACCGGCGACTATGCCGGACTGAACGTGCCGCCGAAGATCAAGAAGATGGGCTACAAGGGAGTCGAGTCCACCGAGCTGATCTTCGACGGCTATCGGTGCCCGCCCGAGAACGTGCTCGGGGGCGAGGATGAGGGCTTGAACCGCGGCTTCGCCCAGATGATGGACGCTCTGGAGGTCGGCCGCGTCAACGTCGCCGCGCGCGGCGTCGGCATCGCCCAACGGGCACTCGAGCTCGCGCTGCGCTACTCGCAGGAGCGCAAGGCGTTCGGCAAGCCGATCGCCGAGCACCAGGCGATCCAGTTCAAGCTGGCCGACATGGCCACTCAGGTCGAGGCCGCCCGGCTGCTCACGATGCGCGCGGCGCGCCTGAAGGATGCGGGGGAGCGCTCCGATCTGGAGGCCGGCATGGCGAAGCTGTTCGCCTCCGAGGCGGGTCGCTTCTGCGTCGAGGAGTCCTTCCGCATACACGGCGGCTACGGCTACTCCAAGGAGTACGAGATCGAGCGCCTCTACCGTGACGCGCCCCTGCTGCTCATCGGCGAGGGCACCTCCGAGATCCAGCGCATGGTCATCGGCCGCAAGCTGCTGCAGCGTCATAAGATCTGATCGACAGCGACCGGGCCGGACCGGTCGGAGAGGGGGAGCGACACCTAAATGTCCGAGGACGCCAAGGCTCTGATCGAGCTTGCGACCCACAGGTTCATCGCCGAAGTTCCCGCGCTCGAGCCGATCAAGCTCGTAGTCGGCGTCGAGCTGAGAGGAAGGGGCGACGTGCAGCAGTTTCGCCTCGAGATGCCGGGCGCCAAGGTGACCAAGGGCCCGGCGGCGGACGCCCGCCTGCGCGTGGACATGCGCCGCGAGTTCTTCAACGTGATGGCAAGCGACGGCAAGGTCGCGGACTGGATCGAGGCCTTCACCTACGGTCAGGCCAAGGCGACCGGCCCGGAGCAGTTCCTGCGGCTGATCATCAACGTCGTCGAGAAGCAGCAGGAGCGCGAGCGTACGCCGCGGGCGCGCCGGCAGCCGTAGCTCTCGCGGCTCAGTGGTAAGAGGTGAGCTGCTCGGCCAGGAAGGCAAGCGAGGCCAGCAGGAAGAGGCACATGACTATGAGTGAGAAGTTTTCGTTCACGGGCCCGGTGCCACCATCGTGCAGATTATGACCGCGCGGGTGCGCGCGTGACAACTCCAAGGTACTAGAACTCGCGGGGGCTCAGGCGAGTATCGCGCCGTCGTCGTAGAGCTTGATCACCTTGACCGGGTGGGTGGGGTCCGATTCAACGGCGTCCAAGCAGAGCCGGCATAGCACGCACTCGTCAAGGTTCAGCTCGACGATATCCAGGCCGCCGTCGCCGGTCTGGGCGAAGATGTCGACCGGACATGCCTCGGTCAGCCTGCGCGCGAGCTCCGGATCGGCGGCGGCGGCGTCGTCCACTTCGACGGCGATGAACGTCGCGTCGGCCCTCACGCGGGTGCCCTCTCAACGATCTTGGCGCGGATCATCTCCGGGATGTCCTCGATGCGCTCGGCCACCGTGATGCCGGCCTGGGCGAGCCGGGCGATCTTCTCGGACGCCGTGTCCTCCTTGCCTTCGACGATCGTGCCCGCGTGGCCGAAGCTCATGCCCGGCATCTCGTCCATGAACCGCCCCGCCATGAAGGCGACGATCGGCAGCCTCGACCGGTTCTCGGTCACCCACCGTGCCAGCTCGGCCTCCATGCGCCCTCCCGGCTCTGTGTAGATGACGATCCCCTCCGTCTGCTCGTCGGCCTCGAACAGAGGCATCAGCTCCGCGTAGGTGGAGCCGATGATCGCGTCGCCGCCGATCGACACCGCCGTCGACTGCCCGAGCCCCGCCGCGCTGAGGGTGGAGGACATCTCCGTTGTCATCCCGCCCGAGCGCGAGATCACGCCGATCGAGCCGGGGGTGTAGGCCTGAGCGGCGTTTTTCGCCGGCCCGCCGATGCCGCCCATCTTGATCACGTCGGGCACGATGATCCCGAGGCAGTTGGGCCCGATGATCCGCGCGTCGCGCAGCGTCGCGAGCTCGACCATCTCGGCGACGTCGCGGCGTGGGATGCGCTCGGTGACGATCACGATCAGCTCGATGCCGTTCTCGATCGCCTCGAACACGGCATCCTTGGTGAAAGCGGGCGGGACGGTCACAACCGACCCGTAAATCGGGGCGCCGTTGTGCGCCACGGCCTGTGCGACGGTGTCGAAGACGGGCACGCCGTGCACCTCGCGTCCCAGGCGTCCCGGGGTGACTCCGCCGACCACCTTGGCGCCGACGCCGTAGTCGAGGCACTCGCGGGTCAGGTTGACGGCCTCGCGGCCGGTGATCCCCTGAACGATGAAGGTCGTGTCAGCGTCGATCAGGATGCTCATCAGACCGGAGCCCCTTCGATCTTCTCGACGGCCCGGCGCGCGGCCTCGTTGAGCGACACCGAGCGGTCGGCGTAGTCGACGCCGTAGCGCTCGAGGATCTTGAAGCCCTCCTCCTCCCAGGCGCCCGGGATGCGGAAGATCGCGATCTTCTCGGCCGGGTCGTAGCCGAGCTCCAGGCATGCTTTGATCACGCCGCGGGCGACGATATCCACGCGCGTGTTCGAGACGATCGACATCATCACCGCGATCCGCTCGACGCCGGGCTTCTGCAGAACGAGCTTGGCCAGACCGCAGGCCTTGGCGACCGAAGGGTTGCCGCCGATCTCGCAGTAGTTGGCCGGCTTGCCGCCATGAGCACGGACCGCGTCGAACAGCGTCAGCGAGCCCCCGCCGGCGCCGATCACGAGGCCCAGATTGCCGTCGAACTCGGTCACATTGCCGGCGACGCCGCGGTGGTCCATGGCATCGACCTGCTCGCCGGCGAGCTCGAAGGGGGTCGCCTCGCGCGCCTGCCTGGTCTCCTCCTCGCCCACGCCGAGCTCGGCGAGCAGCCTGGAGTGGCGTCCGCGGGCCTCGTTCTCGATGTCCATGTGCGCGTCGAGCGCGACGAACGAGCCGTCGGCGAGGCGGCCGAGCGGGTTGATCTCGGCGAGGATCATGTCGTTCTCCACGAACAGGCTCGCCAGGCGCTTGACGATCGGGACGAGCCTGTTCAGCGCCGCTCCGGTGACACCCGTCGAGGCGACCACCTCCTTCGCCTGGAAGTCGCTGAGCGGAAGGATGTTGGAGAAGTGCCGGCGGCCGACCTTGTCGGGCTGCTCCTCGGCGACCTGCTCGATGTCGATGCCGCCGACGGGCGAGAAGATCATCACGGGCTGCTTGCGCGTGCCATCCCAGACGACGCCGGCGTAGTACTCCTGCTCGACCTCGGCTCGGGGATCGACGAGCACGCCGCGAGGCGCATGGCCGTTGATCTCCAGCGCGAGGATGTCGCGCGCATGAGCCTCGGCCTCCTCGGGCGTGTCGGCGAACTTGACGCCCCCCGCCTTCATGCGGCCTCCGGTCAGCACCTGGGACTTGATCACCGTCGGGCCGCCGATCCTCTGCGCGATCTCGCGCGCCTCGGCGGCGTCGGTGGTGAACCCGTAGTCGGTGACCGGGATGCCGGCACGCTTGATGATCTCGCGCGCCTCGTACTCGAAGAATCTCATTGCGGCGCGGAAGCCTATACGGCCGGCGCCGGCACGAACCCGTAGGCCTCGGCGAGGTCGGGGTCCTTCCGCGCGAGCATTTCAGCGAGGTTCACCATGACCTTGCACTGCTTCCAGGTCGCGTCGTCCTGCATCTTGCCGTCGATCATGTGCACGCCGCGACCGTCCGGGATCGCCTCGATCACCTTCTTGGCGAACGCGACCTCCTCGGGATCGGGCGAGAAGACCCTCTTGGCGATCGGGATCTGGGCAGGGTGCAGCGTCCACGCCCCGACGCAGCCGAGCAGGAATGAGGCTCTGAACTGGGTCTCGCAGCCCTCCTCGTCGCCGATGTCGCCGTACGGTCCGTAGAACGGAAGCGCTCCGACGGACGTGCAGGCGTCGACCATGCGAGCGATCGAGTAGTGCCACGGGTCCTGCTGGTAGCTGGGGCGGGGGGCGTCGGGATGGTCGGGGTCGGGGTCGGCGATCGTGCGGTAGCCGGGGTGTCCGCCGCCGACGCGCGTCGTCTTCATGCGTCGCGAAGCCGCCAGGTCGGCGGGTCCGAAGCTCATGCCCTGGATGCGCGGCGAGGCGCTGGCGATCTCCTCGAGGTTGGCCACGCCCTGGGCGGTCTCCAGCACGGCGTGCACGAGGATCGGCCGCTCCAGGCCCGCCTTCGCCTCGAGCTGCGCGAGCAGGCGGTCGACGTAGTGGATGTCCCACGGGCCCTCGATCTTCGGGACCATGATGACCTCGAGCTTGTGCCCTATCTCGGTCACGAGCTGCGTCAGGTCGTCGAGCACGAACGGCGATGCGAGCTCGTTGACGCGCGTCCACAGCGCCGTGTCGCCGAGATCCATCTCCCTGCCCACCTTGATCAGGCCCGCCCGCGCAGCCTCCTTCTTGTCAAGCGCGACGGCGTCCTCGAGATTGCCGAGGAGGATGTCCACCTTGGGGGCGAGATCGGGTGCCTTGGCGACCATTTTCTCGTTGGAGAAGTCCATGAAATGGATCATCCGGGATGGCTTGAAGGGGATTTCGCGGGCCGGCTCGGGCGCGTCGATGGCGAGCGGCTTGAGGAAGTCTCGGGGGTTGCGCAAGGCTTGTCTCCTGTGTCGTCTGGAGCCTGAACCGTATCGCCGGCGCGGCGCAGTCGGGGGCCCAGTGTCTAGAGTTGGGCGCGAAGACCGGCCAAGGAGACCCATGAGCGTGACGAGCGAGACCCATTCCGTCGAGACCGAGCAGGCCGCCCGCGAGGCGAGCGGAGCTCACCCGTACGGCCGTTACCTGGAGGAGTTCGAGGTCGGCGCCGTGTACAAGCATTGGCCCGCCAAGACCGTCACCGAGGCCGACGACCATCTGTTCTGCCTCATCACCATGAACCATCACCCGCTGCACATCAACGACGTCTACGCGGCCAAATCCCAGCAGGGCCGAAACGTCGTCGTGGGACCGCTCGTCTACTCGCTGGCGCTCGGCATGTCGGTGAGCGACGTGAGCGGCAAGGCGATCGCGAACCTCGCCACCGAGGAACTCATGCACCCGGCGCCGGTGTTCCACGGCGACACGCTCTTCTGCGAGTCCGAGGTGCTCGAGAAGAAGGAGTCGAGGTCCAAGCCCGACCGCGGCACCGTGAAGGTCCATACCCGGGTGCTCAACCAGGATGGCGTCCTCGTGGCCGAGTTCAAGCGGCTCGTGCTTGTCCCCCGCAGGAAGCTCGATCCCAGCCACCCGGGCGCCGACGGCGCTGCCGATGAAGCCGGCGGGGGAAACGTCGAGTAACCGGGTAGGAGTCGTGCGATAGGCTTCAGGGACCGCCCCGCAAGGGCGTTTTTCTGTTTCTCGGAGCCGATGTTGGCCGGGGAGCAGCGCACAACCGGCCCGGGCCGATGACGCCCGCAAATCGAGGAGCCGCCTGGATCCCATGAACATGACCGTCCCCGCCCCCACCAAGAACGAGCGCCTGCTGGCATGGGTCGAGGAGGTCGCGAGGCTCGCCGAACCGGACGAGATCCGCTGGTGCGATGGTTCGGCCGAAGAGTACGACAGCCTCTGCCAGGAGCTTGTCGGCGCCGGCACCTTCGAGCGTCTGGCGGACGCCAAGCGGCCGAACTCCTACCTCGCGCTGTCTGACCCGGGGGACGTCGCGCGGGTGGAGGACCGCACGTTCATATGCGCGGCGACCGAGGAGGAAGCCGGGCCGACGAACAATTGGTGCGATCCGGACGAGATGCGACGCACGCTGACCGAGCTCTTCTCCGGCGCGATGCTCGGTCGGACGATGTACGTGGTGCCTTTCTCGATGGGTCCGTTGGGGTCGGACAAGAGCCATGTCGGCGTGCAGTTGACAGACTCACCCTACGTGGTGGTGAACATGCGGATCATGACCCGCATGGGTAAGGGCGCACTGGACGTGCTCGGCAGCGAGGGCGACTTCGTGCCCTGCGTGCACTCCGTCGGCATGCCGCTCGTCGACGGCGTGGAGGACGTGCCCTGGCCGTGTAACGCTGAGAACAAGTACATCGTCCACTTCCCCGATACCCGCGAGATCTGGTCCTACGGGTCCGGCTACGGTGGCAACGCGCTGCTCGGCAAGAAGTGCTTCGCGCTGCGCATCGCCTCCGTGATGGCACGCGACGAGGGCTGGATGGCCGAGCACATGCTGATCCTCAAGCTCACATCTCCGGAAGGCGAGGTCAAGTACATCGCCGGCGCTTTCCCGAGCGCGTGCGGCAAGACGAACCTGGCGATGCTGATCCCCACGCTCGAGGGCTGGACGGTCGAGACGGTCGGCGATGACATCGCCTGGATGAAGTTCGGCGCCGACGGTCGCCTGTACGCGGTCAACCCCGAGGCCGGCTTGTTCGGCGTGGCTCCGGGAACCGGTCAGAAGACCAACCCCAACGCGGTTCGCATGGTCTCCCACGACACGATCTTCACCAACTGCGCCAAGACCGATGACGGTGACATCTGGTGGGAGGGCCTCACCGAGGAGCAGCCGGCGCACCTGATCGACTGGAGGGGAGCCGACTGGACGCCGGAGGCAGAGTCGACGGCCGCGCATCCCAATGCCCGCTTCACGGTGCGCGCCGATCAGACGCCATCGATCGCGCCAGAGTGGGAGGACCCGACGGGTGTGCCGATCGACGCGATTCTCTTCGGCGGCCGCCGCTCGACCGTCGTACCGCTGGTGACGGAGGCGCGCGATTGGGAGCACGGCGTGTTCCTGGGCTCTGTGATGAGCTCGGAGAAGACCGCGGCGGCGGCAGGCACCGTCGGCGAGCTGCGCTTCGATCCCTTCGCCATGCTCCCGTTCTGCGGCTACAACATGGCTGACTACTTCGGCCACTGGCTGGAGATCGGGCGCAAGCCGGGATCGAAGCTGCCGAAGATCTTCTACGTCAACTGGTTCCGCAAGGACGAGAACGGGCGCTT
>JAOPZB010000245.1 GCA_025964355.1 Solirubrobacterales bacterium | reverse complement strand
CGATCGCTACGCGAGCTCCTGAACCGATCGCATACTCTGCGGCCCGCATGCCGCTGAGCTTCGACCTGCAGTCTCACTCCACCCACTCCGACGGCGCGCTTTCCGCCGCCGACGTCGTCGCGCGCGGCGCCGACGCCGGCGTGGAACTGCTCGCTCTCTCAGACCACGACACGATCAGCGGCGTCTCGGAGGCGATCGCCTCCGGCGAGCGGCACGGAATTCGCATCGTGCCCGCAGTCGAGATCTCCGCGATCGACCGCGACGGCGACGTCCCCCGTGAACTGCACATCCTCGGCTACGACATCGACCACACCGACCCTCGATTCACCGCGCGGCTGGCCGAGTTCCTCGCCGATCGCGAGCAGCGCACGCTGCGGATGGCCGCCGCCCTGAAGGAGCTCGGCTTCGAGCTCGACGAACGCGAGCTCAGCCAGCGCATAGCCGATGGCCAGCCCATCGGGCGCCCTCATCTCGCCGAGGCCGCGCTCGCCTCCCCGGCCAACGCCGCCAGGCTGGCCCACGAGCAGATCGACGACATCGGCTCGTTCATCCGGGCCTACCTGATCGAGGGGCGCCCCGCCTTCCGCCTGCGCGAGACGCCGACCGTCGCGCAGGCCATCGAAGCGATCCACGACGCCGGCGGCCTCGCCGTCTGGGCCCACCCGTTCTGGGACATCTCAAACGCCGGCGAAGTGCTCACGAGCATCGACCGCTTCCGCGCGCTGGCGATCGACGGCGTCGAGGCGTTCTATGTCACTCACACGCGCGAGCAGACCGAGCTGCTGGCCGAGCGCTGCACCGCCCTCGAGCTACTCAGCACCGGCTCCTCCGACTTCCATGGCCCCGACAACCGGCTCTTCTCCCGCTTTCTGGCCTTCGAGACCTACGGGCTGGAACCCGACCTCGGGCCGATCGGCTCAGCGCGCTAGCACCGCTTCCAGGCGATACGCCAGCGCCTCCAGCGCCAGCTCCTCGGAGACGTTCAGCGAAAGGCTCAATCGTGTGTCCGCCACCAGTTCGATCGCCTTCGACAGTCGCGTCCCGTCGCGCCCCCCCGCATCCTGCTCGAGCTCCACGCGACGGTCGACCGCATAGATCAGATCGGCGGCTCCTTCGCTGACGCACAGCACGTCTCGCAGCCACAGCTCCGACAGTCGCAGGGCGAGGTCGAGCGTCTGCCTGCGCACGCGCCGCTCTCCCCGGCGCCTGGCCTCGAGACCTTCGCGCTCGTAGCGTTTGCGCTCCTTGCTCGGCACCAGCTCGAGCTCTGAGGCCGTGCGCTGCAGCGCCTCCTCGCCCGCCCGCGTCCCGGCCGTCCTGGCGGCGTCGAGCAGCCCCGTCCACTGGCGCTCGCCGGTCGTGCCCGCGAGCGCCGCGCGCACGAAGACCTCCGCGCTCGCGCGCAGCGCCGCTCCGTCCTCGCTCGCCAGCAACCTCGCCGTTCGCGCATCGCCGGACGCGAGGCGTGCGCACGCCTGTGCCCGCTCGTCCTCGACGCCTTTGAGGCCGTGTGCGATCCGGGCCGGCGGGAGCGGGTCGAAGCGCACGAGCTGACAGCGCGAGGCGATCGTCGCCAGCACGTCCTCGCGCCGATCGGTGAGCAGCAGCAGGTGTGCGAACGCCGGCGGCTCCTCGAGCGTCTTGAGCATCCGGTTCGCGGCCTGGTCGTTCATCGTGTCGACCGCCTCGATCACGAACACCCGCCGGCTGGACTCGAACGGCGTGCGGCTCGACGCCGCCACGACCGGCTCCTCGATGTCGGCGACCAACATCTCGGCGGCGCCCGACGGCGTCACCCACGTCAGGTCCGGATGCGACTGGCGTCGCACGCGCTCGACGACCGACTCCGGATCGGCCGACCCCTGCGCCAGCAGAGCGCCCGCGAAGCCGCGCGCGACGGTCCGCTTGCCCGTTCCCGGCGGGCCATGGAAGAGATACGCATGCGACGGATTGCCTCCCGGCGCGAGCGCCGGCAGCAGCACCGCACGCGCGTGCGGATGCGCGTCGATGCCCGGCAGCGCCTCGCCGGCGCCCGCTGGCGTCGGCTCGGCCGATCCGGCGACGGTGCTCACCGATCCATCCTAGATGCCGGCCGACGCGGCGCGGGTGGGGACTGGGCACGGGGCACGGGCCGGGCGGGGTACCGGGCGCGGCCGGGCGCGGGTGCGGGCCGGGCGCATCTGTACCGTGGCCGCGTGGCCCGCGGCAGGCTGATCACGATCGAGGGGCTCGACGGCGCCGGCAAGTCGACCCTCGCCGACGCGCTGCAGCGCGAGCTCGCCGCCGGCGGACAGCGCGTCGAGCTGCTGCGCGAGCCCGGCGGCGTGGAGGTCTCCGAGCGGATTCGTGCCCTCGTGAAGGACCCGGCACTGAGCGTGGCCGCGCGCGCCGAGGCGCTGCTCTATGCAGCCGCGCGCGCACAACTCGTCGAGGAGCGCCTGCGACCGCTCCTTGGCGCCGGCGCGTTCGTCCTGCTCGACCGGTTCATCGACTCCTCGCTCGCCTACCAGGGGGCCGGGCGCGCGCTGGGCGTGGACGAGGTCCGCGCGATCAACCTGTTCGCCACCGGGCTGCTCGTGCCCGACCGCACGCTGCTGCTGCGCATCTCGCCCGCCGCCGGACGCGCCCGCGCACAGGACCGCGCTCTGGCGCCCGATCGCCTGGAGCTCGAGGGCGAGGACTTCTTCGCCACCGTCGCCGCCGCCTACGACGAGCTCGCACGCGCCGAACCGCAGCGGATCCGCGTGATCGACGCCGCGCAGACGCCCGAGCAGGTCCTGCACGATGCGCTCGCCGCGCTGGAGGACCTGCTCGCGAGCGCCCAATCCCCTGGCTAGCATGATCACGGTCATGTCCCCTCCCTTCGGCCGACGCCTCCCACGACTGATCGCCGCCCTGGCGAGCTGCAGCGCCCTGGCGGCGCTCGCCCTGCCGGCCGCCGCGACTGCCGTCACGACGCTGAAGACGAGGACGAGCACCCTGACGATCTATGGCAAACCGCCCGCGAAACTTCCGGGCGTGGCGACCAAAACCACTGTCGCGCCGACCACGGCCGGCGGGGCGGCCGCTCCGTCCATCACGCACGTGCCGACCACCGGGACGGTCCGTGTTCCCCCTGTAGGGACCGCGCCTGCACCGGCCGTCGCCGGCGCGAAAGCCCCCGCGACTCCGATCGGCTCGACGCCCACCCGCGCGCCCGCGAGCAGCGCGGCGCGGCGCGGCGCAGGGCTCTCCACCGCCGCGATCGTGCTCGCCGCGCTCGCCGCCCTGCTGGCCCTTGTCTGCGCCGCCTGGGGAATCGCACGCCTGCTCGCCTACGAGCCTCAATGGACGGTCTCGGCGCGTCACATGATCGCCGAGGCCGGCTTTCGCGCCTCCTCC
Source organism: Solirubrobacterales bacterium (assembly GCA_025964355.1). GTDB lineage: Bacteria > Actinomycetota > Thermoleophilia > Solirubrobacterales > Solirubrobacteraceae > Palsa-744. The sequence continues at coordinate 5,696 of JAOPZB010000245.1, read as the reverse complement.
ACCTGGGACGAATTCAGCGACTGGATCCGGCTCGGGCACTAGCTGCGCAACGGGCCTCGCGGACCTCCGTCGGGGGTCCGCGCCTTCTACAATTGAGGGTGTTCTCCTCCTTTTTTTCCGCACGTTCCGGGCACGATCGCGGCGTTCTTTTCCGTCTGGCACGAGAGGGATGATCATCCGCCCCGACAACAGCTCAGATTGCGCGACCAGCAGGCCGCCGCGGCAGAGGAGAAAGCTCCGATGAACCCACCCCAGCACCCCACCGCATCCCCTCAGACAGCGCCCGGCACGGCGCTCACGATCGACCGTTTCTTCACGACTGCAGAGACCCATCCGTTCGACGCCATCGAGTGGGAGCTGCGCGACGCGCGCATCGGACACGGCGACAGAGTCGCCTTCGAGCAGAAGGACGTCGAGTTCCCCAAGAGCTGGTCGCAGAACGCGACGAACATCGTCGCCCAGAAGTACTTCAGGGGTCAGATCGGCTCGCCGGAGCGCGAGCACTCGGTCAAGGAGATGATCGGCCGCGTCTCCGGCACGATCACCGGCTGGGGACGCGCCGGCGGCTACTTCGCCGGCGAAGACGACGCCCGGGCCTTCAACCACGAGTTGACCCACATCCTGCTGCACCAGATGGCCGCGTTCAACTCGCCCGTCTGGTTCAACGTCGGCTTCGAGGAGAGCCCGCAATGTTCGGCGTGCTTCATCCTCAGCGTCGACGACACGATGGAGTCGATCCTGGACTGGAACACCAAGGAGGGGATGATCTTCAGGGGCGGCTCGGGATCGGGCATCAACCTGTCGAACATCCGCGGGTCGATGGAGCCGCTCGCCAAGGGCGGGACGGCCTCCGGCCCGGTCTCGTTCATGCGCGGCGCCGACTCTTGGGCCGGCACGATCAAGTCCGGCGGCAAGACCCGCCGCGCCGCGAAGATGGTCGTGCTCGACGTCGACCACCCGGACATCCGCGAGTTCATCTGGTGCAAGGCCAAGGAGGAGGACAAGGCTGCCGCGCTGCGCGACGCCGGCTTCGACATGTCGATCGACGGCGACGGGTTCAAGTCGATCCAGTACCAGAACGCCAACAACTCGGTGCGGGTCACCGATGAGTTCATGCACGCCGTCGAGGCGGGCGCCGACTGGCAGCTGATCTCGCGTACCACCGGCGAGCCGATCGCCGGTCCCGAGGGCACAGTGCCGGCGCGCGAGCTCATGCGCGAGATCGCCGAGGCGGCATGGCGCTGCGCAGACCCGGGCGTCCAGTACGACACGACGATCAACCAGTGGCACACCTCGCCGAACAGCGGACGCATCAACGCGTCGAACCCCTGCAGCGAGTACATGCACGTCGACAACTCCGCCTGCAACCTCGCCTCGCTGAACCTGATGAAGTTCCGCCGCTCCGACGGGACGCTCGACGTCCAGTCCTTCGAGCACGCCGTCGACGTCATGCTGCTCGCGCAGGAGATCATCGTCGGCCCCTCGAGCTACCCGACCAAGGAGATCGCCGCCAACGCGCGTGCCTTCCGCCAGCTCGGACTCGGCTACGCCAACCTCGGCGCGTACCTGATGAGCGACGGGATGCCCTACGACTCCGACGGCGGACGCGGAACGGCCGCGGCGATCACCGCGCTGATGACCGGCAGGGCCTACCGGCGCTCCGCCGAGGTGGCCGCCGTGCTCGGCCCCTACGACCGGTATGCCGAGAACCGCGAGCCGCACAACAACGTCATGCGCATGCACCGCGACGCCTCCTACGCGATCCCCGACGAGGCCTGCGCGGACTCGGCCCTGCTCGCCGCGGCGCAGCGCTCATGGGAGGAGGCGGTCGAGCTGGGCGAGCGCCACGGCTACCGCAACGCGCAGGCCACCGTGCTCGCGCCGACCGGCACGATCTCGTTCCTGATGGACTGCGACACCACCGGCGTCGAGCCCGACTTCTCGCTGGTCAAGTTCAAGGAGCTCGTCGGTGGCGGCCAGATGACGATCGTCAACCGCACCGTGCCGCTCGCGCTACAGACCATCGGCTACTCAGAGCAGCAGATAGAGCAGATCGAGGCCCACCTTGCCGAGCACGGCACGATCATCGGAGCGCCCGGCCTCAGCGACGAGCACCTGCCCGTGTTCGACGTCGCCGTCGGCGAGCGGGCGATCTCGCACATGGGCCACCTGAAGATGATGGGAGCCGTGCAGCCGTTCATCTCCGGCGCGATCTCAAAGACCGTCAACCTGCCGCAGGAGGCGACCGTCGAGGACATCGCCGACGCCTACACGCAGGCCTGGCACCTCGGCGTCAAGGCGCTCGCGATCTACCGCGACGGGTCCAAGACCGCCCAGGCGCTGCGCACCGACGCGCAGCAGGGCGTCCCGGCCAACGTGGATGAGCTCGTCGAGCAGGCCGTCAGCAAGGCGCTCGCCGAGGCCGGCCCGAGGCGCAAGCGCATGCCGCGCGAGCGCCAGTCGATCACCCACAAGTTCTCGATCGGCGGCCACGAGGGCTACATCACCGCCGGCATGTATCCCGACGGGACCGTCGGGGAGATCTTCCTGACCGACATCGGCAAGGAGGGCTCGACGCTGCGTGGAATGATGAACTCGTTCGCCACCGCGATCTCGATCGCCCTGCAGTACGGCGTGCCGCTCGAAACGCTCGTGCAGAAGTTCAGTTACATGCGCTTCGAGCCCGAGGGGATCACCGGCAACACCGAGATCCCGTTCGCGAAGTCGATGCCCGACTACATCATGCGCTGGCTCGCCTCGCGCTTCCTCGACACCGACGCCCAAGAGGAGCTCGGCATCCTCACGCCGGAGGTCCGTGCGCGCAAGGCCGCGCAGGAGGCAGCCCACTCGATGCAATCCTCCGACACCGCTGGGCCGAGCGGCCCGCAGGACGGCGAGGCGGACGCCCCGCGCGCCTCCGGCGCCGACGGCGAGAGCTCTCCCGCCGCGGCGTCCTTCACCGACTCGCCGCCGGTAGTGCCGGCCAGGCTTCAGGGCCTGGACCTGGGCCCAGCCTGCAGCCAGTGTGGAGGCATGATGCAGCGCACGGGGTCTTGCTACACGTGCTCCTCCTGCGGCAACAACACTGGCTGCGGCTGAGGCGCGATAGCCGGCGCGAGACGGCGTCCTCGGTCGCTCGCGTGCTGGCCGATCGGAGATCCCGTCGATCTCCGATCGGTACGCCACGCTTCCTGCGTCCTTGCCTCGCTTGACTCTCGCGCCTCAGTGGCCGCAACCCCGCCGGCTCAGCGCGCCGCGGTCACTCGCCCGCCGCGGCGCGCCGCGCTGGTTTTGCCGCGTGCGGATTTCCTGCCGGTGCCGGCTTTCGCGCGCGCCGGTTTGCGCCCGGAGGCGGCTTTGGCGCGGGCGGGTTTCCTCGCGGCGGCTGCTTTGGCGCGGGCCGGTTTCCTCGCCGAGGCGGCTTTGCGGCGCGACGCTTTGCCGCGCTGGGAGGCGGGGACCTCCGCTTTGGCCACGTCGCTGGTCAGGCGCGGGATCTCTTTCTCGAGGAACGAGCGCATGCGCTCCTCGTCGCGACGGATGGCGCGCGCGAGACGCTGCGTGTCTTTGTCGCCCAACGTCCCGGCGAGACTCTCGAGTGCGGTGTAGGCGGCGATCTCTTCAGACTCGCTCGCGTACTCCGTCTTGGCGTTCTTGAGCATCTTCTCCGGCTGGCTGGTCCCGCGCAGCGCGTGCAGAGGCCCCTGCGCGAGTGCCACCGCCTTCTGGGCGCCGCCCACGAACGCCTGGGCGGCGTCGCTCACCACGCTCGGGCCGGGAGCGTCAATCGTCTCGGCGACACCGCCGAGCTGCTTGATGCGTTTCTCGACCTCGCGTGCGTGCCGTTTGGTCTCGGTCAGATGCTCTCTGAGGCGCTTCGTGTATGACGTCTTTGTCGTCATCGCGATGTGCGCCTCCAGGGCGGTTTCAAGGCGCTTCTCGACGCCGTAGACCTCATTCAGATACTGGACAAGCTTCGTGTTAGCGGCCGTCAGATCAGCCATTTGCGATCTCCTTCTCCTGGATGCGGGTTAATCGGCAAGACCCGGGCCTACCCTGGACAACGGCGCCCTAATCCCACGCGGACGGACTGCTTGCGTTACCGGTAAAGGGGTAGATAGGAGTTGTGGTGAATCGGGCGCCTCCCGGCGGGCATCCACAGGCGTATCCGGCCTGGTCGTTGACCCTGCCCTACTGGGCCGGGCCGACAACCCCGGGCCGGCGCCGGACGCCATTCAGGTTCGATCGCGCCACGCAGCGTCTGAGGCTACGTCTCCCGTTCACACAAGCTCGCGCGGAGCCGGTCGCTGAGGTCGTCACGCCCAGCGCCAGGAGGGCTGCGGGCGGCTTTGACGGCCGCGTCTGACGTCAGTCTGGCGGTGGGGTGCTGCTCGCGAGCGGCGCCTCGGCGATGAGCTGGCCGCCGCCGGCTGCTGCCTGCGGCGATTCAGCGGTCGTGGGCGGCTGGCGGGCGCCGTCCGAGCCGCCGGATCCATCGGAGCCGGATCGACCACCAGACGACACGGCCGCGCCGTCGCCCTGGGGGCGCACGGAATCGCCTGACCGGAGGCCAGAGGCGCCTGACCCGTCACCGCCACCGCCCGAGGGGCCGGACGACACGCGCGTATCGGAGCTTCCGCCCAACGCAGCGTGGTCGGAGCCCGCGCCCCCAGACCGATCGCCCGAACCGCGCCCGTCCTGTGAATGGCGAGCCTCGGACCGAGAAGCAGCGGAGTCAACCTTCGCTGAGCGCGACCCTTTCCCTGAGCCGGCGAGGCGCTCAGCGCCGCGGCCACCGCGACCCGAGCCTGCCCCCGGTCCGCCGAGGGCAACCGGCGGCGGCGAGGACAACGCGATCAACCGCTCGGAGGTCTTGGATGCGATGCCCGCCGAGACGGTCCCACCGTTCGATCGATGAGCAGGGTGGCGATGGGGCGCCACGACGGCGGTGCCGGTGACCACGACCGCCGCGGTGACCGCCACCGCTGCGCTCTTCGCGAGCACCCCGACCATTCCCGCCGCGCCGACCGGCGCCGAGAGCTCGGCGAGCCGTTCGGCCGGCGGAGCCGCTGCGCCGGCGCCGCAGGCCCAGCTGATGAGCGGCTGTGGGGTGATGGCGGCCGCGGCGCCGCGGAGCGTCGTACGCGCCCGATAGAGAAGGCCGCGCACGGCGCCGTCGGTCACGCCGAGGACGTCGGCCACCTCGTCATGAGAGCCGCCGGCAAAGGCCGTCAGGACAATCGCCTCGCGCTGCATGTGCGGCAGGGCCGCGACTCCGGACAGCGCGTCGCGCAGCGCGATCCTTCGCTCCAGCTCAGACTCTGCTCCCTCGGCGGCGAGGCCGTTGAAGTCCTCGGCCGGCGCGTGGTGGTCATCGCGCGAGCTGCGCAGCGCGTTGACCGCCGTGTTGTGCACGATGCGGTACAGCCACGGCCTCAGCTCGCGGACCTCCACCCTCCGCTCGAGCGCCAGCCAGGCCCGCAGCAGCCCTTGCTGCAGGACGTCCTCCGCGGCGCCCTCTGACAGGCCCATGCGCGCGCAGTAGCGCAGCAGGGGGCGGCGATAGCGGTGGACGACGGCCTCGAAGGCGCGCTCATGCCCTCGGCGCGCCAGCTCGACGAGCCGCTGGTCAGACTGCGTCGCCAGCAGGCGCGTGGGAATCCGCGGGCTCATCGCCGCGCTCCTGGACGGGGTGT
>JAOPZB010000235.1 GCA_025964355.1 Solirubrobacterales bacterium | reverse complement strand
GGCGGCCCCTACCCCGGCGGCGAACCCTCCGCGCCGGACTTCGCCGACGGCTGGTATGGCCAGGTGAGCAAGGACCTGCGCGACCTGCTCGCCGCCAACGGGCTTGGGTCGGCGCCGAAAGCCCCCTACTCCCGCCTGTACTGCGGCGGCGGATCGCTGGAAACGTGCCGCCAGGCGCTGCAGAGCACGCTCTCCGAAGCGCTCGCGGCCACCCCCCAGCAGCTCTACGGTCAGGGTGCCTGCGCCGAAAACCCGCAGGCGAGCTGCCACGACATGAACCGCTGGGTCAACGCGAGCGGTGTGTCGGTGCCGCCCTTCCCGTTCCAGAACCGGCCGACCTTCCAGCAGGTCATCGAACTGACCAAGACGGTCCCGCGCTAGCAGGCCGCAGTCCCCGCCGGCGCCGGACCGCCGGCGGGCACGGGCCGAAGGCCGGCTCGCCAGGCGTCGCGGCGCTGTGTTGCAAGCTCGGCCGGGCGACCGGGCCGGGGCCACTGATGGGCGGCTGACCGGGTCCGAGCAAACCTTCGGTCAGCCCTCCCAATTTGCCCCGCCGACCCGTATCATGCGCAGTGGCGGAAGTGCGGCCGGGCATGAATGGGACCCCGACCGCCGTCCGAGGAAGCCGATCTCAAGTGGGGGGTTTGACGTTTTGGAGGCCGCATCGCCATGAGGGCGCTCAGAGGGCTGGTCGGCGCAATCGCCGCCGCGATTGTCGTGCTCTCGCTCGCCGCGGGGGCCGCGCTGGCGCAGGCGCCGAGCCTCGCGATCCAAAGCCCCGGAGGCGGGAGCGTGGGCAAAGACACGACGCCCTCGTTCAGCGGGACGACTGATGACCCGTCCGACAACCTGAGCGTCAACGTCTACGAAGGAGCAACAGCCTCCGGCGAACCGGTCCGGACGCTGACCACGCTCGTGCCGCCGGTCACGGGCGAATGGTCGCTCGGACCGGCCTCCTCGCTGGTCGACGGCACCTACACGGCACAGGCGACACAGACCAACGCCCTCGAAGAAACCGGGCTGAGCGCGCCGGTCACCTTCAGCGTCGACACGACCCGGCCGGCCGTATCGATGGACACCGTGACCTCTCCCACCAAAGACGCCACGCCGACGCTGAAAGGCGGAGCGGGAACGGCTGAAGGCGACAGCGCCACCGTCACCGTCACGATCTCCTCCGGCAAAGGCGTCGTGGCGTCCGAAAGCGTCGCCGTCGAAGGCAAAAGCTGGTCGTACACGCCCCCGCACCTGTCCGACGGCACCTACACCGCCGAAGTCACGCAATCCGATCAGGCCGGCAACATCGGCGAAGGCGAAAGGACGTTCACCGTCGACACGACGCCACCATCAGTCTCGCTGAACGTCATCCCGTCCCCCACGGGCGACTCCACGCCGACGCTGAGTGGAGAAGGCGGCAACGACCCTGGCGACAACAGCGCTGTCACCGTGAGGATCTACTCCGGAGAAACCCAGGTCGCCACGGGAACCCCGTCTGTGGGCTCCGAACACTGGTCCTTCACCTCGCCGCACCTCGCCGACGGCAGCTACACCGCCAAGGCGACCCAGAGCGACCAGGCCGGCAACGAAGGAACCAGCGCCATCAGGACGTTTACCGTGGAAACCGCCTCGCCGACGGTGACCTTGAAAGCGCCGCCGTCGCCATCCAACGACACGACGCCGTCGTTCACCGGCACGGCCAGCGACACCGAACCGGTCACCGTCCACATCTACAAAGGGTCGAAGGCGGAAGGCACACAGGTCTCGAGCGCGCAGAGCACGGGCGGCGGCAACTGGACCTCGGGCAAAGCCAGCCCCGCGCTCTCAAGCGGCCAGTACACGGCGATGGCCACCCAGCCGAGCTCGCTCAAAAACCCCGACGGCGAAAGCAACTCCGTCACGTTCTCGGTCAGCACGTCCGCGCCGACGGTGACGCTGGACTCGGTCGCGTCACTCTCGAACCACACGACCCCGTCGTTCACCGGCACCGCGACCGACACGACGACGGTCACGGTCGAGATCTACGCCGGGTCCAAAGCCAGTGGCACCCCGGTGTCCTCCGCGACGGCCAACGGCAGCGGGGGCAAATGGACCTCCGCAGCAGCGAGCCCCGCCCTCTCGAGCGGGGAATACACGGCCGCGGCATTTCAGGAAAGCTCGCTCGGGAACCCGACTGGCAAAAGCAACGCCGTGACGTTCGAAGTCGAAACGGCCTCGCCCGTGGTGACGCTCAACAAACCGGCATCGCCGTCAAATCACACGACGCCTTCCTTCAGCGGGACGGCGAGCGACACGACGACCGTCACCGTGAGGATCTATTCGGGCTCCGACACGAGCGCGACGCCGGTCTCCTCGGCGACTGCGAAAGGCAATGGCGGCAGCTGGAGCTCCGGAAGCGCCAGCCCGGCGCTATCGAGCGGCGAATACACGGCGGTCGCCACCCAACCCAGCTCGCTCGGAAACCCCGACGGCAAGAGCGCAACGGTCGCCTTCGAAGTCGAAACGGCCTCGCCCACCGTGACACTCAAACAGCCGACGTCGCCCTCGAACCACACGACGCCCTCGTTCACCGGCACGGCGAGCGACACGACGACCGTCACGGTCAGGATCTACTCCGGCCCCCACGCGACCGGCTCGCCCGTCTCTTCGGCGACCGCCACCGGGGGCGCCACCTGGACGTCGGGCAACGCCGCCCCTGCCCTCTCGAGCGGCGAATACACCGCGGTGGCAAGCCAACCAAGCTCCCTCGGAAACCCAGAAGGCAAAAGCGCAGCGGTGACGTTCGAAGTGAGCACCGCCTCGCCGACGGTGACCCTCAACCCGATCGAATCGCCGTCCAATCACACGACGCCGTCCTTCAGCGGCTTTGGGAGCGACAGAACGCAGGTCACCGTCCAGATCTACAAAGGAACGAGCGCGGAAGGCACCGCCGTCGCGAGCGCCACGGCAACGGGCAGCGGCGGCGAATGGAGCTCCGGTCAGGCCGGCCCGGCGCTCACCAGCGGCCAGTACTCGGCGGTCGCCACCCAGCCGAGCTCTCTCGGAAACGCAGCCGGCAGGAGCAACACGATCATCTTCACCGTAAACACCTCTCCCCCGACGGTGATGCTGAACCAGCCTAAAACGCCGTCTAACAACACCGCGCCGTCCTTCACGGGAACCGCAACCGACGAAGAACCGGTCACGATCCGCATCTACCCCGGACCCAAAGCGGAAGGTAGCGAAGTGTCGAAAGCGGCGGCCACGGGAACGGGCGGCGGGTGGGCCTCCGGGCAGGCCAGCCCGGCGCTGACCAGCGGTCAGTACACGGCGATCGCGGAACAGCCGAGCTCACTCGGCAACGCCGCCGGCAAGAGCTCTGCCGTGACGTTCGTCGTCGATACGACGTCCCCCACCGTGACGTTGGGCGAACCCCCGACGCCCTCGAAAAACACCACGCCCGCGTTCAAAGGCACCGCGACTGCCACCACGTCTGTCGTGGTCCACATCTACGAAGGCACCAAAGCAGAAGGAACCGAAGTCTCCAAAGCGACCGCAACGGGCACTGGGGGCAGCTGGACCTCGGGCAACGCGAATCCCGCGCTCTCAACCGGCCTGCACACCTTCACCGCCGTCGCCACGCAGGAAAGCCCGCTGGGAAACCCGGCGGGGCGCAGCGCGTCGGTGACGTTCGTCGTCAACACGACCCCTCCCACCGTGACCTTGAACTCGCCCGCGTTGCGCTCCAACAACAGGACGCCCGCGTTCAGCGGCAGCGCCAGCGACACGAACCCGGTCACGGTCCATGTCTATGAAGGCGGCAAACCTGAAGGCACGGAAGTCGCGAAAGCGACGGCGACGGGCACCGGTGCCACCTGGACCGCTCCTGCCGTCAGCCCGGAACTCGCGGCAGGCGTGCACAACTACACCGCCATCGCGACCCAGGAAAGCTCGCTCGGCAACTCCCAAGGCAAGAGCACCGCCATCACGTTCACGGTCGACACGTCATCGCCGACGGTGGCCCTGACCCAACTACCGCCGTCGAACAACACGACTCCCTCATTCGCGGGCAGCGCCAGCGAAACGACGCCTGTCACGATTCGGATCTACGAAGGTACGAAAACCGAAAAAGAAGTCTCGAAAGCGACTGCGGCCGGAACGGGTGGCGCCTGGGCATCCGGGACCGCGAGTCCCGCCCTCGCCACCGGGACACACACCTACACCGCCGTCGCCGAACAGCTGAGCGCGATCGAAAACTCCCCCGGGAGAAGCGCCGCCGTGACGTTCACGGTCGACACGACAGCGCCGAAAGTGACCTTGAACCCGGTCGCAAAATCGCCGTCGAACACGACAGCGCCCACCTTCACCGGCACCGCGAGCGACACCCAGCCGGTAACTGTGCACGTCTACGAAGAACCGAAAGTCGGCGAACTCAAAGAAGTATCCAAAGCGACCGCCACCGGGACGGGCGCCACCTGGACCTCCGCGCCTGCGAGCCCGGCGCTCGGGGCCGGCCTGCACAAATACACAGCCATCGCGACGCAAGCCAGCTCGCTCGGCAACCCCGAAGGCAAAAGCTCGGCGACGACGTTTGAAGTTGACACGACCTCTCCGGTCCTGACGATCACCAATCCCGTCAGCGGAAGCACCAGCAACAAACTGTCGCCCGAATTCAGCGGAACCGCCACCGGCACTCATGCGTCTGGCGCGATCACCATCAGGGTCTACGAAGGCACGCCCGCCGAAGGCAGGAACGTCTCGAACACCAAAGCCACCGTGACGGCCGGCGAATGGAAATCGACTCCGGCAAGCCCAGCCCTTGCGACGGGAACGCACACCTACACCGCCGTCGCCACCGAGGAAAGCCTGCTCGGCAACCCTGCGGGGACGAGCGAAGTCACCTTCACGGTCAACACAGAACCGCCGACGGTGACGCTCAAGTCGCCACCGTCGCCGTCGAACAGCAGGACGCCCAGCTTCGAAGGAACCGCGACCGACGCCACAGCGGTCACGGTAACGATCTACGAAGGCAAGACGACCGGGGGCAAACAGGTCTCGACGGTCACGGCCACGCCGGCAGCCGGGACATGGGTGTCTGCGCCGGCCCCGCCGCTTCCGACCGGGAAGCACACCTACACTGCGGTGGCGGTCCAGCCGAGCTCGCTCGGCAATCCCGCCGGCAAAAGCCTCGCGGTGACGTTCATCGTCGATCCCGAAGCGCCGACGGTGACGCTGAACGCGCCGCCCGCGCTCACCAATGACACGACGCCGTCTTTCACCGGGTCGGCGAGCAACAACACGCCCATCACTATCCGGATATATGAGGCGAGCAAAACCGAAACCGAAGTCGCGAAAGCATCCGCGACCGGAACCGGGGGCGCCTGGGCGTCTGGCAAAGCGGCTCCGGAACTCCGTGACGGCCAGTACGTCGCGATCGCCGAGCAGAGCTCGCTGCTGGGCACCGAACATCTCGGTCGGTCCAAAGAAGTCGCTTTCACAGTGGACACGGTGCAGCCCCTGGTCACGCTGAGCGAACCCGCAGATGGCAGCTCGACCAGCGGCGGATCGCAACTGGTGACAGGGAGGGCCGGAACCGGCGGACACGACATCCCGCGCGTCGCGGTCAAGCTGTTCTCGGGCTCGACGATCAACGAAGGTCAAGCCCCCGTACAGGTGCTCGAAGTAAACGCCGTCAACGGAGCGTGGTCGACGACGTTCGCGGGCCTTGCGCCCGGCTCGTACACGGTCCGCGCCGAGCAGCGCGACGAAGCCGGCAACCTGGGACTCAGCTCGGCGAGGACGTTCGTGGTCAACCAGCCGCCGACGGCGGCGGCCGTGCATCCACCCGGCGTCCCCGTGGCATCGTTCTCGTGGTTCCCGGCCAATCCACGCGTCGGCGAAAGCGTGTCGCTCGTGTCCAGCTCGACGGACGCCAGCTCGCCGCTCGTCTCGTTCGCCTGGGACCTCACCGGCACGGGCGCGTTCGCGGTCGGAGGACCGGGAATGAGCACCACGTTCACGACGACCGGCAATCACGTGGTGCACCTGCGCGTGGCCGATGCCAACGGGTTGTCGAGCGTGGCAGCCGAGACGATCCCCGTCGCGCCGCCGGCACTGCCGCTCATGCAGCCGTTCCCCATCGTGCGCATAACGAGCACGGGCACGCGGTCGGGGATCAGGCTGAAACAGCTCGCCGTGCTGGCCTCACGGGGCTCGAAGGTCACGGTGCTGTGCAGGGGTCGCCGCTGTCCCCTGAAGACCCAGAGCCACATGGCGACGGCGAGTCGCGGGCGGTCGACGTTCGTCGAGTTCAAGCGATTCGAGCGCTCGCTCGCGGCCGGCGTGATTCTTGAAATTAGGATCAGCAAGCCCGGACAAACGGGCAAGTACACGCGCTTCACCGTGCGCCGCGGGAAAGTGCCTGTACGTTCCGATGCATGCCTTGACGGCCTCGCGGTGAAGCCGGTGGTATGTCCGTCATCATGAACGGCGCCGTCACGACAGCAACGCGCTTGACAGGATCACGGATGTCCAGTCACGCGAGGAGGATCGCCCGCGGCCTTCTCTGCGCGGCCGTGATGGCTATCACGCTGGCGGCATTCGGTCCGGCAAGCGGGGCCTTGGCGTCGCTCCCGCCGCTCACCATCGAAAGCCCCAAGGGCGGCAGCGTCCTCAACACCCCGACACCGACCTTCGCTGGGACGACGGGCATCGA
>JAOPZB010000206.1 GCA_025964355.1 Solirubrobacterales bacterium | reverse complement strand
CGCAGCCAGGCGAGCAGCAGCCCGGCCGCGAGGCCCGGCAGCGCCGCCGGGATCGCGACGCGCATGAAGCGAGACAGCCGCCCGTGGCCAAGCGTCGCCGCGACGTCCTCGAGTGGGGGGTCGACGGCGGCGAACGCTGAGCGGGCGACGATGATCAGAAACGGAGCCGCCACGAACGTCTGCGCGAGGACGATCCCGGCTCGCGTTTCCGTCAGCTGGCCACCGAAGGTGCGTCCGGCGAGCGTGTAGGGACCGACCACGTAGAGCAGCAGCAGACCGCTCACCAACGGTGGAAGCGCCAGCGGGATCGCGACGAGCACGCCGAGCACTCGCGTAAGCGATCGTCGACCGTGGGCCAGCAGGTAAGCCAGCGGCGTGCCGAGCACTGCGATGACCGCTGTGGCGATCGTCGCAGTCAGCAGCGACGTCAGCAGGGCCGACGCGAAGCCCGGCGAAGGGCTGACACCGCCGGCCAGGCGCCCGATGAAGGCAACGATCGGGGCGAGCAGATACAGGACGATGAGCCCGCTGAGCCACGGCAGCGGGCTGATCGCCCTCGAGCGCCAGCCGGTCAGCGCGCGCCCACCAAGCTACGCAGACCGGTGGGCACGGCGGAGCTACGTCCGGAGAACTGAGGTCTGACCGGCGTCAGCCCGTTCTTGCGCAACGTGTATCCACGCGCTGCATTGAGCAGGTATCGAATCAGTGCAGCGGCTCCCGTCGGGTTGGGAGCCCGGTTGAGGATCGTCAGCGTGTAGGCGGCGTACTTGTAGACCGGCGCAAGGCTGACGGTGGGCAGCTTCGCGTTCTTGGCCTCCACGGCATAGAGGAAGCCCGCATCGAGCTGGCCAGACTGCAGGCGCCCCACGAGACCGGTCTCTGGAAAGACTTCAACGGAGGTCAGGGCTCTCTCAAGCCTCTTGTCGTGGAGCTTCTTCGAGGCGTTGTTGACCGCTTCGACAGTCAACACGCCCTTGGGGTCGAGCTTGGGGTCGGTACGCCCGACCCTGATGCCCGACTGCTCGAGCACCCGGTACCACGGCACCCCGCTACGCAGCTCGCCGCCGACCCTGCCGTTGGGGTTATAGGCGAGTTCCAGCGGCGAGCTCATGAACGCCGAATACCACGACACCCAGGCGCCGTTGGCCGATCCTTCCAGTGATCTGTCAGCCGCCGCGGCGGCGCTGACGAACACATCGCCGCTGCGCACTCGTCCCCTGATCTCCGACGCCAGTTCTGTCGAGCCGCCTCCGAAGCCTCTGAAACCGTAGCCCGCCGCCTTCTGAAACGAGGGCCCGAAATAACGTTCCATGTAGTTGACCAGCGAACCGGCGAACAGGACCGAGACCGTCCCGTGGGCTGCGACAGCGCCCGAGAGGTGCTCCGTCGTGGGGTCCGCAGCTGCCCTCGCCAAGCCGGCGCCCAGAACTGTCGACGCGACCAGCAAGGTGGCGGCTGTCCTTGCCTTCAGGTTTAACTTGGTCATCGTCCCCGCTTCGCCGTCTCGACCATCACAGATGTCGCCTTCACGGTCGCGGTAGCCTCGACACCCGGCGCCAAGCCCAGCTCCGAGACGGAGTCACGCGTGATCGCCGCGGTGACAAGGAACTGGCCCGCCTGGATCTCGACCAGCGCCATCACGCCATCCATCTCGACCGAGCGGACGACCCCCGGGAAGCGGTTGCGCGCAGAGAGCCGCGTGCCGGTCGCGTGTCGACTCGGCCGCTTCGTCAACCGCTGCACCTCACGCGCGGCTACCACGCGATGATTGCGTGCGTCCCGGCGGGTGACCAGCTTGCCGGCACGATCCCAGCGACGAAGGGTGTCGACGCTCACGCCGATCGCCCTCGCCGCTTCCCCAAGCGTCAGATCCTGCGACATCTGCCTAAGTATCGCATAGGCTGTGCGGGTGCTATCGCTCGGTCGGCGCGATCAGCCCGGTCTCGTATGCATAGATCACCGCCTGGACGCGATCGCGCAGCCCGAGCTTGCCGAGCAGCCGCGAGACGTGGGACTTCACGGTCGCGTCTGAGATCACGAGTGCTTGTGCGATCTCTGAATTGGACAAGCCCGATGCGAGCATCCTCAGTACCTGCTGCTCGCGCTCGGTCAGCGTCTCGAGCGCGGCGGACGATTGCGACACGGCCGCCGGCAGACGGCGTGCGACCTGATCGAGCAGCTGGCGTGTGACCGGCGCAGAGAGCACGGCATCGCCAGCTGCCACTGCGCGCACTGCGGCGAGCACCTCGTGGGTGGGTGCGTCCTTGAGCAGGAATCCGCTGGCGCCGGCGCGTAGTGCGCTGATGATGTATTCGTCGAGTCCGAAAGTGGTGAGGATGAGCACCCGTTGTCGCGGCAGACGGCGCGTCGCCTCGATGCCGTCCATGTCCGGCATGCGGATGTCCATGAGTACGACATCCGGGGCATGGGAGTTGGCGGCCTGCACGGCCTCCTCTCCGGTCGCCGCTTCGGCGACCACCTGTATGTCGCCTGACGCTTCCAGCACGGCCTTGAATCCAGCGCGCATCATCGGCTGGTCATCGGCTATCACGACTCGCAGCGTCACGCCCCGGGCTCCTCGTAGGGGAGCGTCGCACTCACGGTGAATCCGCGCCTGACACCTGCCGCCGCGGTGAGCGTGCCCCCGAACAGGGTGGCGCGCTCGCGCATCCCGATCAGCCCGTGTCCCTCGGCCCAATCCTCTGGTGGGCGCTCGGACTCCTGGGTTGCCTCGTCGCCGCTGTCGATGATGGTGACTCGTAGGTCCTCGGGACAATAGGAAAGAGTTATTTGAGTACGTGCCCGACCGGCATGCTTGAGCACGTTCGTGAGAGCCTCCTGGATGATCCGAAACGCAGACAGGTCTACGCCCTGGGAGAGGGGACGGGGCTGGCCCTCGACGGTCAGCTCGATGTCCAGACCCGCCGCGCGCGTCTGCTCCAGGAGGCGCTCGAGCATGGCCAATCCGGGTTGGGGTGTGAGCTCGGCGGCCCCGATCGCGTCGGTGCGAAGCAGGCGCAGGGTGCGGTGCATCTCGGTCATCGCATCGCGTCCGAGCTCGGCGATCGCGTCGGTCGTGCTCTTGACCGGCTCCTCGTCGAGTGTCACACCAAGGGCCTGAGCACGCACGACCATCAGGCTCACGTTGTGTGCCACGACGTCGTGCAGCTCCTGGGCGATCCGTACCCGCTCCTCCGCGACCGCGCGGTCGGCAAGCAGTTCGCGTTCACGGTCCAGACGCTCGGCACGTTCGTGCAACGCATCGACCTCGCGTCGGCGGGCCCCGATGTAGAGCCCCAGAGCAACCGACGCCGCGGCCTGAGCGCTGTTGCCGATGACGAAGCCGAGGACGCTCTCGCCACCGGTCCCGGTGTTGCCCCAAGCCAGCCACGCGACGATCTCCGTCACGACCGCCCCCACCGCGAGCGCGGCGAGCCTCAGCGTCGACCATGATCGTCGCAGCGCGCTCGTGTAGAGGACAAGCAACACTGGGAAAACCAGCGCCCTGTTGTCGGGGATCGCGGCGTTCACCGCGACGGCGAGCGCCAGCGCCTCCAACGGGCGGCGGTGTCGCAGGAGAATCGCCGCGAGCGCGGGCACCGCCAGCAGCAGGGCGACCGCCGTTTCACCTTGGGCCACGCGGACGATCAGCGAAGCGACGACGCCGAGCGCGATCACGACAGCGAAGACCGCTTCACTGCGGCGCGAGGAGGGAGCGGCGGATCGTGCGGGCAGGGCGATGGGCACGGCTCCAGCGTACCCCTGCCCTGCCGCCCGCATCTGCTCTCTCGCGCTCCGAACGACTTACACGTCGCGCCTGACGAGCAGAACCGCCGCGATGCCGATCGCCGCCGCCGCGTAGCCGGCGAACAGCGCAAGGCCGGCCCACGGGGAGAGCATGTGAGCCTGCTGGCTCACCTTCATGATGGCGTCGCCCGCGTTGCTCGGCAGGTAGGGGTTGATGGCATTGGCGGTGGCTGTCGGCAGGATCGACACGAGCGGAGGAATCACGTAGAGGATCGCCACGAGAGTTGCGATGCCGGCAGCCGTGTTGCGCAGGATCGCGCCGAGGCCGAGGCCGAACAGCCCGACGAGGGTGAGATAGAGGGCGGTTCCCAGAACGGCACCCGGGACGCCGGGACTCGAGAAGGCGATCTGGATGTGCTGTGAGGAGAGAAAGGCCTGTCCCGCAAAGAATGCGATCAGTGTCGAGGGCACCGCAAGGGCCAGTCCGACGAGCCAGTACACGCCCACCTTGGCCCACAGCACCGGAAGGCGCCGCGGCACCGCCGCGAAGGTCGAGCGCACCATCCCCGTGGCGTACTCACCGGTGATCAGCAGGACCCCGAGCACGCCTATCGCGAGCACTCCGAATCTGACACCGAGCAGGCTCGTCGAGAGCGGATCGAAGGTGGCCTTGTCGGCGGCCGTCATCGAGCTCCACCGTGACGCCGTGATCGCACTGGCGAGAATGCCGAAGCCGATCGTGAACGCGGCGGTGGCGAGCAGGGCGTAGCGGGTGGAGCGCAGCGAGCGCAGCTTCGTCCACTCGGACAG
>JAOPZB010000218.1 GCA_025964355.1 Solirubrobacterales bacterium | reverse complement strand
AAGACCTGCTTGGCGTCATAGAGCAGCCTGCCGATCAGCGTGCTCTTGCCGTCATCGACCGAGCCAGCCGTCGTGAAGCGCAGCAGGTCGAGCGTCACCTCGCGGCCTGCCCGCCGCCGCGCGAGCGAAGCGCGCCCCTAAAAGGAGGCCCTGCGGGCACTAGAAGTACCCGGCCTTCTTGCGATCCTCCATCGCCGCCTCCGAGACCCGGTCGTCGGCTCTCGTCTCACCGCGCTCGGTGATCCGCGTCGCGGCGATCTCCAGGACGACCTCCTCCAGGGTCGCCGCGTCCGAGCGCACCCCTCCGGTGCAGCTCATGTCGCCGACGGTGCGGTAGCGCACGGTGTCGCTGAACACCTCCTCGCCGTCGATCAGCTCGGTGCCCTCTCGCCATGCGTAGAGCATGCCGTCGCGGTTGAACACCTCGCGCTTGTGCGCGAAGTAGATCGACGGGACCTCCAGCTGCTCGGAGTCGATGTACTCCCAGACGTCCAGCTCGGTCCAGTTCGACAGCGGGAACACACGCACGTGCTCGCCCTTGCGGATGCGCCCGTTGTAGAGGTTCCAGAGCTCCGGCCGCTGGTTCTTGGGGTCCCACTGGCCGAACTCGTCGCGAAACGAGAAGACGCGCTCCTTGGCGCGTGCGCGCTCCTCGTCGCGCCGCGCGCCGCCGAACGCCGCGTCGAAGCCGTGCTCGGCTATCGCGTCGAGCAGCGTCACCGTCTGCAGGCGGTTGCGCGACGCTCGCGGCCCCGTCTCCTCGACGACCCTGCCGCGGTCGATCGACTCCTGCACGCTCGCCACGAGCAGGCGCTCGCCGAGTTCCGCCACGCGCCGGTCGCGGTACTCGATCACCTCCGGGAAGTTGTGTCCAGTGTCGACGTGCATCAGCGGGAACGGGAACGGAGCCGGGCGGAATGCCTTCTCGGCGAGCCTCAGCAGCACGATCGAATCCTTGCCGCCGCTGAACAGCAGCACCGGGCGCTCGAATTCGGCGGCGACCTCGCGCATCACATGGATCCCCTCGGACTCAAGCGCCCGCAGGTGGCTCAGCTGGGGGCGGGCCGCGACGCTCATTCGGACAGCTCTACGTGAATGCCGCACTCGGTCTTGTCGGTGCCCGCCCAGCGGCCCTCGCGGCCGCTTCCCGGCTGGGTGCAGGGCGCGCAGCCGATCGACTCGTAGCCCTGGTCGTGCAGCGGGTGATAGGGGAGATCGCGCTCGTGGATCCGCCGCCACAGGTCCTTGTCGCTCCAGTGCGCGAGCGGGTTGTACTTCCACAGGCGGCGCTGCTCATCGCGTTCGATCAGTTCTGTGCCGGCGCGCGTCGGACCCTGCTCGCGGCGGATGCCGGTGATCCAGCCTTCGGCTCCCGCGAGGGAGCTCTCGAGCGCCGCGACCTTAGCGACCGAGCAGCAGTGCTCGGGCCCGCTCCACGGCTGCTCCGGATTGCTCGCGTCCTGTACCTCGATCTTCACCCCGAAGCGCTCCTCGAAGGCCCGCCAGGTCTGCAGCGTCTCCTCGAACAGCACACCCGTGTCGATCGTCACGATCCTCACCGCGCCGCCCGTTCCCTGATCGAGTCGCAGCAGCTCGTCGAGCAGCACCGACTCCTCCTTCTGGAAGGAGCACAGCAACACGGCCCGCTCGCCGTGACGCGCCGCCTCGCGCAGCGTGTGCGTCAGGCTCAGCGCCGGGTCGAGCTCGGAGGTCCTATCCACTATGTGGCCGTTGGCTGTATGCATGTCGTGTCGTGGTCTCGTTTCCTCATAGAGATCTATACGGCGCACTCGCCCTCACCGCGTATGACCTGGAAGGGCACATTTCGGTTCCAGTCGATGAACTCGTTCATCGTCTCCAGTCCGAAGTCGACCGGAAGCGACAGGTCCTTGACCAGCTGCTCGAGCTCGCCGGCGCCGACGCGCTCGACGAAGCCGTTCCACTCCTCGCCGTCTTCGCGGTTGCTCTCGTAATGGCCGATCCAGCGCTCGATCGCATCGGGGATGCGCTTGGCCGGCAGGCGAAGCTTCAGACGCGTGCCGAACTTGACGTCGTCGCCTTCGAACACGCCGCCGACGTGCGGTATGTAGGCGGGGATCGTGTGCTCGCCGACTTTGATCGACGCGCCCGTGAAGCCGATGCTGCTCACGTGGTGCTGGCCGCAACCGTTCGGGCAGCCGCTGATCTTGATGTTCAGCCTCCGCGTCAGCGGGTCGCTGATGCCCATCGCCTCGATGCGCTCCTGGACCGCCTCGTTGAGGCCCATCGAGCTCGTGATGCCGAGCTTGCACGAGTCCGTGCCCGGGCACGACACGACGTCGCTGATCTCGCGCGATCCCGAGTCGCCCAGTCCAAGCTCCGACAACGCGCGCCACAGGTCATAGACGCACTCCTCGCGCACCCACCGCAGCACGAAGTTCTGCTGGACGGTCGTTCGCGCGTAGCCGCCGGCGTACTGGCGCATGACCGTCGCCAGCCCGCGCAGCTGCTCCGGCGTGAGATCGCCGCGGCGGACCTTGGCCTCGACCGTGACGAAGCCCTCCTGCCTCTGCTCGCGAACGTTCGCCGCCCGGAATCGATCGAACTCGGAGGCATCGCCGTTGGGGCTGCCGTATGACTGTGGTGCGGCCGGTGCGCCCTCGCGCTCGTCGTCGACGAACAGGCGATGCTCGACCGAGAAGTCGCGTTCGGAGACCCAGTCGCCCTGGAGCTCCTCCTCCACCTGGCGGCGAAGCTCGTCGATGCCGTACTTGTCCACGAACACCTTGATCCGCGCCCGCGCGCGGTTGGAGCGCAGCCACTCCTGGCGGTCGAAGATGCGGAAGACAGCCTCGGTGACCTTCAGGTACTCGCCGTTGTCCAGCTCCACGAACTCGTAGAGCACCTGCGCGATGCGAGGCATGATCGAGGTCCCGCCGCCGACGAGCAGCTGCGCCCCGCGCACCTCGCCACGGCCGTCGATCTCCTTGACGCGTGCGCGGAAGGCGATGTCGTGAATTTCGCTGATCGCGCGGCCCTCCGCGCTGGCGTCGAACGCCGTCTTGATCTTGCGCGGCATCGCCTGCGTGGTCGGGTGGCGCACGAAGTAGCGCACGTAGGCGCCCGCATATGGCGTCAGGTCGAACAGCTCGTCCTTGGCCACGCCGGCCCACGGGTCGCCAGTGACGTTCCTGACCGTGTTGCCGCATCCCTCTCGGCTCGACAGCCCGGCCTCGCCGAGCTCGCGAATCGCCTTCTCCGCCTCCGGCAGCGGCACATGGTGCATCTGGATGTTCTGGCGCGTCGTGATGTGCCCCTTGTTCAACGGCACGTACTTCTCGATGACATCGGCGAACTTCTCCATCTGCTCCGGTGTGATCCCGCCGAACGGCAGCTTCACGCGGATCATCTGCACGTCCGGCTGGCGCTGTCCGTAGACGCCCTGCTTCAGGCGGAACTTGATGAACTCGTCTTCAGGCATGTCGCCCGCGAGGAATTTCGTCGCCTCTGTCTTGAAGTCGTCGTACTCCCGCTGCAGGATCGGGATCACGTGCCCGGGCACGTTCTGCAGGACCTCTGGGTCCTCGAGGGTGCCGCGCTGCGCGGGGATGGAAGTTGGCTCCATGTTGCGAAAACCTCCTGATCCGGACCTCAGCCCGGGCTGCATTCGATGGTACGTGCGCTGCCTGCGCTGCCGGCGGAGAGATATTG
>JAOPZB010000124.1 GCA_025964355.1 Solirubrobacterales bacterium | reverse complement strand
GGAGACCGCGGGGCGCTGCTTGCACGCCTCGATCGGCGCTGGAGCACTCCCGCTTGACGCCGTGCGAGCCGGATGGACGTTCGTCTGCATTCGCCGAGCGATGCCGGCTCATCTATGTTTGACCGCATGTCTGGCGCCGATAGCACTCCCGCCCGGATGCCTCGACTGCTGATCATCACCCCGGACTTTCCGCCGTCGCGGGGCGGCATCCAGGTGCTCGCCCACCGCCTTGCCGCCGGCCTCGCAGGGCCTGACACACGTGTGGTGACGCTCGCCGACCAGGGGGCGGAGATGTTCGACGCGGGCAGCGGCATCGCAACCCGGCGGGCGGCGGCAAACCCGCGGCTCGGGGCAGCCCGGAACGTGCCCCTGGGTGTGCTCGCGTTGCTCGAGGCGGCGAGGTTTCGCCCCGAGGTGACGCTCAGCGTCCACATCGTCGCGAGCCCGGCGACGGCCATGATCCGCCGGCTGCTCCGTGCGCCGTCCGTCCAGTACTTCCACGCCAAGGAGATCGCCGATAAACCCAGACTCGCGGCGTTTGCCGCTCGCAACGCGGACGCGGTCGTAGCGGTCAGCTCCTACACGGCTGGTCTGCTGGACGGCACGGGCATCTCGCCGGGGGCGCTGCGGCTCATACCACCGGGCGTCGACATGCCGGACGATCCGAGCCCGTTGGCGCCGGGGCGCCCGACGTTCGTAACGATCGCCCGCCTGGCCGATCGTTACAAGGGCCATGACGTGCTCGTGCAGGCGCTCGCATCGATCCGCGAGCAGGTTCCGGACGTGCAATGGGTGGTGATAGGAGACGGGCCCTTGAGAAAGGACATCGAACAGCTGGCTCGCGCGCGCGGAGTCGCGGATTGCATTCGCTTTCTCGGCTCGGTTTCGGACGAGGAGCGCGACTCGTGGCTGCGCCGCGCCGATCTGCTGGCGATGCCGAGCCGTCTGCCGGAGGACGGGCAGGCCGGAGAGGGCTTCGGCATCGTTTACCTCGAGGCCGGCTCGTACGGCAAGCCGGTCGTGGCCGGCAACGTCGCCGGCGCCCTCGACGCCGTCAGCGACGGCGAGACCGGCCTGCTCGTCGATCCGACCGATCCGCACGCGGTCGCGGGCGCGATCACGCGGCTGCTGCTCGACAGGTCACTCGCGTCACGTCTCGGCGCCGGCGGAGCAGAACAGGCGCGGCGCTTGCGCTGGCCGGCCATCGTCGAGCAGGTGCGGGCCGTGCTGCTCGAGCAGCTCGAGGCCCCGGCGAAGCCGGGATTCCCCCAGAGCTCGAGACGCGCAAGCGCATGACGGTCGGCTCGAGTTAGCGGCGCCATGCGGGTCCTCTACGTCAACCACACCGGCGTCGTCAGCGGCGGCGAGCGCTCGCTGCTCAGCCTGCTCGGCGCGCTGCCGGACGAGGTCCACACGCTGGTCGCCTGCCCACGCGGGGGGCTGCACGAGGCCGTCGAAGCGATGGGGGTTCCGACTGCGACGATCACGGGGACGGCAGGCAGCCTCAGGCTGCACCCGTTGCACACGCCGCAGGCGGTCGGCGAGCTGGCTGCTGCGGCGCTCCAGGTCTCGCGCGCTGCGCGCCGTCATCGCGCCGACCTCGTCCACGCCAACTCGATCCGAGCCGGAATCGTCACCGGGCTCGCGCGCGTCTCGGCGGCGAAGGTGGTTCACGTCCGCGACTGCCTGCCACCGAGCCTGGTCAGCACGGCGACGATGCGGCTGATCGCAGCGACGGCCACGACCGTCGTCGCGAACTCCGACTACACGGCTTCGTCGGTGCGGGCGCTCGCCCCGAACGCCAGTATCGAGGTCGTCCACAACGGCGTCGATCTCGCGCGCTGGGATCCTGAGCGCATCGATCGCGCCCGTGTGCGATCGGCCCTCGGCGACGCGGGCAGGCGGGGCGTGCTGCTCGGCGTCGTCGCGCAGCTGAGCCCGTGGAAGGGCCAGGACACCGCCGTCGAGGCCCTCGAGCTGCTGTGCTCGGCGGGCGTCGACGCCCATCTGCTGCTGATCGGCTCGGCCAAGTTCGTCGCGCGCGCGACGCGCTTCGACAACGAAGCGTATGTGGCGCGCCTGCGCGCGATGATCGCGGCTGCCGGTCTCCGAGACCGCGTGTCATGGCTCGGTGAGCGCGATGACGTGCCGGAGCTCATACGGGCTCTTGACATCCTGTTGCTTCCGTCCTGGGAGGAGCCGTTCGGACGGGCCCTGATCGAGGCGATGGCCCTGGGCGTGCCGATCGTCTCGACGAACGTGGGCGGCCCTGTGGAGATCGTCGAGCAGGGACGCGAGGGCTTTCTCGTGGCGCCGCGAGAGCCGGCGGCCTGGGCGGAGGCGATCCGGCGGATAGCAGACAAGCCCGAGGAGGCCGCCGAGATGGGGCGCGCGGGTCGCCTGAAGGCGCAGACGCAGTTCAGCCTCGACGCCCACGTCGCCGCGATGCTGGCCGTGTACAGCCGTGCGCTGGCTTGACATTGGTTAGACGCACCCTAAAGTTCACACCTGCCTCACCGGATGTAGGCAAGCTCGAGTCGGTCAGCAGGGATGCCCGCCACCTACCACCTATCCCATCTGCGCACGCTCGAGTCCGAGGCGGTCCACGTCATGCGCGAGGTCGCCGCAGAGTTCGAGCGACCGGTGCTGCTGTTCAGCGGCGGCAAGGATTCAATCGTGCTGCTCAGACTCGCCGAGAAGGCCTTTCGCCCCGCGCCATTCCCGTTCGCGGTGATGCACATCGACACCGGACACAACTTCCCCGAGGCGATCGAGTTCCGCGACCGGCGCCTGGCCGAGCTCGGCGAGCGGCTGATCATCGCGTCGGTCGAGGACTCGATCAGCAGTGGGCGGGCCGTGGATGAGATCGGCCCGCGGGCCTCTCGCAACGGGCTCCAGACCGTGACGCTGCTCGATGCCATCGCCGAGCATGGCTTCGATGCGGCCTTCGGCGGCGCGCGCCGGGACGAGGAGCGCGCGCGGGCCAAGGAGCGCATCCTCTCGTTTCGCGACGAGTTCGGGCAGTGGGAGCCCCAACGCCAGCGCCCCGAGGTGTGGAGCCTCTACAATGGGCGCATTCGCAGGGGCGAGCACGCGCGGGTCTTTCCAATCTCCAATTGGACCGAGCTGGACGTGTGGCAGTACATAGCCGAGGAGGGGCTGGAGGTGCCGTCTATCTATTTCGCTCACGATCGCGAGGTGTTCACGCGTGACGGGATGCTCTACGCCGTGAGCCCGTTCGTCGAGCTGATCGACGGTGAGCGGGCCTTCTCGGCGAGCGTCCGCTACCGCACGGTCGGGGACATGAGCTGCACGGGGGCCGTGGAGTCACGCGCGGCGACGCTCGAGGAAGTGGTGGCGGAGATCGCGGCGACCGAGCTGACCGAGCGCGGACAGACGCGCGCCGACGATCGCGTCACGGAGGCCGCGATGGAGGACCGCAAGCGACAGGGATACTTCTGATGAGCACGCGCGGCTCCACGTCGGGCGTGGTCGCCAATGGCAACGGCGACTCGGCGGCGGATGACGGGAAGGATGCGGGCCTCGCTTCCGAGGGCGCGCGGGAGATGTTCAAGCGGCTCACCGACCGGCCGGCCGACTTGCTGAGGTTCGCGACGGCCGGGTCTGTCGACGATGGCAAGAGCACCCTGATCGGGCGGCTGCTCTACGACTCCAAGCAGGTCTTCAGCGATCAGCTCGCCCATGTCGAGGAGGCGAGCCAGCGCCGCGGGCAGGATTTCCTGGACCTGTCGCTGCTGACCGACGGGCTGCGCGCCGAGCGTGAGCAGGGGATCACGATCGACGTCGCCTACCGCTATTTCGCGACGGCGCAGCGGCGGTTCATCATCGCCGACACGCCCGGCCACGAGCAATACACGCGCAACATGGTCACCGGCGCGTCGACCGCCGACCTCGCGATCGTGCTGGTCGATGCACGCAAGGGAATGGTCGCCCAGTCCAAGCGCCATGCGTTCATCAGTGCTCTGCTCGGGATTCCGCACGTGGTGGTCTGCGTCAACAAGATGGACCTGGTGGACTTCGATGAGGCGGTCTTCGCTGCGATCGTCGAGGACTTCGACCGCTTCGCGGCGCGATTGGAGCTCCCGGACGTGACTTTCATCCCCATCTCGGCGCTGCTGGGAGACAACGTCGTCGATCGCTCGGATGCGATGCCCTGGTATCAGGGGCCACCACTGCTCTACCACCTCGAGCACGTTCACATCGCATCCGATCGCAACCTGATCGACGTCCGCTTCCCCGTCCAATGGGTGATCCGGCCGCCGTCGACGAGCGTCGCCGACTATCGCGCCTACGCCGGGCAGGTGGCGGGCGGCGTGCTGAGGCCCGGAGATGAGGTTCTCGTCCTGCCCAGCGGCCAGCACACGACGATCGCGGCGATCGACACGCTCGACGGACCGGTGCAGGAGGCCTTCCCGCCGATGTCGGTCGCACTGCGGCTGGCCGACGACATCGACGTGAGCCGTGGAAGCACGATCGTGCGCCCGCACAACCAGCCGACGGTGGCGAACAAGCTGGAGTGCCTCGTCTGCTGGATGTCTGAGCAGGCCCTGAGCCCGGGGCGGCGCTATCTCGTCAAGCAGACGACTCGCACGGTGATGCTCGGCGCCGCCGACGTCCGCTACCGGATCGACGTCGAGACCCTGCATCGCGACGAGACGGCGAGGACGCTCGAGCTGAACGACCTCGGCCGCGTGCACCTCGAACTCAGCTCGCCGCTCGTATTCGACTCATACCGGCGCAACCGGCTGACGGGAAGCCTCATCATCCTCGACGAGGCGACCAACGAAACCGTCGCCGCGGGAGTCATTCTCGACACCGAGGTCGAGGAACCGGGGGGCGAGCCCAAGCACGAGCGCAGTCCGAATGTGAGGTGGCAGGGCTCGAGGATGACCCGTGCTCGACGCTGGACCTCGCTGGGACATGGTGGGGCGACGCTCTGGTTCACGGGGCTCCCGGGCGCCGGCAAGTCCACCATCGCCGCCGCCGTCGAGGAGCGTCTCATCGAGGCGCGCCAGCCGGCGTTCCTGCTCGACGGGGACAATCTGCGTCACGGGCTCAACGGCGACCTCGGATTCGACGATCAGGCGCGCAGCGAGAACGTGCGGCGCACGGCGCATGTCGCAAGGCTGCTCGCGGAGTCGGGAACCGTTGCGCTCGTCAGCCTCGTCAGCCCGTTCGCGGCCGATCGTCAGGCCGCCGCCGCGCTGCACTCAGCCGATGACCTGGAGTTCATCGAGATCTTCGTCGACGCTCCGCTGGCGCTGTGTGAGGAGCGCGACCCGAAGGGTCTCTACGCCCGAGCACGGTCCGGCGAGCTTGCGGGGCTCACCGGTATAGGGTCACCCTATGAAGCGCCCTCGACGCCCGACCTGGTACTCGGCACCTGCGATGAAACCGTCGAGCGAGAGGTCGAACGCGTGCTCGAGCTGCTCGCGGCGCGGGGCCTGATCGCCGGCTGACGTCGGCCGGCCGAAGGCTAGGCTTTGCGTTTCGCTTTCGCCGGGCTCGCGTGAAGCACGAGCGTGGAGCTGTACCCCGAGGCGAGCGGGCCCTTGGGGGCCTTGACGTATGCACGGTAACGGCCGCCCTGGCGGACGCTCACGACGACGCTGAAACGCGAGTAGGTTCGCGTCGCCTTCTTCGTGACGGTTGAGAACTGGGTGACGAACTTGGCCGTCACTTCGTTCTTCCCCGGCCTGACCGCCTTGTGCAGCTGTAGGAAGACCTGGGCTCCGACGATGGCCGGGGTGACGGTGCCGTACACGCGCACCAACCCTGACTGGTGGCTCGTACGCGCGCGCAGCGCGACGCGCACGCCCGCGTAAACCGTCATCACCGGGCTGTAGATCGGCCGCGGGTCGAGCGTGATGACTCGGAACTGCGTGTTCGAGGAGAGGTTCGAGACCCTGAAGGAGAAGTTCCCCAGCGCATTGGTGATACCCGGGATCCCGATGTTCGTGAACGGTTCGAGGTACGGATAGGGGCTGGCTTGCAGAGCGACCCGATGACTCGCGCTCGCCAGCCCCGTGAGGCTGCCGCTCAGGATGAACGGCGTCCCGGCTAGCGCCTGGATCCTTCTCGTGACCTTGAACTCCAGCGGGGTCACCGTGACGGCCAGGAAGCTGCGGTCTCGGCCGAACGACGTTTCGCCCCGGATGTTCGTCGCGACGACGCGGAAATGGTAGGCCGCACCCGGGTGAAGTCCGACGATGGCCTGACCCACTTTCACATTCGTGACGCCGTTGCCCACGCTGACGGTAGGGGTCTGCGAGCCATACACGGCTGTCGGCCCCCACTGGAAGTAGTAGCTCGTCGACGTGCCCTTCGGGTTGATCGCGGCGGTCAGTTGGGCCGAGGTCGCGAGCACGTGCAGGGCCGCGCCGGTGGTGGCCCGAGGCGCACCCGACGTGACGGTCGCGCCCAGCGCGGCAGGCGAGACGCTCGGCGCGGTCACCGCGGCGGCTGTGATCGTCGAGGCGATCAGGGCCATCAGCCTGGTGATCTTGGCACTCCTCATGCTCGAGTCCTTCCCTGTTCTCGCGTTGTCAGTGGCAGCACCGTCGTCGGCGGAGAGGCCCTGTGAACCGGCTCCAGCCGCGCACGCGGGCTCGGGGCGCTCATGGCCTGCTGCATGTAACCCGCGAGGCGTCCGATCGTTGCGCTCGGCCCGCTCCATGGCACCAGGGACACGCCCACTCAGGCCCGGTCTGGCCTCCATCGTCGAGCGATCTTATCGCAGCCCTAGACTCGCGATCCGACGTGGCGAGCCCCCCGAGCGGCTTCCGGCAGGTCCCCGCACGAATGCCGGCCGAGTGATTCTGAGCATCTTGATAGACTCACTGAGGAATACGACAGAAAGCCGTCCCATGATCCTGCTTCTGATGCTCGCCATGTG
Source organism: Solirubrobacterales bacterium (assembly GCA_025964355.1). Classification (GTDB taxonomy): domain Bacteria; phylum Actinomycetota; class Thermoleophilia; order Solirubrobacterales; family Solirubrobacteraceae; genus Palsa-744. The sequence goes on along the minus strand of JAOPZB010000124.1, from coordinate 15,528 downwards.
GTCGTTTGTCCTCGCTCTCGTCGCTGCGCTTTGCGTCGCCGCGCGGCGCGGCGACCTCGAGCAAGAAGCGGCGTCGCCGTCCGGCGAGGAGAGGCAGGCCTACCAGCCGGTCCCGATCTACTCGCACGCGCGCGCGTGCGTGCGCGTCGGGCAGCCGGCCGCACGGCTCCTCGCATCAGAGCCCGTGGAGGGCTGAGCCTCCCGCGGACGTCGGGCGTGAGCCCGGTCATCGGAGGCGGCGCACAACCCTCCCTCGAGAGAGTGGGCCCTCCCTTCACCGTCAACAGCCGTTCAACCACTTCTCTCGGTTACGGGTCGAGGACCTGTTCAAGGTTAAGCACCTGGCATATGCCGCCCGTGCCGGGGTGACGTCCTTCGAACCTTCGATGTTCACAGTCGCGCCGAAGGGCTGACCCTAGGCGCCGTGCCGCGCGGCGCAGGGTCGCGCTGCCGCTGGTTTGCGCGACAGTTGGCCGGTAGACTGCGATGCCATGACAGGCTCCCGTAAGCATCGGTACTCCGGGCTATTCCGGTGGCGCGAGCCCTTGATCGGGACGGCGTCGCCATGACACGCCTGCGGGCGGCAGGTCCGGGCCATCGACGGCCGACGTCGACGATGTTCTCCCACGTGAACCTGCTCGTCGGCGAGAGCCGCGGGGCGATCGCGGCGGTCGCAGTCACCTCGATAGCCTGCGGCTTCGCCGAAGCGGCCACGCTCGCGATCATCGCGCAGGTTGCAGCCTCTCTGGTCAACGGCGCCAAGCACGTGCACGCCCAGATCGGGCCGCTGGTGGTGAACGCCGAGGTACGCACGCTCATCTGGATCGGGCTGGGACTGACGGTCGTGCGACTCCTGCTGCAATGGCCCCTGTCCGTTCTGCCGTCGCGGATCGCCGCTGACGTGCAAGCAGGGCTGCGCAGCCGACTGTTTCGGTCGTTCACCGACGCCTCCTGGGACTCGCAGTCACGCGATCGCGAGGGCAGGCTGCAAGAGATAATGACCAGTCAAGCAGGCCAGGCGTCCAACGGGGCACAGCAGGCCACCTCGCTTGTGATCGCGTCATGCACGTTCGTGATCCTGATGGCCTCAGCGATCGCGCTGAGCCCGCTGGCTGCACTGGCGGTGTTCGTGATCGCCGTCGGGATGTTCTTCATCCTGAGACCGCTGCGGTCGCTCGGAGTTCGGCGCAGCCGCCTGCTCTCACAGGCGCAGGTGGAGTATGCCGTGGGCGTCGCCGAGGCCAACCGCCTCGCGGAGGAGACGCAGGTATTCGGCGTCATGGAGGCCCAGTACGACCGGGTCCAGGGCCTGATTGGAGTCTGCCGCGATCGGCTCTTCTCAACTCAACTCGTTGCGCGACTGGTCCCGAACCTCTATCAGAGCTTGATCTACCTCGTGGTGGTCGTGGCTCTCGGAGTGTTGGAGGCGACCGGCGGAGGTCATGTGGGATCGCTCGGAGCGGTGGTCCTCCTGCTCCTGCGCGCTTCGCAGAATGGTCAGCTCGTGCAGGCCTCCTATCAGGGTCTCCAACAGTCGATGCCGTTCATCGAGCGCGTGGTCGGAGCCGACCTGAAGTATGCGGCAAGCTCTGTGGACTACGGTGAACGAGCGCTGACGCGTGTTGACACCGTCGCGTTCGAGAGCGTCTCGTTCTCCTACAACCCCGGCCGTCCCGTGCTGTCGGAAATAACCTTCGCCGTCGACGCCGGGGAGGCGATCGGCATCGTCGGTCCGTCCGGCGCGGGTAAGTCGACCCTGGTCGCGATCCTCCTGCAACTGCGAACACCGAGCGCGGGTCGATACCTCGTCAACGGGAACGACGTGCAGCAGTTCGCACGCGAGGACTGGCACAGGCTGGTGGCCTACGTGCCCCAAGAACCGCGCCTGCTGCACGCATCCGTCGCTGCGAACATCCGCTTCTTCAGAGACATGGACGACGAGGCGGTCGAACGGGCGGCCCGGCTCGCCCGCATCCACGACGACATCATGACCTGGCCGAACGGCTACGACACACAGGTCGGCCCTCGCGCCGACGCCGTGTCCGGTGGGCAGCAACAGCGCCTCTGTCTCGCTCGCGCGCTCGCCGCGCGGCCCCAGGTGCTCGTGCTCGACGAGCCCACCAGTGCGCTTGACCCGCACTCGGAGTCGCTCATTCAGGAGTCGCTCACAGCGCTCAAGAGCGAGCTGACGTTGTTCACGATCGCCCACCGCATGTCGACCCTCGATATGTGCACCCGCGTCATGGTGATCCTCGACGGCCGTCTGGTCGCGTTCGACACCAAAGCCGTCCTGCAGGAGGAGAATCCGTACTATCGCTCCGCTTCGCTGCTCGCCGCGGGGACGAGCGGGGGGCTGCTGCTCGATGAGGCGTGACCGTTTAACTCTTTACAGCTGAGACGGACTGCCGGCGCGCCCACCCGTGTCAGAGGCCTGCCAGCTGCTCGTAGGTGACAGCGGTGCGGGTGCAGCCATTGCGTCCAAGCACCCACTCGAGGGCCATGATGTGACGCGGGTGCTCGAGGTCGGCAGGGTGCAGGTCGACGCGCACGATGCAGCAACGAACTCGTAAACAGCCTGTGAAGCTCACCGTGGGATCGGCGCCCCCAGCCCTCCAGCCACCGCACCCGCCAGGCCGGCGAGCAGCAGGGTGCCGACCACGCCTCGGCGCAGTACCAGTAGGGACACAGCCGCCGCGCCCAGCACAACGAACTCCCAGGTCTCGCTCAGCGCAGTGGTCAGCGGGATCGCCGCGCCGATGATCGCCCCGGCCGCGCACGGCGCCGCGCCGGCGAGGAACGCGAGTACGCGCTCGTTGACCAGCATGCGCTCGAATCGCCGAGCGCCGAGCAGCACGAACGAGAAGGATGGCGCGAACGCGACGAGCGCCGCCAGCAGGCCGCCCGCGACCCCGGCGGCGCTGTAGCCGACGGCGGCGACAGTGTGCGTGACGGGCCCGGGAGTCACCTGTCCGAGCGCGACGGCGTTCAGGAACTGCGCGTGGGTCATCCAGTGGTAGGCGCCGACCGCGTCGCCCTGCAGCAACGGCACGATCACGAAGCCGCCGCCGAAGGCCAGAGCCCCCACCTTCGCCGAGCTCCACACGAGAGCCGCCGTGCCGCCCGGGTCCGCTCCCGCGGCCAGCAACGGCAGCCGGAGGTGGCTGCTCCAGTCGATGGCCGGGCGCGCCAGCCGCCACAGCGCCGGAGCCGACAGCAGATGCGGGCCGGCAAGTCCCCCGGCGAGCCGCCGGTCGGCGAGCTCGACTGCACCGCAGGCCAGCAGCACGAGCACGAGCCAGGGTCCGGCCAGCGCCGCCGCCGCGGCGCCGGCCAGGCCGTAGGCGAGCACGCGACCGCGGGACCTTCCGGCGCGGAGCCAGATGGGGACGGCCAAGCCGACGCCGGCCCGCACGGCGACGGCTGCGACGGCTGCCCCGGCTCCCCGGCCTGCGCCCAGCAGCCAAGCGGGAGGCGATCCCGCCAAGAACAGCGCCGACAGGGCGAGGATCAGGACGAGCCCGGGAACGATGAAGCAGAGACCCCCAAGCAGCGCGCCCCAGCCTCCGCGCAGGCGCCATGCGCAGTAGATCGCAAGCTGTGTCGAGGCGGGGCCGGGAAGGAGGTTGGTGGCGGCGATCGCGCGCTCGAACGCCGCGTCGCTCAACCAGCCATTGCGCTCAACGCAGAGCTCGCGAAACAGCGCCACGTGCGCGGGCGGCCCGCCGAAGCCGACGCAGCCGATGCGACCCCATTCCCGCACTATCTCCGCGAGTGAAGGCTCGCCCTGAAGATCATCCGAGCGCATGAGACGCGCAGCGTATGCAGTGTGTTGGACCCAGGTCGGACCGCCGGGCCGACGAGCCCAGCGTCGTCAGCGATCCGTCGCAATCCATAAGCTGTCGCGACCGTGCACCCGATCTCCTACTTCCAGGCCGTGATCCTCGGCCTGACCCAGGGCATCGCCGAGCCCTTTCCCGTGTCCAGCCTGGGTCACGGCGTCGTCCTGCCGCGCCTCGCGGGCTGGCACATCCACCAGAACGACAAGTTCTTTCTGACCTTTCTGATCGCCACCCATCTCGCCACGGCGCTCGTCCTGCTGGCCCTCTTCATCAAGGACTGGGTGTTGATCGTCAAGGGCCTGGGTCGTTCCCTGCAGATGCGCGAGATCCGCAGCGAGGACACCTACGCGCGACTGGGATGGCTGCTCGTCGCCGCGACGATCCCCGTCGGGGTCATCGGCCTGCTGCTTCAGGAACCGCTGCGCAAACTGTTCGCCTCGCCCCAGACGGCGGCCGCCTTCTTGATCGTCAACGGCGTCGCACTGTTGATGTTCGAGCGGCTTCGGCGGCGTCCGGCGCGCCCCGGGGACTACCTCGGCGACTCCGACGGGCGTATCGCAAAGCTCAGCTGGCGCGAGGCGATCGGCGTGGGGACCTCTCAGGCGTTTGCGCTGATACCCGGAATCTCGCGCTCGGGCTTCACGATGGGGGGTGGCCTCATCGCCGGGCTGTCCAACGAGGACGCCGCGCGCTTCGGGTTCCTGCTCGCCACGCCGGTGATCTTCGCCGCGGCGGTCCTGAAGCTCCCGGAACTGTTCGGCTCGGCCGGCAACGGGGTTCGCGGCCCGGCGCTCGTCGCCGGCCTGTGCGCCGCGGCGACGACGTTCTTCGCCGTCAAGTTCCTGCTGCGCTACTTCCAGACGAACAGGCTGACGCCATTTGGCGTCTACTGCGTCGGCCTGGGCGTCGTCTGCACGCTCGTGTTCGCGCTCGGCGGCTGAGGCCGGCGCAGCGAGCCGCGAGCCCCTCCAGCTGGGTCTAGCCGCGGGCTCGAGCCGCGAGGCCTGCTGCTAAGCGGGCGAGTCGGCGGAGCCGGCGCGCGGGCCGGTCGCAAACCAGGCGAATGCGAAGCAGGCGAGTGCGACGACCAGGGCGGCGATGCCGTGCTTGGAGTGATGGTGGTTCGCTTCGGCGCTCTTCGCCGAGCTGTGGCCCGGGAAGAAGGAGGGCAGCGAATGCTCGGGGGTGACGAAGTAGATGACCGCGACGACGATCAGGGCGACGCCGAGGATGACCGCGGGCAGAACCAGTTTGCGCAGATTGGGACTCATCGCCACGGTAGGGTAGAGCACCGTTGCGACGGGCGATCCACAAGCCCGCGACATCCCGCCATCATGTAGAGCAGATGCCGCCGCCGAGGACTCCGCCAAAAATCCCCCAGAGGATGTTCGAGACCCGCAGCGCCGCCTGGCGCGAGGTGGGGCTGCTGCGCCAGATCAGCCCCCGCGTCGTCAAGCGGGCTCGCCTGGAGGCTCTGGTGCTCGTGCCGGCGTTCATCGGCGTGGTTGCCTTCTACGACCGACGCGTGAGCATCCTGGGCGCCGCCGGAAGGCACGGCTCCGCCGCGCACGAACTCGAACCGGGGCTCGAAACGCTCGTGCGCGTCCTGACGGTCGTCGCGCTGCTGACCCTCGGGTGGGCCATCGCACGGGACATCGGGCGCAGCCTCGGCCCGCCGCTGTTCCGCCGCCTGGACCCCGCGACCGCGGGAACTGTCGGCTTTCTCATCCGCCTAACGACCGTCGCAGTCGCGCTGTTCGTGGCGTTGAGCACGGCGGGCATCCAGGCGCGCACGCTGGCGCTCGGCGGCGCCTTCACCGCGGTGATCTTCGGTCTGGCGGCACAGCAGACGCTCGGAAACCTGATCGCCGGGACGGTCCTGCTGAGCGCCCGCCCGTTCCGCGTCGGCGAGCGGGTGCGCCTGCAGGGAGGCCCGCTCGCAGGGCAGATCGAGGGTACGGTCAGCTCGCTCGGGCTGCTCTACACGACGTTCGCCACGGGCGATGACTCGATCCTCGTCCCCAACAGCGTGGTCCTGAACACGGCTGTCATGCCGCTCCGCGAGCCCGAGGCGGTGAACCTGCGCGCCCGTCTGCGCGCCGGGATGACCCCCGGCGATCTGCAGGAGACGCTGGAGAGGTCTATCCAGACGGCGCTGCGCGACGCTCCGCGCATCACGCTCGAGGAGCTCGACGGAGACGAGGTGGTCGTGCGGATCGCCGCCACTCCACGCGTGGCGGCCGAGGGACGGCGGCTGGCCAGCGAACTGCTGGGCGTCGTATCCCGCGAGACGCGGCCTCAGCCGGAAGCGTCAACGCCCGGGACCGCCGTGGAGACCCCGCGGGAGGCCTCGGATGGGCGGGCGGCCGAGACGCCCTCGGAGACGCCGTAGCGCAGGAACAGGTCCGATTCGCACTCGAGCGCTCCGAGGATCTCCAGCGACAGGGGAGGGTCGAGCTCGGGACCCCCGAGGATGCGCAGCGCCTCGCCGCTCGCCGCCTCGCCGCCAGCGAGCCGCGGCGACAGCGACAGCAGGAGCTCGTCCACCAGGCCGGCGGCGAACAGCTGCAGGCTCAGATGCGGGCCGCCCTCGCAAAGCAGCACCTGTACGCCGAAGCGCTCGCGCAGCTGCGTCAGCGCGCCAGGCAGGTCCAGTCGCCCGTCGCGCTCCGCGCGCACGTACTCGACCTCGGCGGCGGTCGCGGGCAGGGTGGCCTGCGACGACGTCAGGATCACGACTTTCGCCTTCGGCTCGGCGAGGAGGGGGATGTCGGGTTCCAGCGCGAGGCGACCGGAGACGATGCAGGCGAGCGGTTCCTCGCCGAGGCCGCGATCTCGCCGCATACGCCGCACCGACTCCTCGTGGATGATCCGGCCATAGCGCTCCATGCGCACCGTGCCGGCGCCGACCAGCACCGCGTCCACGGCCGAGCGCAGGCCGTGAAACATCTCTCGGTCGGCGCGTCCGCTGAGCGGCGCCGAGCGTCCGCCCAGCGTCGCGCGCCCATCGACGGTGCTGACCATGTTCAGCAGGACGCGCTGGCGCTCGGACCCCTGAGCGCGGCGGTCCCATAGCCCGAGCTGCTCGACCGTCTCGGGCACCGTGACCGGCTCGCCGGCCGGCAGCAGGCGTCTCAGCCGCAGCGGCTGCCCGGGCTCGGGCCGGGGATCGGAGTCCGCCTCTGCGGCCATGGATCCACCCTAGCCGCGATCGCCGCCGCCACGCCCTTCCGCGGCCCCCGCGACATTGCAACATCTCGACAACACGAGGCTTAGGGGACCTGCTACGGTCATGGGGTCTGGCCGGCACATAAGACCGGCGAAAGTAGTGCAAGCGCTCGCAGGTCGAAGCTCTAAGCAGCATCCTCCGCGTCGCAGCACGCACATACCGTGGAGGAAATCCCACATGCCAACTGGCACCGTAAAGTGGTTCAGCGACGACAAGGGCTTCGGCTTCATCACACCTGATGACGGCGACAAGGACCTGTTCGTTCATCACACGGGCATCAACGGCGAGGGCTACCGCTCGCTCCAGGAGGGGGCCAAGGTCTCCTACGACCCGGAGCAGGGCGACAAGGGCCCAAAGGCCGTAAACGTCCAGGCCATCTGAGCCAAGCGACATAAGTCGACTTTCGAGGGCCCGCTTCGGCGGGCCCTCTGCGTTGTCGAGGGGTATCGTGGCGACGCTCATGTCGGGCGACGCCACCACCCTTCCTCTGCGAAACGTCTCGCCCGGCGGCGCGGGCGCTCGCCGTGGGCTGCCGGGACGCTGGACCGCCGCGTTCACCGGCGCCGAGGTGCGTACGCGCCTCGCCGCGGTCGCGGTGGTCACGATCCTCGTCCTCAGCGCGCTGCTGGTCCTGATGGCGGCCGATCGGCCGAGCCTGCTGTCGGCCACGACCCACGCCAACTTCCTGCCTGGCTGGATGGCGGGGCCGCTGGGAGGGCTGTGGCCGGGCCTCACCCGCAACGGCACCACCCTGAAGTACCTCTTCACGGGCGCGGTCGTCGTGATGTACGCGGCATACCTGATCGCGATCCCATACGCCCCTCGGCTGGGGGCCAGGTGGGTGATCGCGGCGATCGTGGCGGTGCACGGGATCTTCCTCCTGTCGCCGCCGCTCGCCCTGACCGACGTCTTCAACTATGTCAACTACGGGCGCATGGAGGTCGTCCACCAGCTCAACCCCTACACGACCATCCCGATCCTCGAGCCGCATAACGACCCGAGCTTCGCGCTCAGCAACTGGCACCAGCTGCTGAGCCCGTACGGGCCGCTGTTCACCCTGCTGACGTTCGCGGTGGTGCCGCTCGGCGTCGCGGCGTCGTTCTGGGCCTTGAAGGGCATCCTCGCGCTGGCGAGCCTCGCGACGCTAGCCCTCGTCTGGAAGTGTGCGCGGCTGCTCGGTCGCGACCCACTCACAGCGATCGTGCTCGTGGGGCTGAACCCGATCGTGCTCGTGTGGGGCCTCGGAGGGGACCACAACGACTTCGTGATGCTCCTGTTCATCATGCTCGGCTTCTACCTGCTGCTGCGCGCACGAGCGCGCGACCAGGCCCGGCTGCAGCGGGCGTCCGCGCCATGGCGGGGGGTGGCCCTGGCACACGCCGCCGAGGTCGGCGCCGGCGCCGCGTTCGTGACCGCGACCGCGATCAAGGCCTCCGCCGGCGTGCTGCTTCCGGTCGTGCTCGCCTCGCTGCTACGCAGCCGCCGGGCGCTCGCCGCCGCCGTCCTCGGAATGCTGGCCGCCGGCGCCCTCGTCGGCGTGGTCAGCCTGCTCGCGTTCGGCCTGCACATCCCCGACCTCAACACGCAGAGCCGGCTCGTCACCAACGAGAGCGTGCCGAACCTCATCGGACTCGCGATCGGGACGGGCGGCGAGAACGAAACGATCCGCGAGGTGATGACCGGCGTGCTCGCCGCATCGATTCTCGCCTGCGGCTGGCTGTCGTGGCGGCGCCGGGACGCCATCACGGCGTCCGGCTGGGCGAACGTCGCGCTGCTCGTGACCCTCAGCTGGGTGCTGCCGTGGTACGTGCTCTGGGCCCTGCCGCTGGCGGCACTGTCGGGCTCGCGCCGGCTGCGCGTCACGGTGCTGGTGCTCGGGGCCTACCTGATCATCGCCTGGGCGCCCGCATCGGGCCTGCTGTGGAACGCGATCGGCTTCCATCCCGAAAAGACGTCCCTGGGGCGCCTGCATCAGCGCTACGTCAAAGAGCTGCTCTATTAGCCCTCCGCGCTCGAGCTTGTGCTCGCCGGCCGAGCGCTAGGATCTGCCCTTGATGGGACTGCCGGGGGAGACGGGACGCATGGCGACCGGGGGCAGGAAACCGACCGAGGCGCTCGCCGCGCTGTCCCGGGCCCTGCCGCCGCTCCGTGGCAAGCAGAGCCTCGCCTGGCGGCTGATGCGGCGATCGGAGCGGAGAGGGTCGCTGCAGGGAACCTGGCGCGTTCGCCTCAAGGACGGCACGCGCCTGGAGCTTCCACGACAGAGCCGCATGACCTGGGCCGTCGCGTTCACTGGGCGCTATGACCACGATGCAGTGGTCGCCCTCGCGGACTTCATCAGGCCCGATACCGCGGCGCTCGATGTCGGCGCCTCGCTCGGTCTGTGGACGGTGCAGCTGGGCAGGATCGCGGCCTCGAGGGGCGCGTCGCTGTGGGCGTTCGAGCCGAACCCGGCGAACACCGCATGGATACGACGCAACGTCGCACTCAACGACCTCGCCGAGACGGTCACCGTGTGTGAGATGGGGCTCGGCGACACGGCAGAATCCTCCATCCTCGTGGGATCCGAATATGGCGTGGGAAACGGCGCGATCGCCCTCAAGAGCAGGGAGAGCACCGAGAAGCACCCCCGCATACCGATAACCCTCGCCCGCCTCGACGACATCGAGCTCGGGGCGCCGGTCAGCTTCATCAAGATCGACGTCGAGGGCTATGAGGCGGCCTTCCTCCGGGGAGCAGCGCAGCTGATCGAGCGAGACCGCCCCGTCATCTTCGGCGAGTTCTCCTCCGGCTGGCTGGAGCGGCGTGGCGAGAACCTGCGCGAGGCGCTCGCCGATCTGGACTACGAGGTGGCGGCGCTGTCTCGGCCGAGCGGCAGACAAGCCCGGCGTTCGGCGACGGCGGCCGTCTCAGCCCGGCCCGTCGATCCGGCCGGCCCCGAGCCCCTTCCTCAGAACCTGCTGCTTCGCCCGCGAGCCGGGCGGGCGCGCGCAGCCTGAGACGCCATCCGGCGCCTTCACGGCGACCATCAGCTGTCGCTCGGAGGGCGGCGCTCGCGCTTGCGCACGCTGTGACGGCGCTTGGCCGACAGGCGCCGCTCGCGCGAGGCCGCCGTCGGACGGGTAGCTCGCCGCGGGCGTGCGACGAAGAGGGCATCTCGCAGTCGCCTGGACAGGCGCTCGAGAGCGAGCTCGCGGTTGCGCGCCTGTGAGCGCTCGTCCTGGGCGACCGCCACCACCCGGCTCCCCTCCCGAGCAAGGACGCGAGCACGCTGCGCGTCGTTCAGTGATGGAGAGGCGGCCGCGTCGAAGACCGCCTCGACGCGCGAGGCGGTCACGTTTGCGTGCTGGCCTCCCGGACCGGACGATCGACTCGTCCGCAGCGTCACCTCCGCCAGCGGTATCTCGAGGTCGCGGTTGATGCGCAGCCGCCGGGGCCCGCTGTCGCTCTCACTCACCGCTCTCGTGGATCTGGCGGACGCGCTGCTCCTCACCGGGGCGCACCCGTCCGTCGCGGCCGATGTACCCGTCCTTTCCGCCGGCGCACAGGTAGATCGCATCGCCGTCGCCGACGTTGCGGATCTTGCGGACGGTCGCTGCGTCCACGCGCGCCAGGCCGCCCTCGCCGAGGCGCTGGACGGCCCCGTCACCGAACTCCATCTCGATCGTGCCACGGTGCACGAAGTAGAGCTCCTCCTGGAGATCGTGGTAGTGGAAGCCGGTCTCGATGCCCGCCGGCAGCACGATCGCGTTCACGCCGAACGCCGTGACGCCGAGCCCCTTTCGAATCTTGCGAAATCCAGGGCCATCGCCGAGGTCGTCCAGATGACCCACCGCGTAGCCCTCTGCGGTGGTGACCCGCGGGTACTCGCTGGAAGCCTCCATCCGTCGTCTCCTCGTCAGTGATCCGCCACGTAACCGCCCTCCGGCGAGAGCGGCCTGCCCTCGCGCGCCCAGCGCGCGAGACCTCCGGCCATGGAGTATGCCTCGAAGCCCGCCGCGCGCAACGCCTGCGCGGCCATCTGCGAGCGCGCGCCGACCCGGCAGTAGAAGACGACGGGCCGCTCGCGGTCGAGCGACCCCGCCTGCTCGGAGAGTCTGACGAGCTCGATATGGAGCGTCCCTGCGATGTGCCCGGCCTCGCGCTCGTAGCCCTCGCGCACGTCGATGGCCTGCACGTCCGCGTCGCTCGCCAGCCACTCGGCCAGCCGCTGCGGCTCTATCTCGACCTCCGCTGCCGTCTCCCTGGCGCTCATCGCATGAGCGTAGCGCCGCCGCGAGGGCGCCCGGAAGACGACGACGGTCTGGGGCTACCGATCAGTAGGCCCGGCGAGGCGGTTCTTCGTAGGGTTCGCGCTCGACCGTACGTTCGCGGCGGCGGGGGCTCCACAACGTCATGTAGAAAAGCGACAACAGCAAGCCCACGATGCCGACGATGATCAAGATGAGCCCGACGGTGTTCAGGTTGATGCCCGACGTGCTGGCCGTCACCGCATAGCGCAGGATGGCCCCAACGGCTATCAGGAATATGGATGTCCCAAGTGGCATGTTCGTTTGATACCCAAGCCCCGAGGTCCTCAAACGGCTGGGCCGCCCGGATGGCCCATCTGTCCAGCGCCGCCCCACCGACTTTTCATCACTAGGATCCATCGCCATGGAGGTGGTCAGCGACGTCTACACGATCCCTCAGGAGCATCTCGACTTCTGTGAGACGATCGGCCAGATCGCACGCGAGAAGATCGCCCCACGCTCGTCAGAGATCGACGAGCGCGCCGAATATCCGTGGGACGTGCGCCGCGTGCTCGCCGAGCAGGACATCCTCGGGCTGCCGTTCCCGACGGAGTACGGAGGGACCGGCACCGGCACGCTGATGCTGAACATGGCGGTCGAGGAGATCGCCAAGGTCGACGCCGCCTGCGCGCTGATCCTGATGGTCCAGGAGCTTGGCACGCTGCCGATCCAGCTGTATGGCTCGGAGGAGCTCAAGGAACGCTTCCTGCCGAAGTGCGCGTCCGGCGAGTGGTCCCCGGGCTTCGCCCTGTCCGAGCCCGAGGCCGGCTCGGACCCGTCCGGCATGAAGACCACCGCCGTACAGGACGGCGACGAATGGGTGATCAACGGCACCAAGAACTGGATCTCGAACCTGGGGATCGCCGACTTCTACATCTGCTTCGCTGTCAGCGACCGTCAGAGCCGCAGGCTGACCGCGTTCGTCGTCGAGGCCGACCGTCCAGGCTTCAGCGTCGGCAAGCTCGAGCACAAGCTCGGGATTCGCGCTTCGCCCACCGGGCAGCCCATCTTCGACGAAGTGCGGGTTCCGCAGGACAACGTGATCGGCGAGGTCGGCAAGGGCCTGTCGGTCGCACTCGGCACGCTCGAGCGCACGCGGCTCGGCGCGGCAGCGCAGGCGATCGGGATCGCCCAGGGCGCGACCGATTACGCGGTCGCGTACGCTCGCGAGCGTCGGCAGTTCGGCAAGGCGATCAACGAGTTCCAGGCCATCCAGTTCAAGCTCGCGGACATGGAAACGCAGACCGCCGCCGGTCGCGAGCTCCTGTACAAGGCCTGCGCGATGGCTGACCAGCGCCACCCCCAGCGCGCCAAGTACTCATCCATGGCCAAGGTCTTCTGCTCCGATACCGCAATGGCGGTGACCGTCGAGGCGGTTCAGGTGCTCGGCGGCTACGGCTATGTCAAGGAGTACCCGGTCGAGCGGATGATGCGAGATGCCAAGATCACGCAGATCTACGAGGGCACCAATGAGATCCAGCGTCTCGTCATCGCCCGCACGCTCAAGTAGCGGGTCGAGAATGCGAAAAGCTGCAATCCGCAGGGTCGTGCCGCGGCTGCTGTGGCCCGGGTGGCCCGATGAGGCGCGCAGAGTGATACAAGAGCCGCTCTTTCGCAGCGCCGTGGGCGACAGCCACCCGTATGGTCGCTGTCTGAACGCCGGGTGCGGCGAGGGCCTCTACAGCGGCTTTCTCGAGTCGTTCACGGAGATCACCGAGATCATCAACGTCGATGTCCAGCAGCCGCACATCAGCGAGTGCCGCGCGGACCCCCGTAACAGGGACGCGCAGGGCTCGATCACGGATCTGCCAGTCGGCGACGGATCGCTGGACTGGGTCCTCTGCACCGAGGTGATCGAGCACGTCGACGACGACCGGGCGGCCGCCGTCGAGCTCGGCCGCGTCCTGAAGCCCGGTGGCTTCGCGCTCATCAGCGTCCCGAGACCTCCCGCGCCGCACGACCCCGAGCACGTCCGGGAGGGCTACTCACTCGAGGCACTGCGCGAGCTGCTCGCATATGGCGGTCTCGAGGTCGTCTGGCATCGGTACTGCTTTCACCTGCCCATGCGATGGCTCGCCGTCGTCTGGCGCTGGCAGCGCGACCATCTCGGCGGCGGCCGTCGAAACCTGATGCCGCGGTTCGCCGTGCTCGCGTTCGGATACGCCGATCGATGGTTGACCGTCGGGCATGCCTGGGACCTCGTGGTACTGGCGAGGACGAGCTGATGTGCGCGCAACGGATCGCCATGCCGGCCCGGCCGGCGACAACCGGCTCGCGAGCCGGTCAGGCTCGCGGGATGCGCCGCGGCGGTGAAGCGAACTACACTGCGCCCAGGATGCCTCAAGCAGGGTTCAGCAGCACGCCCCCCGAGATCTACGAGGGCACCAACGAGACCCAGCGTCTCGTCATCGCCCGAGCGCTCACGTAGGGGCCCCTGATGCTCGGGTCGTCCTCGCCAGGCCCCTCCTCTCGGCTTCGGCGTGTCGGCGTGGCGGCGCTCGTCGCGCTGTCCATCGGGCTCGTCGTGCTCGTGGTCGGCCAGGGCTTCAGCTCGATCGGCGTCGTCCGAGCGCTCGAGGACATCGCGCTTGGCGTCGTCGTCGCCGCCGCGCTGATGGGCGCCGTCGCGTTCGTCGCCGTGCGAATGGCAGGCTGGCGCGATCCCGAGTCGGAGGTGGAGTTCGAAGAGATCGTCCGTCACTCCGAGGAGCTCGCCCGTGAGGGGCTGGCCGTCGCGCCGGAAGAAGCCGACTTCATGGAGCTCGACCCGCTCGACGACCGCGACTTCGAGGAGCTGGTCAGGGATGCGCTCGACGATCTCCCCGACCTGTTGCACAACGCGCTGTCGCACGTAGCCGTGGTCATCTCCGACGGTGGCCGGCGCCGAGGCGCCTATGGCCTCTACCAGGGCGACGGCGCCAGCCGCGACAACACGCACGACCGGATCGTGATCTTCCGCGACACGCTGCGTCGCGACTTCGGCCACGACCCCGACCTGCTTCGCGATCAGGTCACGCGCACCGTCCGCCACGAGCTCGCCCACCACGTCGGCTTCGACGAGCTCGGCGTCAGCCGCCTGGATCTGTAGCCGATCCCATAGGATTGGCGCCTTCGCCGTGCCAGGCTCATCGCGGCCGGCGACGCCTAAACCGACAAGGAGAGAGCCCCAGATGCCCGAAGCAGTGATCGTCGACGCCATTCGCACGCCCATCGGACGGGCGGGCAAGGGGTCGCTGAAATCAGTCCGCGCCGACGACCTCGCTGCAGTGCCCCTGAAGGCGCTGATCGAGCGCAACCCGCAGCTGGACCAGAAGTCGATCGGCGACGTGATGATGGGCTGCGGCTACGGCGAGGGGGAGGCGGGCTACAACGTCGGCCGCATGGCGACGCTGCTCGCGGGCATCGACCATCACGTCCCGGGCACGACCGTGAACCGTTTCTGCGCCTCCTCGCTGCAGACGACCAGGATGGCCTTCCACGCGATCAAGGCCGGCGAGGGCGACACCTACATCGCCGCCGGCGTCGAGGCCGTCTCGCGCGCAGGACAGGGGGCTCCGTTCGAGTTCAACAAGCAGCTCGACGGATCTGAGCACTCGCTCTACAACGCCTACATCACGATGGGCATGACGGCCGAGAACGTGGCCGAGCGCTGCAACGTGAGCCGCGAGGCGCAGGACGAGTGGGCGGTCATCTCTCAGGGGCGCGCCGTCGGCGCGCAGGAGTCCGGGCACTTCGACAAGGAGATCGTGCCCGTGACCGCTCCCGCCCACACCGACACCGACAGGGAGGGCAACGAGGTCGAGGTGCCCGAGAAGATCGTCACCAAGGACGACGGTCCGCGTGCGGGAACGACGATGGAGCGGCTCGCGGCGCTCAAGCCGGTGTTCAAGGAGGACGGTACGGTCACCGCCGGGAACGCCTGCCCACTCAACGACGGCGCCGCCGCGCTGCTGGTGATGAGCGACGAGAAGGCGAACCAGCTCGGCCTGCAGCCGAAAGTGCGGATCATCGCCTCAACCGTGGCAGCGATCCGTCCCGAGATCATGGGACTCGGGCCGATTCCGGCGATCCAGCAGCTTTTGAAGAACACCGGCATGTCGATCGAGGACGTCGACGTAGTCGAGATCAACGAGGCGTTCGCGGCCCAGATGGTGCCCTGCAAGGAGGAGCT
>JAOPZB010000077.1 GCA_025964355.1 Solirubrobacterales bacterium | reverse complement strand
GGTTCTAGAGGCAGGCCCGCGCGGCGCCGGCGTCAACGACGGCATCGTCACGGGGTGCGAGGTAGACGATCCGCCCGCCCTCCCCGCGCGCCAGGAAAGCGTCGTTGACCACCGTGCGCGTCACGTTCCAGGTCACGTCGAGGCAGCTGCGCAGCGCCGCCCCGGCGCGATCCTCCTCCGTCGGCCCATCGGCGACGGCCGCGGCGAAGATGGCGGCGGCGTCTATCACGAGCAGTTGCACGCTCCCGCCCTCGGCCAGCGTCCCCCGGACCGCCTCATCGATGTCCGCGCCGGCGCCATCCGGGTGGTCCTCGCCGCCCGCAGCGTAACTCGACACGCGCGCCCCGAGCTCGGCGCATGCCGCGGTGACGGCCGCGGCGAATGGTCCCTCCATGCCCTCGGGCGTCTCGGCGCCCACGAGGAACAGCGAGACCCCATCCAGGAGGCCGGCGCGCAGCAGCTGGGAGGCCACGATCTCGGACATGCCAGTCGACGAGACCCTAGAGCGCGGCCGCGTCGGGCGGGGTCAGACCTCGGCGCCGGGGCCGTCGGCCTCCGCGGGACCGCTGTCGGTGGATCCGGCACCGGCGGCGGGATGTGCCGATGCTGCGCGCAGCTGGAAGTAGAGCACCGATGCCGCCAGCGCGGACAGCGGTGCGGTCAGGACGCCGAGGATCACCCTGACGACGATGCCGGCGCCGGTGCCGGCCGATTCAGCCGCCAGCTCCAGGGCTCCGGCCACGACGAGCACGGCGATGTCGAGGACCAGGAGCACGCCGAACACCTGCCAGCCGTTTCCACGCACGAGCTCGCGGCTGCGCTGGAGGGCCCGTAGGCCCGGCGGGTGCTCGAGGACGACGACCGGCGCGGCGACAGACCAGATCGTGAACAGGAACAGCCCGGGGATGACGAAGAACGCCAGACCGACGAAGACGCACAGCGCAGCCACGATCGCGACCAGCAGCAGCTGGCCGATGACCGGCATCGCACGCCGCAGCAGCTGACGGGCGCCGGCGTCGCGGCGACCGTCCTGCAGATCGGCCACGAGCTCGACGACCACGCCCGTGAAGATCGTCGTCGCGACGACATAGATGAGCACGGCGAGGAGCGCCAGCCCCGCTGACGCAGCGACGAGCAACGCCGAGAGGATCCCGGTGAACACGAACACCACGGCTGCGGCCGGCATCAGCACGGGCGCCCGGTCGACGTAGATGTCGAACACCCGGCGGATCACCGCGCCAACGTCGATTCGACCTCGCATCTTCTCCCTTCCGAGCTGGACGGCTTGGATCAGCGCACCCTTACAAACCGTGCCGACGTCGTTGCGACGTCCGGTCGGCCGCTCAGGCGACGGCCGCGCCCTTCGGCGCGCGGCGGCGGGCACGGCGCTGCTCGCGCACCCGCCGGAGGATCCCGCGGCGGCCGTGTTCCTCGAGGCCCGCGTACAGGCCACGGATCTCCGTGAGGATCTCGTCGGCCACCGCCTGCTGCTGCTCGCGCGTCGAGTCGCTGAGCTGCTCCCAGCGGATGGGCTCGCCGTATTGGATCGTGATCTTCGGGAACTGCAGCCGCTTCCAGTTGCGGATGCGCGAGGAGCCGTGGATCGCGATCGGGACGACCGGCGCACCCGACTCGAGCGCCAGCCGGCCGATCCCGCGCTTGGCCTGCTCGCCCACTTTTCCGGTCCGCGAGCGCCCGCCCTCGCAGTACATCGCCACCGCGCCGCCCCTCGCGAGGATCGTCTCGGCGGTGATGAACGTCTCCTCGTCGCGCGCGCCGCGGCGAACCGGGAACACGCCGCCGTGAGAGTAGATGAACTGCATCGGCCTTTTGAAGAGCTGCGACTTCGCCATGAAGCGGACCTTGCGCCGGATGTAGCAGCCGATCAGGAAGTGGTCCATGAAGGAGAAGTGGTTGGGCGCCAGGATCACCGCCCCTCTGCCCGGGACGTTCTCGACGGAGATGGCACGTGCGCGCAGGAGCGTGTAGCCGTAGAGCGACGTCAGCAGGCGGACCAGCTCGTAGGCCCAGTCGGGCTCGCGCGTGCGCGCGCGCTCGTGGAAGCGGTCGAAGTGCTCCTTCGGACGTGGATCCGCATAGACCTGCTCGCGCATCGGGGCTAGATCGCTCATCTCAGCGGTCTACGCCGGGCGCGCTGCAAAGTTACGCGCGCGACCGCCGCAGCCGACGCGCCGGGCGAGCTCACGGCCGCCGTTCACGCGGGCCGCGGGCCGTGGGCCGTGGGCCGGCGTGTACGCGATCGCCGGAAGTAGACGCGCATGAAGTCCACGAGCTGGCGGCCACGATGCAGGAATCCGGCCGGCGTGCGGCCGGTCGCGCGGTGGTCGAGGTCCAGCTCGAGCTCGAGCACACGGTTGCCTGCGCGGACAGCGTCGATCGTCATCCCCATCTCCATGCCGAAGCCGTCGGCGAACGGCAGCAGGCCCTCGAGCGTTCGCGCGCCCATCGCCCGCTGGCCTGAGATCGGCGCGATCGCATCCAGCCCGCAGCGCCTTCGGATCGCCCAGCGCGCGAATCCGACCGCCAGGCCGAGCCCGCCTCCCACGCGCGTCCTGAACACGGCGACGGCCAGCTCGGCCCGTCCCTCTGCGACCGCGCGGTACAGCGCGCCGAGCTCACGCGCCGAGTCGCCGAGGTCGCCGTCGCAGAACACGAACACCGGCTCGGCGCCGCCGTTCTCGCGCCTCGTCTCATCAAGGGCCGCGCGCGCCGCCGCTGTGACCGCCGCTCCCTTGCCGATCACCCGCTCGCTGCGCACAACTCGCGCGCCCGCCCCGCGCGCGATCGCGCCGGTGGCGTCTTTGGAGCCGTCGTCGGCGACCCAGACGCGAGCGTCCGGAAAGGCCGCGGCGAGGGCGGAGAGCGTCATCTGTATGCGATCGGCCTCGTTGTAGGCCGCGACAATGAGGACGGTGGGCGAGGGCATCGATCGATCGGGGGCTGGCTCTATTGTCCCGAGCCAGTCGTGGCGATCGGCGTTTGGAGATTCAGATGACCAATGTGGAGGCTCATATCACCGGGACGGTATGGAAAATCGAGTGCGCGGTCGGCGACGCCATCGAGGAGGGCGACACGGTGGCGATCCTCGAGTCCATGAAGATGGAGATGCCAGTGGAGGCCGAGGACGCCGGCACCGTCGTCGAGATCCGCTGCGAGGAGGGCCAGGCCGTCAGCGAGGGCGACACGCTGGTCGTGCTCGGCTAGCGCCGCCGGGGCGGCCTCGCGCCCTGCCCTGCACTAGCCTGTCCGCGCGTGTCCTCCGGCGCCCCCCCACGCGAGCTGGCCGACGGCAAGCTGCTCCTCGACGAGCCGGCCGACGGCGTCGCCCGTCTCACGATCTCCTACCCGGCGAAGCGGAACGCGCTCGACCACCCGATCCTCGACGCGATCACCTCGACGCTCGGCGACCTCGCCTCGCCGGCATCGCAGGCGCGCTGCGTCTTGGTCACCGGCGCGCATGGAATGTTCTCGGCCGGCTATGACATCGGCGAGATCCCCGAGGAAGAGTTCGAGGAGCGCGCCGAGCGCCTCGTCGCGCACCCGTTCACCGAAGCGATCGACGCGCTCGAGGCGTTTCCATACCCGACGCTCGCGGTCCTGCCGGGTCACACCATCGGCGGCGGCCTGGAGCTTGCGCTCGCCTGCGACCTGCGCGTGGCGCAGGAGGGCATCAAGCTCGGGATGCCTCCGGCCAAACTCGGACTGGTCTACTCCCACACCGGGCTGCGACGCTTTCTGGACGCGATCGGCGCGACGCGAACACGTGAGCTGTTCCTGCTCGGCCGCTACGTCGACGCGGCGACCGCGCTCGCCTGGGGACTGGTCAACCGCGTCGCGGACGCCGGTGAGCTCGAGTCGGTCGCGCTCGACATCGCCGGCGAGCTCGCCGGCAACGCCCCTCTCTCGCAGACCGGCAACAAGCGCATCATCGCCGCCCTGCTGCGCGCAGAGGGCGAGCTCGCGCCCGACGTCGAAGAGGAGCTGATCGAGCTGCGCCGCCAGTCGTTCGCCTCGCAGGATCTGCGCGAGGGGATGCGCGCGTTCGGCGAGCGGCGGCCGCCGCGCTGGCGCGGCGAATAGCCGTCTGCCGGGCCGGGCGAATAGCCGTCCGCCGGGCCGCTTACCGTTTGCGGCATGCCGCCGCTGATCACTCGCGACGAGGCTCTCGCGCTTGGCGAGGTCGAGGATCACGACGAGATCGAAGCGCTGATCCAGCGTGCGTGGGAGGCACGCGTCGAGCGGTTCGCGGACTCGACCGACATGTGCTCGCTCGTGAACGCCAAGTCGGGCGGCTGCGCCGAGGACTGCGGGTTCTGCGCGCAGTCGCGCTTCGCCGACGCCGAGACGCCGATGCACGCGATGATGGAGCCCGAGCAGGTTCTCGAGCACGCGCGCGCGGCCCAGGACGCGGGCGCTCACCGCTTCTGCATGGTCACGCAGGGACAGGGCCTGTCCAAGCGGGATTTCGAGAAGTACCTGCAAGGCGTGCGCCTGGTCGCCGAGCACACCAACCTCAAGCGCTGCGCCTCGGTGGGGCACATATCGGCGACGCGCGCCGCGGCGCTGCGCGAGGCCGGTATCCAGCGCGTGCATCACAACGTCGAGACGGCCTCCAGCTACTACGACGAGGTCACGACCACAGTCCGCTACGAGGGCCGCCTACGCACCATCCAGGCCGTCCGCGAGGCGGGCCTCGAGACGTGCGTAGGGGGCATCCTCAACCTCGGCGAGACCCGCGCACAGCGCGTCGAGATGGCCTTCGAGCTGGCTGCAATCAACCCCACCAGCGTGCCGATCAACATGCTCAACCCGCGACCGGGCACCAAGTTCGGAGACCGCGAGTTCATGGACCCGTGGGAGGCCGTCAAGTGGATCGCGATCTTCCGGCTGATCCTGCCGGACGCCCTTTTCCGGTTGTGCGGCGGACGCGTCGAGAACCTCGGCGAGCTGCAGCGTCTCGCGGTCAGGGCGGGCATCAACGGCGTGATGATGGGCAACTTCCTGACGACCCTCGGCAACGAGCCTCAAGAGGACCGGGAGATGTTCGAGGAGCACGGGCTCAATGTCGCGCGTCAGCCCGACAACGCGTCCAACCCGCGACCGGACAACCGCTCCGGTTGGCTTGCCGGCGAGACGCCCGACGTCGTCGACGAGCTGCTGGCGGACGCGGCCCCCGGGGATGCGGTCGACCTGAAGGTGCGACTGTGGGATCCCTCCACCCAGCTGCGCTACCGCGCCAGTGGCTCGGTCCCGCCCCGTCCTGACGGAGCGGCCAACAGGACCCCCCACCCAGCGTCCATCGGATGACGGGATCGGCGCGATGACCGACATCGCAGAGCGACTCGCCGAGCTCGAGCAGCTCGGCCTGACCCGGCGCCTGCGGATGGTGAGCGGACCGCAAGGACCGACGGTGCTGCTCGACGGTGAGCCGGTGCTGCTGCTCTGCTCGAACAACTATCTCGGGCTCGCCGACCACCCGCGAGTGCGTCAGGCAGCGGCCGACGCAGCGATGCGTTGGGGGGTCGGCGCCGGCGCCTCACGCCTGGTGTCGGGCACGATGACGATCCACCGGCGCCTGGAGGAGCGCCTCGCGGACTTCAAGCGCAGCGAGGCCAGCCTGCTGTTCGGCTCGGGCTATTTGGCAAACATCGGTGTGATCGGCGCATTGGCCGGCCCCGGCGCGAGCATCTTCTCCGACGAGCTGAACCACGCATCGATCGTGGATGGTTGCCGCCTGTCGCGGGCAGACGTGATCGTCTACCGTCACCGCGACGTCGAGCATCTCGACTGGAGCCTGCGCCGCCACCCCGGCCGCCACGACGGTCGCGAGGGGCGGCTCATAGTCACCGACTCGGTCTTCTCTATGGATGGCGACGTCGCGCCACTGCAGCAGATCGTCGAGCTCGCCCGCATCCATGGCGCGCGCCTGCTCGTCGACGAGGCGCACGCGACGGGCAGCCTCGGGCCGGGTGGTCGCGGCGCCGTTGCGCAGGCTGGACTGGAGGGCGAGGTCGATGTCGTTATCGGGACGCTCGGAAAGGCGCTCGGATCCTACGGCGCCTACGCCTGCGCGGACGCCGAAACGATCCGCTACCTGATCAACACCGCCCGCTCGCTCATCTTCTCGACGGCGCCACCGCCGCCTGCGATCGCCGGCGCTCTGGCGGCGCTCGAGCTCCTCGAGAGTCAGCCCCAGCGCGTCCAGCGGCTGCGCTCGAACGCGAGTGCGCTGCGGCGCGCGCTCGCGGACGAGGGCTTCCCGGTCGCCGACGGCGAGATGCAGATCGTGCCGCTGGTCGTCGGCGACGAGCGCGCTGCCGTACGCCTCTGCCAGGCGGCGATCGAGCGCGGGGTGTTCGCGCAGGCGATCCGCCCGCCGACCGTCCCGGCGGGGACCTCGCGCCTGCGCCTGGCTGCACTGGCTTCGCACACGGCCTCCGAGTTGCGCAAGGCGGCCGGTGTTCTCGGCGCCGCCGCCCGTGAGCTCGGCTTGGAGCCATCCGCGATGGTGCCGGCGCTGGCCGAGCAGGAGCTCGCGCTGGACGAGCAGGAGGCGGCGACCCCGCGCAACGGCGAGATCGAGGGCGACGACAGGCGCATCCGGGTAGCGGCCATCGCGTCCAGGCCGAGCGCGCCGTTTGACGTCGAACGAGACGGCGACGGTCTCGCCGACCTCCAGCCGGCCGCCGGCGCTCCGTTCGATCTCGAGCGCGAGAGCGTCCGCGCCGCCTAGAGTCCGCGGGGCGGGCGTCGGATGCGCGGGCTGTTCGTCACGGGTACGGACACGGGGGTGGGCAAGACGGGGCTGAGCGCCGCGCTCCTCGCCGCGATCGCAGCCACAGGCGATCCCGTCCGCGCCTACAAGCCGGTTCTCACCGGCCTTGACGAGATACCTGCGCCTCGGGGCGCGGCGTCCTGGCCGCCCGACCACGAGCTGCTCGCCTCCGCCGCCGGCATGCGCGCCGAGGAGGTTGCGCCGCTGCGCTACGGCCCGGCGGCCTCGCCGCATCTCGCTGCAGGGCTTGCCTCAGAGCGCATCGACCCCGCGGCGCTGCTCGCGTGCGCCCGTGCCACCGCCGCGGACACGACCCTCATCGTCGAGGGCGTGGGCGGCCTGCTGGTGCCGCTCGTCGACGACTACACGATCTGCGACCTCGCCGCCGCCCTGGAGCTTCCGGTCATCATCGCCGCCCGGCCGGGCCTCGGCACGATCAACCACACGCTCCTGACCCTCAGAGCGGCCAGGGCGGCGCAGCTTGACGTCCGCGCGGTCGTCCTCACCCCATGGCCACAGCAGCCCGATGCGATCGAGCGCTCCAACCGCGAGACGATCGAGCGCCTGGGAGAGATCGAGGTCGCCACGCTCGGGCTGCTCGCCAGCCCGGCAGTCACAGAGCTCGCGCAAGCGGGCGCCGAGCTGCCCTGGCGCCGCTGGCTCGCACCGGCCTGAGGGCGCCATCGCGACGTCCAGCCCGCGTACGATGCATCGATGCCTGAGTCTGAGCGCGAAAGGCTGACGCTCTGGCAGCGCCTCGGGATGCGAGAGATCCGCCGCAGGGCGGGCCGAGAAGCGGATGAACCGCTGAGGCCCGAGGACTGGGAGGTCCTCTGGAGGCTTCATGAACACGGTTTGAATCGGCTCGTCAACTGGCTGTTCTTCGCCCTGCCGCGGAGTCCGCGCTGCGCCGTCTGCGGCGCTCCGTTCGCCGGATTCGGCCGCTTCGTGGCCGGCCCGCTCGGCTACCGGCCATCGCGCAAGAACCCGACAGTGTGCGTGACCTGCGTCGAGTCCGCGCCGCCCGGCGGCATGAAGATGCCAGCGGGCATCCTGTTCGCCGACCTGCGCGGGTTCACTGCGCGCTTCGATGGCGTCGATCCGGAGGAGGCCTCGATCGTGCTGCGCCGCTTCTACAGATGCGCCGAGGACGTGCTCTTTCCCAAGGCCGTCATCGACAAGCTGATCGGCGACGAGGTGATGGCGCTCTACCTGCCGAAGCTGAAGCGGGACTTCGCTCGCGCGGACGTTCCCGCCTTGATGCTCGAGCATGCCCGCGGTCTCCTGCGCGCCGTCGGCTATGGCTCCGACGAGGAGCCATTCGTGGAGATGGGCATCGGCCTGGACTTCGGCGAGGCCTTCGTCGGCAACATCGGCCAGCGTGCGCTCTATGACTTCACGGCCGTCGGCGACGTCGTCAACACCGCCTCACGCCTTCAAGGCCATGCGGCAGGAGGCGAGATCATGATCTCTGAGCGAGTCGCCGAAGGCCTGCCCGAGCCCGTCGGCACCCGTGTCGAGCTCGCGCTCATGGGAAAGACCGAGCCGCAACCCGCCTATCGCGTCGGACTCTAGATAGAACCTCCGCAGCCTCTCCCTGGCCTCGTACCAAGCCGCGAGCACTACCCATACCTCCTCCACGCCGCTTAACGCGGACAGGTGCGAAGCCGGGTCTACGGTGCGCTCGACACTGGACGCATCTGGGTGAGCAGATTGACGGCCTACCTGCGATCTAGAACAATCAGGCGATGCCTGAGGTCACTACGCTCGGAGCCGATTTCGCCCGCGCGCTTGCCGAGAAGGACTCGAACCGGTTGCTTGGGCTGTTGGGACCGGACATCGATTTTCAAGCGATGACCCCACGCCGGACATGGGAGGCAAGCGATCCGCGGGCGGTACTTTCGATCCTCTTCGGCCACTGGTTCGAGGACGACGACGACATCGAGACGCTCGAGAGAATCGACAGCGACAGCTTCGCCGACCGCGAACGGGTGGGCTACCGCTTCAGCGTCAGCAATCCGGAAGGCCGTTTCCTGGTTGAGCAGCAGGCCTACCTCTCCGAGCGCGACGGCAAGATCGCGTGGATGCGCGTGCTCTGCTCGGGGTATCGCCCGAGCACCTGAAAGACGCTTAGTCGCCACGCGCCGCGCGCGCGGCCTGCACCATCGCCGCGCTCACCGCAGACAGATCCTGCTCGCCGATCACGTAGGGCGGCATTGCGTAGATCAGGTTTCGGAACGGTCGTAGCCAGACGCCGTGTGCCACGGCGGCAGCCGTCGCGGCTGCGACATCCACGTCTGCGGCCAGCTCGATTACGCCGATCGCTCCGAGCACCCGAACGTCGGTCACGCCGGGCAGCGCGGCCGCCGGCTCCAGCCCCACGCGCAGGCCGCGTTCGATGTCTGCGACCTGCTCGCGCCAGCGACCGTCCGCGAGCAGGTCGAGTGAGGCGAGCGCCACGGCGCAGGCGAGTGGATTGGCCATGAACGTCGGGCCGTGCATCAGCCCGTTGCCCTCGCCGGCGGAGACCGCCTCGGCCACCTCCGCGGTACAGAGCGTCGCGGCGAGAGTGACGTAGCCGCCCGTCAGCGCCTTGCCCACGCACATCACATCCGGCGCCACGCCGGCGTGCTCGGCGGCGAACATCTCGCCGCTGCGGCCGAATCCGGTCGCGATCTCGTCCAGGACGAGCAGCAGGCCATGCTCGTCGCACAGGGCGCGCATCAACGCGACGCACTCGGGGGCGTGGAAGCGCATCCCGCCGGCGCCCTGTACGACCGGCTCGAGGATCACCGCGGCGAGCTGTTGCGCGTGCGCAGCGACGAGCTCGCTCACCTCCCGCTCCCAGTGCTCGTCGCGTCCGGCATGGAAGCCATCGGGGGGCCGCGGGGCGAAGACATTCTGCGGGAGCACGTCCGCGAACAGGCCGTGCATTCCCGCCACCGGGTCGCAGACCGCCATCGCCCCGAACGTGTCGCCGTGATAGCCGCCCCTCACGGTCAGCAGACGTGTGCGTTCGGAGAATCCACGCCCTCGCTGAGCCTGCAGGCACATCTTGATCGCGACCTCCACCGAGACCGACCCCGAGTCGGCGAAGAACACGCGCTCAAGTCCCGCTGGCGCGATCTCCGTCAGGCGCGCGGCCAGGCGCAGCGCCGGCTCGTGCGTCAGCCCGCCGAACATCACGTGCGCCATCTGCTCCAGTTGCGTGGATACCGCGCGATCGAGCGCGGGGTGGCGGTAGCCGTGGATCGCGCACCACCACGAGGCCATGCCGTCGATCAGCTCGCGCCCGTCGGCGAGCCGTAGGCGCACGCCGTCGGCCGAGACGACCGGCAGCGGCGCGACCGCCGCCGGCAGCGCGCCGTACGGGTGCCAGACGCGCTCCCGATCAAGCGCGAGCAGTGCGGCCCAGTCGGTCAGCCGGTCCTAGTCTTCGTAGGCGACGAAGTCGCGCTTGCGCGCTCCGCAGACCGGGCAGAACCACGTGTCGGGAATGTCCTCGAACGCGGTCCCAGCGGGGATGCCGCCGTCCGGGTCGCCCTCCTCGGGGTCGTATATGTAGCCGCAGGACTCGCAGATCCAGCGCTGGAGGGTCTCTGTCGTCGTGCTCATGCGCAAAAGGTTAGCGACAGGTAGTGTCGAGCGATGAGCACCTCCGGCCACGATGCCAGGCCGGGGCCGGGCGAGACGCACAATCCCGGCCCGGCGGTGGCTCCACGTCAGGCGGCGACGGTGATCCTGCTCCGCGGCGGCGGCGAGCAGCTCGAGGTGCTGCTCGTCAGGCGCACGCCGGAGGCGCGCTTCATGGGCGGCGTCTGGGTGTTCCCGGGCGGGGCGGTCGATGCGGGCGAGGGCGACGGCGACGAGGCGCACCGAGCCGCTGCGGTCCGCGAGCTCAGCGAGGAGGCGGCGATCGTTCTCGACGACGCGGCTGGACTGGTGAAGTTCTCGCGCTGGATCACCCCCGCACAGGTGCAGATCCGCTTCGACACGCACTTCTTTCTCGCCTCGCTACCCGCCGGGCAGGAGCCGCAGATCGACGGCAACGAGTGCGTCGACCTCGGCTGGTTCACGCCGGAGGCGGCGCTCGCGGCGCACCACGCCGGCGAGATAGAGCTCGTCTTCCCGACGATCAAGCACCTCGAGCAGCTGAGGGAGTTCGGCTCCGTCGACGCGCTGCTCGCCCATGCGCGAGGACGCGAGGTGCAGCCGATCGAGCCGCGCGTGATCCTCGAGGGCGAGGTCGCGCGCATCGTCCTGCCCGGCGAGCCCGGCTACTGACCGCCCGCGCGCGCCGCCAGCCCGATCAACGGGCGCCGGCCGCATGCGCGCTGCGTTCTAGCTTTGCTGCTGGCCGGCGATCACGTGCTTGACGGCGTTGATCAGAGCCAGGTGCGTGAACGCCTGCGGGTAGTTGCCGAGATGCCGACCCGAGGACGCCTCGAGCTCCTCGGCGTAGAGCCCGAGCGGCGAGGCGTAGGAGAGCAGTCGCTCGCAGAGGTGCTCGGCGTCGCGGTGCTCGCCGATCTCCGACAGCGCCGAGACGAGCCAGAACGAGCAGATCAGGAACGTGCCCTCCTTGCCGCGCAGGCCGTCGTCGGTCTCCTCTGTCCGGTAGCGCAACACGAGTCCACCCTCGGTCAGCTCGTCGCGGATCGCCATCACCGTTGCACGGACCCGCTCGTCCTCACGCGGGAGGAAGCGAAACAGCGGCACGAGCAGGGTCGAGGCATCGAGCGCATCGGTTCCGTAGTGCTGGCGGAAGACCCCACGCCCATCCACGCCCCGGTCCAGGATCTCAGCACGCACCTCGTCGGCGACCGACTGCCACTGCTCGGCGTGGTCGACGTGCCCGCGACGTTCGGCGAGCCGAGCCCCGCGGTCCATGGCCACCCAGCACATCAGCTTGGAGGAGAGGTAGTGGCGTGGCTCGCCCCGCGCCTCCCAGATCCCCTGGTCGGGCTCGCGCCACACCTTCTCGGCGCATTTGACCTGGTCGATCAGCACCGGCCACAGGCGCTCGGGGATGTGGTCGCGCCTCTTGGAATGCAGGTAGACCGAGTCGAGCACCGCGCCGAAGACGTCGTTCTGACGCTGCTTGTAGGCGCCGTTGCCGATGCGCACCGGGCGTGCGCCCTCGTATCCCTTGAGATGGTCGAGCGTCGACTCCTCCAGGTCCATCTGCCCCTTGATCCCGTACATGATCTGAAGCGAGCCGTCGTCGTTGCGGGCCATGTCGGCGACGTACTGCACGAAGTCGTCTGCCTCCCAGTCCAGACCAAGGGCGTGCAGCGCCCACAGGGTGAACGAGGCGTCGCGCATCCAGCAGTAGCGGTAATCCCAGTTGCGTTCGCCTCCCGGCGTCTCCGGCAGCGAGGTCGTCGGTGCCGCCACTAGAGCGCCCGTCGGCATGAACGTCAGGCCCTTGAGCGCGAGCGCGGAGCGCTGCAGGTGAGCGCGCCAGGGATGGTCGGGATAGGTCCCGTCCGCCAGCCACGAACGCCAGAAATGGCTCGTACGGTTCATGTGCTCCTGCGCAGCGTCGACCGTGTGCGGCCCGCCCAGTCCCTCCGTCCAGGAGAGAGCGCAGAATCGCTTCTCCCCCTCGACCATGGTGTGGCGGCCGTGCACGCGGTTGCCCTCGATCCCCATGCGAATATCCGCGAACAGTCTGAAGTGGGCCGAGCTGTCACCCATCTCCTCGGCGGTGAGCACGGCGCAGTCGATCGCGCAGACATCTTCCGGCCCGACGTCGACGGTGTTCCAGGAGGCCGCGGTGGCGCCAAAGTCGAGCATCGGCTCGCAAACGATCTCCAGCTGCACCTGTCCCTGGACGCATTCCACCAGGCGCACGAGCAGGTGATCGGCGTCGTAATCGGTCGGTGGCCGCGTGTGGCTCGAGCCGTGCTCGTTGTCATGCCAGCTGCCGATCGTGAGGCCATCCAGCACGCGCAGCCAGCCCTGCGGCGTCATCCACGTGGTCTCGATCACATTGGTACCGGGTATGTAGCGTCGACCCGCCGGCACGTAGACGCCGTAGGGGCCGACTCGCCAGCTCCCTGCTCCGCGGTCGAGAATCGCGCCGAATACCGACGGCGAGTCGAAATGGGGCAGGCACATCCACTCGATCGATCCGTCGGAGGCGAGCAGAGCCCCCGTATGGCAGTCGCTGAGGAACCCGTAGTCGGCAATCGGCGGGAAGGGCGAGTCGGTGGAGGTGGATTTCGCGCCCGACGCGGCCGGCGCCGTCTGATCGGCCATAGGGTTCAACGGCGGTGCGTGGTCGGCCATGATCAGATGTCTGCGTGCTCGAGTTGCGGGCGCTCGACGCCGACGGGCAGGAGCCGCTCGTCCTCGAGCTTGTCGAGGTGCGCGGCGAGGGTGACCGCGGCGACCGGCCGCAGCGTCTCGGGCACATCCGACCAGGCCGCGTCCAGCAGTTCCGGCACGGTACGACACCCTTCGTCGAGCGCCGCGACGAGGCGGTTCTCGCGGTCGCGGCGATGGTCGAGGTATTCCTGCAGCTTCGCCTGGGCGTCCCACACCGGGGGCCCGTGGCCGGGGCATAGAACGCTGAAGTCCTCTCGCAGGCGCAGCCGCGTGAGCG
The DNA here is from genome assembly GCA_025964355.1 of Solirubrobacterales bacterium. Lineage (GTDB taxonomy): Bacteria > Actinomycetota > Thermoleophilia > Solirubrobacterales > Solirubrobacteraceae > Palsa-744. Next base: position 7,194 of record JAOPZB010000077.1, on the reverse strand, counting down.
CGAGCAGATAGCCGGCCATCGCGCCAGGGTACGGGCTGATGAAGACGCTGCCCTCACCGAGCACGGCGTCTCCGGTGAAGCACGCGTCGTTGGCCACCAGCGCGAAATGATCGGGAGCGTGGCCCGGCGTCGCAAGCGCTTCGAAGGGACCGAATCGAGCCTGCTCGGCCAGGCGCACGTCCGCCCCACGGCGCCCGGCCGCCAGCGGCGCCGGGCGGGCCGCGAGCAGTTGCTTTACCGCCGCCGAGTGATCCTCGTGGTCGTGCGTCAGCGCCACTCCCCCCAGCCCGCCGCGATCGTCGATCGCCGCGATCAGCCGCTCGAGGTGGGCGGCAATCGCTGGTCCGGGGTCGACCACCCAGGTCGGTCGCTGCCCGACGAGCCACGTGTTCGTGCCAGACAGGGTCAGCAGTCCAGAGTTGGGCGCCCGCAGCCGCAGGATGTCGTGGCCGGCGAGCGCATCCGCCTCGGGGTCACCCTGCGGGCGGTCGCCACTCGCGCCGCCCGCAGCACTCGGATCCTGCGGGCGTCGCGTGCTCATCCGCTCGACGTTAGCTCAGAGCGCCAGGGGCGGGTAGGAACTACACCTAGGCGGCTCGGGTCGATGGCCGCCGGCCACGGCTCGTGTCGTTGCGGGCCTTGCCAGGCGAGCGCGTCGACCCACCGTTGGAGCGGCTCGAGCGGCGGTTGCCCGCAGCCTGGTTGCTGCCCCCGCCGCGGTTGTTGCCTGCGCCACGGTTGTTGCCCCCGCCGCGGTTGTTGCCTGCGCCGCGGTTGTTGTTGCCCGCACGCGGGCTGTTGCCTGCCGAGGCGTGTCTTCCCGCCGCCGCGGCACGGGTCATCCCCGCCTGCTCGAGCTCGCGATCGAGCCCGAGTTCGCGAACCATGACGGCGAGCTCGCGTGCTTGATCCTGCGCGACGAGGGTCACCCCGACCCCGCTCGCGCCGGCGCGGGCCGTGCGCCCGATGCGATGCACGTAGTCCTCGCGGGTGGCAGGAACGTCGTAGTTGATCACGTGGGTGATGCCCGCCACGTCGATCCCCCGAGCCGCGACGTCGGTCGCCACCAGCGTGTCGACCACGCCGGCCTCGAAGCTCGCCAGTGCGCGTTCACGCTGACCTTGGGACTTGTCGCCGTGCATCGCGACGGCGTGCACCCTGCTGGAGGCGAGTCGCTTGACGAGCCGGTCGGCGCCTCGCTTGGTGCGCACGAACACGAGCGTCAGGCCGCGGTCGGCGTTGCCGAGCTCAGATACCAGGCGCGCGACCTTGCCCTCGTGCGTCACGCTGACGAAGCGGTGCTCGACATCGCCCTTACGCTCGGCCGAGTGCGCGTGCTCGTGGCGGCGCGGGTTGGAGGTGTATGCCTTGGCGACGCGTCCCACCTCACCCTGCAGCGTGGCGGAGAAGAGAAGCGTCTGGCGCTCTGCGGCCGTCATCTTGACGATCCTGTCAACGACCGGGCGGAAGCCCATGTCGAGCATCCTGTCGGCCTCGTCGAGAACGAGCATGCGGATGCGCCCGAGTGAGACGTCCCTGCGCTCGATCAGGTCGAGCAGGCGCCCGGGTGTAGCTACGAGGATGTGCGCGCGCGCAGCAAGGCGCGCCTGCTTGACGATCCCGGCGCCGCCATAGACCGCGGCTACCGACAGCGCACGGGCGTGCGCGATCGGACGCAGGTCTTCGACGATCTGCAACGCGAGCTCGCGCGTCGGCGCGAGAACGAGCGCCGACGGACGCGGGTCTGAGTCCTTCAGCAGCTCGACGAGCGGCACGCCGAACGCGAGCGTCTTGCCCGAGCCGGTGGGCGACTGCGCGAGCACGTCGTGTCCGGCAAGCACGTCCGGGATGACCATGCGCTGGACCGCGAAGGGCGCGGTGATCCCGCGCTGCGCGAGCTCAGCTGATACGGCCTCGGACACGCCGAGGCCGGCGAATGTTTCATGCTTCATGTTGTTGGTGCTCCTTCTGGCGACCCTCTGGCCGCCGGTGCGAATGGAGATTCGACTGACCCCATCCGCGCATTTCGAGCGCCAACAAAGACAAAGAACCTCACGGACGACTTCGCCGCCCGTAGGGCCACCGTAGCAGGGGCCCCGGAATTGCCTGCAAAACGTGGCCCGCCGGCTATTGAATGTTGGCCATCACGTGCTTGACGACCGTGTAGTCCTCGAGCGAGTAGACGCTCAGATCCTTGCCGTAGCCCGACTCCTTGAATCCTCCGTGTGGCATCTCGGAGACCAGCGGGATGTGGTCGTTGATCCACACGCATCCGAACCGCAGCGCCTTGGACACCCGCAGCGCGCGGCCGACGTCGCGGGTCCACACCGAGGACGCCAGTCCGTAGCGGGTGGCGTTCGCCCACTCGATCGCCTGCTGCTCGTCGGTGAACCGCTGCACCGTGATGACGGGGCCGAAGATCTCTCGCTGGATCATCTCGTCGTCCTGCTCCAGTCCGGCGACGACGGTTGGTTCCAGGAAGAAGCCGGGACGGTCCGGCTCGTGCCCGCCGGTGACGATCTCGGCGCGCTCCGGACGTCTCTCGAGGAAGCCCTCGACCCGCTTGCGCTGCCGTGCCGAGTTGATCGGGCCGAGAGTCGTCTGCGGCGAGAGGGTGTCGCCGATCACAAGACCGCGCGCCTGCTCGGCGAGCCCGGATACGACGTCGTCATAGACCCCGCCGGCGGCGAGTACGCGCGTCGCCGCCGTGCAGTCCTGGCCGGCGTTGTAGTAGCCGGTGCCCGCGATCGTCTCGAGCGCGCTCTCCAGACCGACGTCGTCGAAGACGACGACCGGCGCCTTGCCGCCGAGCTCGAGGTGCACACGCTTGAGCGTGTCTGCGGCCGTGCGGGCGATGTGCTTGCCGGTCTCCACCGAGCCGGTGAGGCCGACCATGTCGACGTCGGGGTGGCTGATCAGCGCCTCGCCCGTCGGCTCGCCGGGCCCCATCACGACGTTCAATACGCCCGCTGGCAGGATGTCGCCGGCCAGTTCGGCCAACCTCAGCGTCGTCATCGGGGTCGTCTCGGCTGGCTTGAGCACGACGGTGTTGCCCGCCGCAATGGCCGGAGCGAATTTCCAGATGGCCATCATCAGCGGGTAGTTCCACGGCGTCACCTGGCCGATCACACCGACGGGTTCGCGACGGGTGAAGGAGGTGTAGCCCTCCATGTACTCTCCCGCCGCGCGCCCCTCCAGGCAGCGTGCCGCGCCGGCGAAGAACCGCAGGTTGTCGATCATCACCGGTATCTCGTCGCTCTTTACCGCCTCGATCGGCTTGCCTGCGTTCAGCGCCTCGGAGCGCGCGATCTCGTCACCGTGCTCCTCGAGGACGTTCGCGATCGCCAGCAGCGCCTCGGCGCGCTGGGCCGGAGTCGTCTGCGACCACGTCTCGAAGGCGCGCCGCGCCGCCGTGACCGCGCGGTCGACGTCCTCGGCGCTCGAGCGCGGCGCCCTCGCGAGCTCCTCGCCGGTCGCCGGGTTGAGCACCGGTTCGGTCTCGCCGCCGGCGGAGACCCGCTCGCCGTCGATGAAGTTGCCGAGGGTCTCTACTGTCGTCGCCATCTGATGCTCCCCTCCTCTGGGGTGTCTGTCGTCGAGGTTGCGCTTCGTTGATCGTCTGTCGTCGAGGTTGCGCTTCGTTGATCGTTACACGTGCACGGCGGCGCCGCCGAGGGCCTCCGCGACCGCCGGATGGGTGATCTGGCCGCCTCGAACGTTGAGCCCGTGGCGCAGCGCTTCGTTGCGCTGCAGGGCCTCATCCACGCCGTATTCGGCGAGTTCGCTCACGTAGGGCAGCGTCGCGTTCGTGAGGGCGAAGGTGGACGTGATCGGCACGGCTCCCGGCATGTTCGTGACGCAGTAGTGCGTGATGCCGTCGACCTCATAGGTGGGGTTTGAGTGGGTGGTGGGCCGGGAGGTCTCAAAGCAGCCGCCCTGGTCGATCGACACATCGACGAGGACGGCGTGCCGCTTCATCAGTTTCAGATCGCTGCGCGTCACGACGCGCGGCGCACGGCCGCCGTGGATCAGCACAGCTCCGATGACCAGGTCGGCCGCGGGCAGCATCTCCTCGATCGCCAGCGTCGAGGAGTACACGGTCGAGGCACGCCCGCCGAAGGCCACCTCCAGCTCGCGCAGACGGTCGATCGATCGGTCGAACACGAACACGTCGGCCTGCATGCCGATCGCGATGATCGCCGCGTTCATCCCGACGACGCCGCCTCCGATCACGAGCACCGTCGCGGCCGCCACGCCGGGCACTCCGCCCAGCAGGATCCCGCGCCCGCCCAATGGCTTCTCGAGCATGAAGGCGCCCGCCTGCGTGGCGATCTTGCCGGCGACCTCGCTCATCGGGGCCAGCAGCGGCAGCCGGCCGTCGGAGTCCTCCACCGTCTCATAGGCGATGCACGTCGCCCCCGATTCCTGCAATAGGTGGGTGAGGTCCGGCTCGGCGGCGAGGTGCAGGTAGGTGAATAGCGTCTGGCCCTCGCGCAGCTTGCGCGCCTCCTCGGGCTGTGGCTCCTTTACCTTCAGCACGAGCTCGGCTTCGTCGAAGACGGCGTCGGCGTCGGGCACGATGCGGGCGCCCTGCGCCTGGAACTGGTCATCGGTCATCGCGCTGCCCTCGCCGGCGCCCTCCTGCACCAGCACCTCGTGGCCCCGCGTGCTGAGCTCCCTCACGCCGGCAGGGGTGATCGCGACGCGGTACTCGTCGGCCTTGATCTCGGTGGGGACTCCAATTCTCATGCGCGGCCGACTCCTTGCGGTGATGCTTCGATGACACGGCGCCGCCGGACTGGTCGCGCCCGGAAAGACCACCTCACCGCGCGAGCTCCCGTCCGCGCAATGCCAACCAGAACTCGATCCTGTCGCGTGCGCTGGAGAAGTCGCGGCCGGTCAACTGTTCGATCCTGCGGATGCGGTAGCGCAACGTGTGGCGGTGGCAGTAGAGGGCGTTGGCAGCCTTCTCCCAATGTCCGTTGTGCTCGATGAACGCGTCCAGCGAGCGGACCAGCTCGTCTCCATACTCCCCCTCGCCCTGCTCGAGGGGCCCGAGCACGCTGCGGCAATAGGAGAGCAGCGCGTCCTCGTCCTGCAAAGAGAGCAGAAGCTGAAAGGCGCCGAGGTCGGCATGCGAGGCGACCTCGGGCGCGTCGCCATTGCGCAGCCTCACCGCCTCCAGTGCACAGCGCGCCTCGTGAAAGGTCAGGCGCAGCGAGTGCGTCGGCGCCGGCCGGCTGGCCGCCGCGCGCACCTCCCCGAACCTGGTCAGCAGCTCGCTGCGGATCTTGCGCGCCAGCTCGACGGGGTCCAGCTCGTCCGCCGCGACGACGGCGCACAGAAGGCCCGACCGGATCGCGACGAGACTTGGCACGCGCTCGCGCTCGAGGATCCGTTCGACGGACGGCGCGGCAGCGCTCGGGTCAGCCGGCCTGAACGCCAGGACGGCCAGCTGATCGCCGATCCCGAACGGGCGAAGCCGTGCCTGGAGGTCCTCCGGGTAGAGGTGCCCGGTGAGCGCCTCGGCGAGCACGTCCCCCGCCAGGTTTCGCTGTAGGATTTCGTAGCGCTCGTTGACGAGCTGCGCGAAGGCGCGCTCGGTGATCGCGATGAACGGGAGCTCGTAGGGAACCTCGAACAGCGGAAACTGGCGCTTGCGCGCCGCCGTCACAAGCGCCGCCGGCAGCCGCTTGTGGGCGAAGCCGGTGCCAAACCCGAGGCCCGCGATGTCGTGATCGGCGAGTCGCTCGATCAGCTCGCGCTGCACCTTCGCCCCGTCGAGCTGGATGCCGGTGGTGAGCAACAGCTCGCCGCCTTTCAGCCATGGTGTCGGGTCGGGCAGCTCGGTGCTGTGCACCCAGCGCACGTGCCCCTGCGCGGACTCCTGTCCCGAAACGAGCGTGAGGCCGAGCTCGCCGATCAGACTCTCGACAGTGAGCTCCATTCCCCTATGCGCCCCTTAGCGTAAGCCTGCTTCGCTCGGACGAGGAATAGCTCACGCGCTCGGAGGCCTCGCTGAGCACCGCACGCAGCACCGCCTCGATCTCCTCGAACTGCTGCTCGCCGGCAATCAGCGGCGGCGAGAGCTGGACGATCGGGTCGCCACGATCGTCGGTCCGGCAGATGAGCCCGCGCCGGTAGAGCTCTCCCGAGAGGAAGCCGCGCAGCAGCTCCTCGGACTCGGCATCGTCGAAGGTCTCCTTGGTGTCTTTGTCCTTGACGAGCTCGATGGCATGGAAATAGCCGGCGCCGCGAACGTCGCCGACGATCGGCAGATCGCGCAGCCCATCGAGCATCTCCCGGAAGGGTCCCTCGTTCTCGCGCACGCGCTCGCGCAGACCCTCGCGCTCGATCACGTCGATGTTCGCCAGCGCCACGGCGCAGGCCACCGGGTGCCCGCCAAAGGTGAACCCGTGGTTGAAGATCGCCTTGCCGTGCAGGAATGGCTCGGCGATGTGGTCGCCCGTGATCACGGCGCCCATCGGCGTGTAGGCCGAGGTGATGCCCTTGGCGGTCGTGATCATGTCGGGCAGGTAGTCGTAGCGCTCACAGCCGAACCACTCACCGAGGCGTCCCCACGAGCAGATCACCTCGTCTGAGATCAGCAGCACGCCGTGGCGGTCGCAGATCTCCCGCACGCGCTGGAAGTACCCGTCCTGCGGCACGAAGCATCCGCCGCCGTTCTGCACAGGCTCGAGGATCACCGCCGCGACCGTCTCGGGTCCCTGGAATTCGATCGCCTCCTCGATCGCGTCGGCCGCCCACAGCGGATCGCGGTCCTCGCTCCAGCGATAGGAGTTTGTGTTGGGCACGTGGATCGCGCCGGGCGTCATCGGCTCGAACGGCGTCTTCAGCGCGGTCAGCCCGGTCGCGCTCAGCGCGCCCATCGATGTGCCGTGGTAGGCAAGCTTGCGCGAGATCAGCTTGTGGCGGTTGTGGTCGCCCTGTGCGTGGTTGTAGGCCTTCGCGAGCTTCCACGCCGACTCGACCGCCTCCGAGCCGCCCGAGGTGAAGAACACCCGGTTGAGGTTCCCGGGGGCGAGGCCGGCGATGCGCGCGGCCAGCTCGATCGAGGGCGGATGCGCGTAGCTCCAGTTGGTATAGAAGGGGAGCTCCTTCATCTGCGCGGCGGCCGCCTCGGCGATCTCAGCCCGGCCGTATCCAACGTTCACGCAGTACAGCGCCGAGAGG
>JAOPZB010000046.1 GCA_025964355.1 Solirubrobacterales bacterium | reverse complement strand
TCGGTGGCCGCAGGCGCCGCCGCGGCCGCCGCGGCCGAGCGTGTGCGTCCCACGCGCGACTCGCGCACCGGCGAGCGCACGCCCGGCGACATCGGACCGGGGGGGCGCCGCCGGGTCGTGATCGACTCTCAGGCGTCGCGCCGCCAACAGGGAGGCCCGGCCAACCAGCCGCAGCGCCGTCCCCGCAGAGGCCGGCGCCGGCGCGGCACCTACGACGAGACGATCGCCCCGATCGACACGGCCGCGCTCGAGGCGACGGACCTGATCCGTATCAACTCGGGCTCGACCGTCAAGGACGTGGCCGAGTACCTCGGCGTACCGGTGCCGGAGGTGATCAAGAAGCTGATGTCGCTCGGCGAGATGGCGACGCTGACGCAGACCCTCGCCGACGATGCGATCCAGGTCCTGGCGGACGAGTTCGACAAGCAGATCGAGATCGTGCACGCCGCCGACGACGTCGAGGTCGAGCCTGCGTTCGAGGATGCCGACGAGGACCTCATCGACCGCCCTCCGGTCGTGACGATCATGGGCCACGTCGACCACGGCAAGACCTCGCTGCTCGACGCGATCCGCGAGACGGAGGTGGTCGCCGGTGAGGCCGGGGGCATCACGCAGCACATCGGCGCCTATCAGGTCCATCACGCCGACAAAGAGATCACGTTCCTGGACACGCCTGGCCACGAGGCCTTCACGGCGATGCGCGCGCGCGGAGCACGGGTGACCGACCTGGCGGTGATCGTGATCGCGGCGGACGACGGCGTCAAGCCGCAGACCGAGGAGGCGATCGACCACGCAAAGGCCGCCGAAGTGCCGATCATCGTGGCGGTCAACAAGATCGACAAGGAGGGCTCCCAGCCGGAGCGCGTCCGAACCGAAATGACCCAGCACGGCCTACAGCCGGCGGAGTGGGGCGGCGACACGGAGTTTGTGGACGTGAGCGCAAAGACCCACCAGAACCTGGAGGCGCTGCTCGACACGATCCAGGTCGTCACCGACCTCGAGGAGCTGAAGGCCAACAGCGGCGCCGACGCCTCGGGCACGGTGATCGAGTCCAAGCTCGACCCGGGCCGCGGGCCGGTCGTTACGGTCCTCATCCAGCGCGGCACGCTCAGAGTCGGCGACGCGCTTGTCGCCGGCGCTCACTTCGGGCGCGTGCGTGCGATGAGCGACTTCATCGGCGCACGCCTCAAGCGCGGGACCCCCGGCCAGCCCGTGGAGGTGCTCGGCTTCGACGGCGTCCCCGAGGCGGGAGAGCTGGTGCGGGTCGTCGAGAACGAGCGGCGTGCGCGTCAGCTCGCCGGTGAGCGCGCGAATCGGCTGAAGACCGAGGCGCTCGCCAGGCGCTCGGGCCGCAAGGTCTCGCTGGAGGACGTCTTCAAGCTCGCCCAGGAGGGCGCCGTCAAGGAGCTCGGCCTGGTCGTCAAGGCCGACGTCGCAGGCTCGCTCGAGGCGATCGAGGACGAGATCGCCAAGCTTCCCCAGCAGGAGGTCAAGGTCAACATCATCCACCGCGGCGTCGGCGGCATCAACGAGTCCGACGTCATGCTCGCCGCGGCGTCTGAAGGCGTGGTCCTCGCGTTCAACGTGCGACCGGTCGGCGACGCCCGCCAGATCGCCGACCGCGAGGGCGTCGAGATCCGCTCATACGCGGTGATCTACCGCGCGATCGAGGAGCTGCGCGCGGCGATGCAGGGAATGCTCGAGCCCGCCGAGGTGGAGACGCCGCTCGGCCAGGCCGAGGTGCGACAGCTGTTCAAAGCCTCGCGGATCGGCACGATCGCCGGATCGTTCGTGACCGAGGGCAAAGTCACGCGGGGTTCTCGCGTCCGCGTCGTCCGCGACGGCACGGTGATCTACGACACGACGATCGAGAGCCTGCGCCGCTTCAACGACGACGTGCGCGAGGTGGCCACCGGGTTCGAGTGCGGGATCGTGCTCACGAACTTCCAGGACCTGCACGAGGGGGACGTGCTCGAGACCTATGAGACGCGCCAGGTCGAGCGCGAGCTCTCATCTTGACCGCCGGCGTCGGCGGTGCCGCCCGTGTCGCGGATCGATCATTCAGAGCAGCCCCGCAGCGACGGCCTTGCAAGCCAGCCGTCGTCATTGGTGTCGGCCGGGATCGAAGGCGTAGGATGAGTGGCGGAGGACGTATGCGTCGGGTTGACGAGGCGGTTCGCCAGGTGATCGGCGATGCGGTGACTGCAGAACTGAAGGACCCCAGAGTGGGATTCGTGACCGTGACCGATGTAAGGACCAGCGCAGACCTACGCCACGCCCGCGTCTACGTGAGCGTCCTCGGCGATGATGGACATCCGTCGGAGCCGGAGCGGCGCGAGGCCAGCCTGGCCGGGCTGCGCAGTGCCCACGGCTTCCTGCAGGGCCGCATCGCCGGCGAGCTGCGCCTCAAGCGCACGCCGGCGCTGGAGTTCATCTACGACGACACGACCGATCGGGCGATGCGCGTCGAGGCGCTGATCGAGGAGATCGACCGGTCATGAGCACCGAGCACAGCCTGGAGCTCACGCGCGAGCTGGTGCTCGAGCGCATCCGTGACGACTCGCGCTTCGTGCTGGCCACGCACGAGAACCCGGATGGGGACGCGCTCGGCTCGCTCGTCGGGCTGCATGGCCTGCTGAGCGCGCTCGGCAAGGACTCGGAGATGTTCATCGCGCCGGAGGACCTGCCGCTGCCGGACGAGTACAGCCTGTTCGGGCTCGACGGCCTGATCGAGTCGCCACCGGCCGACATCGCCGAGCGGACGGTCGTGTTCCTCGACTGCGGCAACATCGACCGCAACTCGGCGAGCGTCCTGCGTGACGGCCGGCACCTGCTGAACATCGACCACCACCACGACAACACGCGCTTCGGGACGCTCGACTACGTCGTCCCGGGCGCCTCGTGCACGGCGGAGATCATCTGGGATCTCATGGCGGGCCTCGATGTCCGCCCGGCGCCCGACGTGGCGCAGGCGCTGTACATCGGCTTGATCACCGACACGGGGCGCTTCATGTACGAGAACACCTCGCCGCGCGCGCACGCGATGGCGGGCGAGCTGATCGAGGCCGGCGTCGACGTCTCGGCTGTCTACCACCACCTCTACGAGGACATGCCGCCGGGCAAGCTGGCGCTGCTCGCGCTGGCGCTGACGCAGGTGCAGCGCTTCGACTCCGGCGAGCTGACGCTGTCGGTGCTCAGCGCCGCCGACTTCGCCCGTGTGGGCGCGGAGGAGAGCCACTCCGAGGGGATCATCGACCAGCTGCGCGCCCTGCGCGGCACGAAGGTCGCGGCGCTCGTTCGCGAGGTGCAGAGCGGCGCGCGCAAGGGACAGCACAAAGTCTCGCTGCGCGCGACCGACGACGACATCGACGTGTCGGTGATCGCCCGCGCCCAGGGCGGCGGGGGCCATCGCCGCGCGGCCGGCTTCTCGACGGAGCTGGCGCTGGGAGAGCTGGTCACGTTCCTGCGGGGGTCGATCGCCGCACAGATGCAGCCGACGGCCGACGAACGCGCCGCCGCCACCCTGGCCTAGGCCGGGGTCGCGAACCTCGCTCGAACGCCTGCATCCGATGGACGGCGTCCTGCTGATCGACAAGCCGGCGGGGATGACCTCACACGACGTCGTGGCTGCGGTGCGGCGGTCGCTGGGCGGCGTGCGCACTGGACACGCCGGCACGCTCGATCCGTTCGCCACGGGTCTGCTGCTCGTGCTCGTCGGCCGGGCGACGAAATCCCAGCGCGCGCTGATGGAGCTGCCGAAGCGCTATGAGACGGTGGCCAGGCTCGGCGCTGTCTCGAGCACGGGTGACACGGAGGGAGAGATCACCGAGACGGGTCGTGTCCCCGCCGATCCGCCTTCGCTGGCGACGGGTGAGATCCGCCAGCGCCCGCCGGTGCACTCGGCGGTGAAGATTGAAGGGGAGCGCGCCTACCGGCGCGCTCGCCGCGGCGAGCGCTTCCAGATGCCGGAGCGCACGGTCACCATCTATCGCTTCGAGCAGCTCTGGCGGCGCGGAGGGGGGAGCTCCGGAGAGCCGCCGACGGCCGCGTATGAGATCGAATGCGGCTCGGGCACCTATGTCCGCTCGCTGATCGCCGACCTCGGCGACGCCTACTGCCTGCAGCTCAGGCGCACGGCGATCGGCCCGTTCGCGGTTGATGACGCCGTCGCGCCGCCGCCGCGCGGTCACCCATGGAGCGATCCTCCGCTGATCGAGCTCGACAGGGCTCTCGGCATGCTTCGCCACTAGGCTGTGCGCCCGTGAAGGTCACTCGCCTGTCTGACGTCGAGCGGGGCGTGCAACGCAGCGTGGCGGTGGGCACGTTCGACGGCGTGCATCTCGGCCACCGCGAGGTGATCGCGGGCTCCGACAGCGTGCTGACCTTCGACCCGCACCCGGTCTCGGTCGTCGCACCGCAGCACACTCCCAAGCTGCTCACGACTTTCGAGCGCAAGGCCGAGCTGATCGCGTCGCTCGGCGTGCAGGAGCTGATCGTGATCCCCTTCGACGCCGAGTTCGCGATGCGCCCGGCGGAGGATTTCATCTCCGACGTGCTCGTCGACGTGGTCGGAGCGAGCAGGGTGTCGGTGGGGGAGAACTTCCGCTTCGGCCACAGGGCACAGGGCGACTCGCGCCTGCTCGCCGCCGACACGAGGTTCTCCACCGTCGTGCACCCGCTGCTCGAGGTCGACGGCGAGGTCGTCTCCTCCAGCCACATCCGTGGCCTCGTGCTCGCCGGCGAGGTGGCCGAGGCCAACCGGCTGCTCGGAGCCCCGTTCCTGCTCAGCGGCGAGGTCACGCGCGGCGACGCGCGCGGACGCGAGCTGGGGTTCCCGACCGCCAACCTCGTTCCCGACGAGGCGCTCGCCTGCCCCGGGCACGGCGTCTACGCCTGCCTGGCGGACGGCGGACCGTCGCTGTCGGCTGTGGTGCCCGCCGCGGTCAGCATCGGCGTGCGCCCGACGTTCGACACGGGCCGTGCCGAACTGATCGAGGCGTACCTGCTGGACTTCGACGGCGACCTCTATGGCAGGCAGCTGCGCCTGGAGTTCCTGCAGCGCCTGCGCGGCGAGCGGCGCTTTGAGGATCCAGAGGCGCTGATCGCGCAGATGCATCGCGACGTCCGGCGCACGCGGGAGATCGCCCAGCCGGATTGACGCCGCCGGCCGTCTGCTACGGTGCCGCCTATGGCCGCCATCACCTCCGAGCGCAAGCGCGAGATCGCCAGCAAGTTCGGCTCCAGCGAGCAGGACATGGGTTCCACCAAGGTGCAGATCGCGCTTCTGACCGAGCGCATCAACCACCTGACCGAACACCTCCGCCAGCAGAGCAAAGACCACCACTCGCGTCGCGGCCTGCTGATGCTCGTCGGGCGCAGGCGGCGCTTTCTGGACTACCTGCAGCGACGCGATCTCGAGGGATACCGCGCGCTGATCAAAGAGCTCGGCCTCCGCAAGTAGTGAGCGTGGTGCCGGCCGGGACGCCGGCGCCCTCGTTCAGGCTGGCGCGGGCGGATGGGAAGAGCTTCACCGAGCGGGACCTGGTCGGCCGCACGACCGTGCTGGTGTTCTACCCGTTCGCGTTCAGTCCCGTCTGCAGCGACCAGTTGCAGCTGTATGAGGCCCTGAGCCTGGAGCTGGCCGAGCGCGGGGACGCCCTGCTGGGCGTCTCCTGCGACTCCACCTGGGCGCAGAGCGCGTTCGCGCAGAAGCTGGGCGTCAGCAGCGAGCAGCTCTCGGACTTCGAGCCCAAGGGCGCCGCATGCGCGGCCTTCGGGGTGCTCCACGAGGGCGGCTTTCCCCAGCGGGCGCTCGTCATCACTGGCCCCGACGCGGTCGTAGGCTGGAGCTTTCAGGCGCCCTCGCCCGGCGATCTGCCGAGGCTCGAGCTGCTGCGCGAGGGCCTCGCCGCCGCGGCGCAGGCCTAGTTTCACCGTCTTTTCACAGCCCCGAGAGCGGCCCCATCGGCCCCCCTCGGCCGATTGCCCGTCCGCTAAGCTGCGTGGGTTCGGATATTGAGAAAAAAGAAACGGACCGCCGACCGACGGGCGGAACAGGAAGGCAGTGAATATGAGTAGCGATGCCGTTACGCGGGTCTCCGCGGAGATCGGTGCACACCGCCAGGATGGCGGGGTCAGCGAGATCTCGTTCGAGACGGGCAGGATGGCCAAGCAGGCCTCCGGCTCAGTCGTCGTCCGCCAGGGCGACACGATGGTCCTTGCGACCGCTGTTGCGGGAAACGTCCGCGACGTTGATTTCCTCCCTCTGACGGTTGACGTCGAGGAGCGCATGTACGCCACCGGGAAAATCCCCGGCTCATTCTTCAAGCGCGAGGGGCGCCCCGGCGAGAAGGCCACGCTGACCGCCCGCATGATCGACCGGCCGCTGCGCCCGCTGTTCCCGAAGGACTGGCGCTATGACACGCAGCTGGTGGCGATCCCGCTTTCGATCGACCACGTCCACCCGTACGACATCCTCGCCATGAACGGCGCGTCGACCGCGCTGATGATCTCCGACATCCCGTTTCCCACGCCCGTCGGCGCTGTCCGGATCGGCAAGGTCGACGGGAACTTCGTGGTCAACCCGAGGGAGGAGGACCTGGTAACCCTCTCCGACAGCGGTGACGCCGACTCCGACGCCGGCTCGGACCTCGACCTCGTGGTCGCCGGCACCGAGGACGCCATCCTGATGGTCGAGGCCGGCGCCAAGGAGATTCCCGAGGCCGAGATCCTCGACGCGCTCGACATCGCGCACGCCGAGATCAAGAAGCTCTGCGCGCTGCAGCGCGAGCTCGCGGCCAAGGTCGGCAAGGAGAAGAAAGCGTTCGCGACAGTCCCCGTCGACCAGGAGCTGCTGGCGGAGATCCGCGCGTCCCACGGCGCCCAGCTCGACGCGGCCACTCAGGTCGAGGACAAGCTCGAGCGCCAGGAGGCCACCAAGGCGGTCGAGGCGGCGGTGCTCGAGCATTACGCCCCGGCATCGCAGGAGGCCGCGCCGGAGGAGCTGGTGATTGCTGCCAAGGCGCGCCGCACGGCGGTGCAGGCGGCGTTCGACAAGCTCGAGAAGTCGATCATCCGCGAGCGCATCGCGGTGCACAAGAAGCGTCCCGACGGCCGCGCCGAGAACGAGATTCGCGATATCACGATCGAAGTCGGCGTCACGCCCCGCACACATGGCTCGGCGCTGTTCACGCGCGGGCAGACCCAGGCCCTCAGCGTCGCCGCGCTGGGCACGCTCAAGGAGGAGATGCGCCTCGACACGCTTGGCCTGGAAACGAAAAAGTACTACTGGCACCACTACAACTTCCCGCCGTTCTCGGTCGGGGAGGCCGGTCGCATGGGCGGCGTCAAGCGCCGCGACATCGGCCACGGCGCACTCGCCGAGCGGGCGCTCGTACCGATGGTGCCCTCGATCGAGGAGTTCCCGTACACGATCCGTGTGGTCTCGGACATCCTCGAGTCCAACGGCTCCTCCTCGATGGCGTCGGTGTGCGGCTCGTCGCTGGCGCTGATGGATGCGGGCGTGCCGATCAAGCGACCGGTCGCCGGGATCGCCATGGGGCTCATCAAGGAGGGCGATGACTACGTCGTGCTCACCGACATCGCCGGCGTCGAGGATCACCTCGGCGACATGGACTTCAAGGTGGCCGGCACCGAGCGAGGCATCACGGCGCTGCAGATGGACATCAAGATCTCTGGCGTCACGTTCGAAATCCTGCGCGATGCGCTAACCCGGGCGCACGACGCCCGGACGTTCATTCTCGGCAAGATGGGCGAGGTGATCGGCTCGCCGCGTGAGCAGTTGAGCCAGTTCGCCCCGCGGATCCAGACGATCCAGATCGACCCGTCTCAGATCGGCCTGCTGATCGGCAAGGGCGGCGAAACGATCAGGGGCCTCTCCGAGGAGTTCGAATCACAGATCGACGTCAACGACGACGGCCAGGTGCTCGTCTACTCCGCCAACGGCGAGCTCGGCGACGCGCTCGTCGAGCGGGTGCGGATGATGATGAAGGAGGTCGAGGTCGGCGACGAGTACGTCGGCAAAGTCGTCAAGACGACGACCTTCGGCGCCTTCGTCGAGCTCGCCAAGGGCACGGATGGCCTGCTGCACATCTCCAACGTGTCGCCTGGCGAGCGCGTGGAGAGCGTCGAGGACGTGCTCAACAAGGGCGATGAGGTCAACGTGCGTGTGGTCGAGGTGGACCGCGAGCGCGGCCGCATCGGCCTGCGCCTGGCCGACGACCCGGACATCGCGGGCAAGTCCGTCGCGGAGCTGGCCGGTGTCGGCACGGGCGGCGGCGGAGGCGGTGGTCGCGGCCAGCGCGACGGTGGCGGCGGCGACCGGCGACCGTCACGCAACGGCCGCGAGCGCTCTGAGCGCGGCCCGCGCGAGGGCGGCCCCGGAGGTGCGGGCCGAGGCTCGGGACGCCCGCGCCACGGCCGTGACCGCGATTGATCCAGAGCGTCGGGCCTTGAACCCCGAGCACCGTATGACCACGCTGGACTCCGGCGTGCGAGTCGTCACCGAGCCCGTTCCCAGCGTGCGCTCGGTGGCGCTCGGCTTCTGGATCGCGACCGGCTCGGTCGTCGAGCGCGACGAGGAGGCCGGAATCTCGCACCTGCTCGAGCACATGCTGTTCCGCGGCACCGAGCGCTACGGATCGGAGGAGATCGATCAGATCTTCGACGCGATGGGCGCGGAGATCAACGCCGGCACCGACAAGGAGGCGACGTCGCTCTACACGCGCGTGCTCGACAGGCACCTCGAGCACGCCTTCGACGTGATGAGCGACATGGTCTGGCGCCCGCGCTTCGGCGAGCTCGAGACCGAGCGGGAGGTGGTGCTGGAGGAGATCGCGATGTATGAAGACGATCCCCAGGACCGCGTCTTCGACGTGCTCGGCCGGGCGGTCTTCGGATCCCATCCGCTCGGGCGGCCGGTGATCGGCACGCCCGAGGTGATCGCCGCCGCGACGCACGACCAGCTGGCGTCGTTCCACGAGCGGCGCTATCGCCCGCAGAGCATCGTGATCGCGGCGGCCGGCTCGGTCGACCACGACGCGCTGGTCGAGATGGCCCGTGCCGTCGAGACCCCCGGTGCGGACGGAGCGCCGGCGGCGGACGCGACGGCGATCGGAGCGCCGCATTTCGAGCGCTCGGTCCGGTTCCTGGCGAAAGACACCGAGCAGTACCACGTGTGCGCCGGCGGGCCGGGGATCGCCCGCGACGACGAGCGCCGCTTCGCGCTGCGCGTGATGGAAGGCGTTCTCGGCGGCACATCTTCCTCGCGTCTGTTCCAGGAGGTGCGCGAGCGCCGGGGCCTGGCCTATTCGGTGTTCTGCTTCTCGAACCTCTACGCCCACACCGGCGAGGTCGGCGTCTACCTCGGCACCCGACCCGAGAACCTCGCCGAGGCGCTCGAGGTCCTCGCGCGCGAGCTCGTGCGCTACGTCGAGGACCCGGCGACCGAGGAGGAGCTCGTGCGCTCGCGCGAGAACCTGAAGGGAAGGGTCGTGCTCGCCCTGGAGTCGACGGGAGCGCGGATGAGCCGTCTCGGCACGTCGGTCATGAACGATCTGCCGATCCTCTCGGTCGACGAGATGATCGAACGGATCGACGCGGTCGGGGTCGAGGAACTCAGAGCGCTCGCCGGCGAGCTGTACTCGCCCGCGCGGCTCTCGCTCGCGGGCGTGGGCCCGGACGAGCAGGCGTTCCGCACGGCGATCGAGCCGCTGGCAGCCTCCGAGCCGGCCGATCCCCGGACGCTCGCCTCGGCTGCCACCGGGGCCGCCGAGGGTCATGCGCCGGCCGAGGGCGTCGCATCATGATTCGTGTCGCCGTCGCCGGCGCGGCGGGGCGCATGGGCGAGACGGTCTGCGAGGCGGTGGAAGGGGCCGAGGACATGGAGCTTGTGGGGCGCGCGGATCCACTCCTCGGGACCGCGTTGCAGGACGTCCTGCCCGACGCCGAGGTGGTCGTCGACTTCACCACTCCCGACACCGCGCTTTCAAACGCACTGGCCTGCGTGCGGGCCGGCGTCCATGTCGTGATCGGAACGACCGGCTTTGACCCGGCGCCGTTGTCGCAGGCGCGCCCGGCGGAGGGGATTGGCGCCAACGTCCTGATCGCCCCCAACTTCGCGATCGGCGCCGTGCTGATGATGCGCTTCGCCGCCGAGGCGGCCAGGCACATGCCCAAGGCGGAGATCGTCGAGCTACACCACGACGCCAAGCTCGACGCGCCGAGCGGGACGGCCACGCTCACCGCGCAGCTGATGGCCGCGGCCAGCGGGGGAGACCCTCCGCCGATCCACTCCGTGCGGCTGCCGGGCCTGGTCGCCCACCAGGAGGTCATTCTCGGCGACCTGGGCCAGACCCTGACGATCCGCCATGACACGACCAGCAGGGAGTCGTTCATGCCCGGCGTGCTGCTGGCCGTGCGGCGGGTGGGCGAGCTCGATCGCTCCCCGGTCGTGGGCCTCGAGAGCCTGCTGTTCTCGTGAGATACTGCAGCGCATGAGCGGCCTCGGCACGATCCTGACGGCGATCGTTACGCCCTTCGACGACGAGGGGAGGGTCAACGAGGAGTCGTTCGTGGCCCTCATGCGCCATCTCGCGGACAACGGTTCGGACGGGTTCGTCGTGGCCGGTACCACGGGCGAGGCCTCGACGATGACCGACGAGGAGCAGTTGGGCCTGATCGAGCTCGCGGTCAACGAGCGCCCGGCCGGCAAGACGATCGTCGCGGGGACCGGGACCAACGACACGCGTCAGGCGGTGTATCTCACCGAGCGGGCCACCGAGCTGGGGGCCGACGCGATGCTGTCGGTGACGCCGTACTACAACAAGCCGAGCCGGCTCGGGATCGTGCGCCACTACGAAGCGGTGGCGAAGGCGACCGACAAGCCGACGCTGCTCTACAACATCCCGGGGCGCACCGCCACGAACGTGGCGCCCGACCTCCTGGCGGAGCTCGCGCAGATCGACGGGATCTCCGGCGTCAAGCAGGCCAACCCCGACGAGCTTCAGATGATCGACGGTCTCGAGCTCTACGCGGGCGACGACGCGACCTTCGCGCGCACCCTTGACATGGGCGGCGCCGGCGGGATCTCCGTCGCGAGCCACATCGTCGGCAACGAGATGCGCCGGATGGTCGACGAACCGGAGCGGCGCGAGGAGATCGATGCGTCGCTGCGTGACGTTTATGAGACGCTGTTCCTCACGTCGAGCCCGACCTGCACGAAGGCCGCGCTCAACATGCTCGGCCATGGCGTCGGCGGGTTGCGGCTGCCGCTCGTGTCGGCCACGCCCGAGGAGGGCGCGGTCGTGCGCTCGATGCTCGAACGTCACGGTCTCCTCGCCGGCGCGCCCGCGTGAGCTCATCGCTGCGTGTCCTGCCCCTCGGCGGGCTGGGAGAGATAGGCAAGAACATGACGGTCGTCGAGTTCGACGGGCGGATCGTCGTCGTCGACGTCGGTCTGCGCTTCCCGACGCCGGAGATGGTGGGCATCGACCTCGTCCTGCCGGACTTCTCCTATCTGCGCGAGCGAGCGGACGACATCGAGGCGATCGTCATCACCCATGGGCACGAGGATCATCTCGGCGCCCTGCCGTGGGTCCTGCGCGACCTCGGAGGCAGCCACCTGCCGCCGATCTATGGCGGCGCGCTGACGATCGCGATGGCGCGGTCAAAGCTCGACGAGCACAAGCTGCGCGATGTCGAGCTCAACGAGGTGGATATCAGCGACGTGCTCGAGCTGGGGCCGTTCACGCTCGAGCTGGTGCACATGACGCACTCCATCCCAGACTCGAGCGCCGTGGCCCTTGGCACCGATCTCGGGACGGTGCTGATCACCGGCGACTACAAGTTCGATCAGACGCCGGTCGACGGGCCTCCGGCGGACGTCTCGCGCCTGGCCGAGCTCGGGCGCGAGGGGGTGCTGCTGCTGTGCGGTGACTCGACGAATGTCGATCGCGAGGGGTTCTCGCCGTCGGAGTCGGTCGTCGGACCGCATCTGGAGGAGGTGTTCGCCCGCTGCGAGGGGCGCATCGTCGTGACGAGCTTCGCCTCGAACATCCACCGCGTCCAGCAGGTCGTCGACGCGGCCTATGCGCTTGACCGGAAGGTCGCGCTGGTCGGGCGCTCGATGCGCAAGAACGTCGGCATCGGACGCTCCCTCGGCCACATCGAGGTGCCGGAGGGCCTGCTCGTGGGACCGCGCGAGATCGGCGACTTCGCCGACGACCGCGTCGTCATCATCTCGACCGGCTCGCAGGGCGAGCCGCTGTCGGCGCTACGGCGCATGGCCTACCGCGACCATCCGCAGGTGCAGCTGAAGGGCGGCGACACGGTCGTCTTCTCGGCCACGCCGATCACCGGCAACGAGCGCGCGGTCAACGAGTCGATCGACCGCCTCTACCACATCGGCTGCGACGTGATCACCCCGCGCGACGCCC
>JAOPZB010000029.1 GCA_025964355.1 Solirubrobacterales bacterium | reverse complement strand
GATACTTCTGAACACGTCCAGTCACTTCGCCGGTACAGACGACTTTGGCAATGCCGCTGCACGTTTCGCCTTCATTGCCTTCGGCCTGCGAGAACAGCTTGAGCCCAGGGAGGGTGCCGGTCACCTGACCGAGCTTGCCCGCCAGAGGCGCGTTCGGCGGCGTCAGCGGTGAGCTACCGGCAGGCGGTTGTATTCGGCCGACGACATGCTGAGCGTGATCTGCAGACGGCTGTCATCGACGGGAATGACCTGTCGTACCTCGCCGACGAAGTGCTCGTCTCCGTCGGCAAAGTCATATCGGTCGCCGGGCCGAAGCGCGCCCCCCGGCAGCGGCATCCCGCTCGTGATCGTGTATGTGGGCATGACCGCATGATCCCGCCCGGGTCGGTCGGAAGGGCCGTCTTCCTTGGTCCCGGCTCGTGTGCGAAGATTGTCATCGATGCGCACCGATCCCGCCGATACTGGTGGGTTGTTTGTCGGGCGGCGTCCGGGTACCGCGCCGATCCGCTTTCGCGCGCTTCCGCAGCTTGCGACAACGAGGCGCCAGCGCATCGACGGCTACCTCGCTGCCCTCCTACTGTGCACCATCATCGCCCTGTGCCTGCTCTGCTGGGGGCCGGTGCCGCTTGCCTGCCTTTGGATCGGGTCCGAGGTCGACTACGTCTCCGGCAGTCTGTTCCTGGGCATCGTCAGCGCGTTCATCGCGCTGTTCCCGTTGCTGTTCGGGGCACTATCAATCCTGAGCCGTCTCGATCAAGTATGGATCTTGGTGCGCCGTGCGGCCGGTCACGACCAGCGTGTTGGAGCGCTCGCGCGGATCTTCGCGATGACCGCCATAGTCTGTGCGGTCACCTTCACGTTCTGGCTCTTGGTCATCCACGGCCCGGGCTCGCTCTTCACGTCCCCTGGGGCGCCGACGTTGACGGGGATCCGGTAGAGCCCAAGGTCGTCCAGCGACCGGCGGCGTGCGCAGGGACGGGACCGCGTCGTCCCGCCCCTTGCGCGAGGGCCGTGCTTGCGGCCGGCCCTAGCCGGAAAGACTGACCGCGCCGCTGATCGCGGCGGTTGTAGCTCCGGTCGAGGTGCTGCAGGCTGTCGGATCTGGTGGCTGGAAGAGAAGCAGCCCGCTGGCCGAATCACCCGCGAACCGGTTGGTCGCGATCGTGAACGTCGTCGGATCGCCTTCCTGCGCATTTACGGCCGTCAGCGTCAGGCTCGGGGCAACGCTCCCCGACAGGTTGACGGCGGCGAGCGCACCGGTCGTCGTGTACGCCATGACCGTGTGGGTGCCGTCGGCCCAGGTGATGAGCGCGCTTCCGCTCGTCGTGCTGCTACCGCAGCTCCCGTTCCCAGACGAGATTGGCTCCTGATAAGTCACCGTGTCTGTAGCCCCCGTTATGGCGTTTTTGACCGGCTCGGCGAGGGTCTTTCCGGCTTCCACGGCGCCACTTGTCGGCACACCAGCTTCGCTCGATTGGCAGCCGCTGAGGTTACCGCCAAAGTTATACGAGAACGGCTGCGCGCTCGCGTTCAGACCCGGCGAGAAGTTCGCCGTGCCCTGCAACTGGCAACCGCCTGCCGACGACGCCAACGCCGAAGGCACGATCACAAACGGGATCACTGCCAGACATCCGAGGCTCACCATCATCAATTTACGCAAGGCTCTCCTCCTTCAAATCAGTGTTTGCGACATCCGCCTTGAGCGTCGGCTGCTCTGCGGCTCCGCGGCAGCCAACTCGGCCTTCACGGCGCACGCACATGTGGATGCGCGCACAACGACCCGACCCATCAGGCGACCAACTGCGTTCCGGGTCCGCTACCCCGAAGTCGGCGCACGAAACCCGTATGCGCGAGACCGCCCACGGGACCGTCCGCTTCGGCACCCCGAAAGCGGGCGAAAGGCCCCAGAAAACCGGGGCCTTTCGGCGCTCGCCTGTTATGGGCGATAGTGCCCTCGAAGAGGTTTGCGCAGGTATGCGCAGCATCGCCACGCCATTGCGCTGACTAGCGCAAGGAACTCATCAGAGATCGGCGGCCACACGCCGATGCATGCGCATGAGTCCCGACGACTCGTCACTTGACTCGAGGCTTCGCGGGCAGCCGCGCGAGACGAGCGGCGTCACGTCGGCGCTGCTGCTCGGCTACCTGGACCGGGTCGGAGGACCGGATGCCGTCGCCGAGGTACTGCGCCGATGTGAGCTCTCGGGCTGCGAGGACGAGCTGCGCGACGAGAACTGCTGGTTCTCATGGCAGACCAAGATCACGCTGTTCGAGGCGACCGCCCAGGTACTCGACCAGCCGGACTTCCTCTTGGACATGGCGGCCATGGCCCTCGACATGAAGGTGGCACGCGGGCTGAAGGTGGCGCTCCGCACGCTGGGGTCGCCCCAGCTCGTCTATCGCAGCATCGTTCGGGCGAACGCGCGCTTCAACGGCAGCCACTCCATGGAGCTGATCAACATCGGCCCTCGGGAGGCACGGACCCGCTTCGCCGACATTTCCGGGGAGCGACGTTTTCATCACCTCGATTGCGAGTACAGCGCGGCGATGCTGAGCATCGTGCCGGAACTGTTCGGGCTGCCGAGGGCGCAGCTCACGCACCTCGAGTGCGTGGGTGACGGAGCCGACTCGTGCGTGTACGAACTGCGCTGGCGTGAGCACGTATCCGTCGGACGGCGGGTGCTCGCGGCGGGCCTCGGCAGCACAGTCGCGTTGACCGCCAGCGCACTGTTGCTGCCGGGCGCGGTACCGGCGGCAGCCGCGCTCGCGGTCGCCAGCGCGGCCGTGCTCCTCCGCGGCGACCTCCGGCGTCGCCAGCGCGCCTGGCATCAGCTCGAGCGCGAGGCGGAAGACAACGCCGATGTCGCCCAGCGCCTGTTCGCCAGCCTCCAGGACCTGGTGTCCGACCTACAGCTGGAGGAGGTCTTGAGCAAGGTCACACGTAACGCGCAGGCCGCTGTCGGGGGACGGGAGTTTGCCCTGCTTATCCGGGAAGGCGACGGCTTCATCTGCCAGAGCTCCTCCGATCTGCCGCCCGGCTCGACCGCGGCGCTGGAGGTTTGGGCCAACACCAATGGCCGCTTGCCCGAACAGTGTGTGGTGATCGACGACGTGACCACAGTGCCGGCGCTCGCGGGCTTGGCCGAGTCCTCGATGCCTCTCTGCTCGCTGGCCAGCGCGCCCCTCACCTTCTTCGGGGATACCGGCGGCTTGCTGGTAGCGCTCGGCACCCAGTCACACGCCTTCCTGCCGCGCGATGTCGAAGTGCTCCAGTCCTTTGCCAGCCAGGTCGCCATCGCGCTCAACAATGCCCGGCGCTACCACGTCACAAAGACGCAGGCCGATTGCGATCCACTCACCGGCCTGCTCAACCACCGCAGCTTCCACGACGCTGTCGATCGCGCTCTAGGTGAGCCGGATGGCGTCGGCAATACCTTCGTCGCGCTGATCGACCTCGACAACTTCAAGCGGATCAACGACGAGGACGGCCACGGCGGAGGCGACCGGCTGCTGCGCGCCGCCGCGGCGACCATCGGGAGCGCTTGCCGGCGCGACGACCTAGCCTTCCGTGTGGGGGGCGATGAGTTCGCGCTGCTGCTGGCGGGCGTCGACGAGGGGGCGGCGACTGCCGTCGCGGAGCGCACTTGCGCCGCCATCGCTGCGCTCGACCGGCGGCTTGGCGCGTCCGCCGGCTTGGTCGCCCTGGCTCAGGACAGCACGAAGGACAGCCTGCTAGAGCAGGCCGACCAGCGCCTGTATGCGGCCAAGCGTAGCGGACGGCTACCCGCGGGAGGCGCGTCGGCGCGGTCGACGGCCACCACGCAGGTCGCGGTCGACGTACTGGTAGCGGCGCTCGCGTCTCACCACACAGCCAGCGCCGGTCACTGCGTCGACGTGTCCGAGCTGAGCACCCGGGTAGCCGCGCGCCTGGGCGCGACCCCGACAGAGCGTGAACTCGTGCGCCAAGCCGCGCTCCTCCACGACCTGGGCAAGCTGGCGATCCCGTCCGAGATACTCAGCAAGCCCGACCCATTGGAGCCGCACGAGTGGGACATCGTCCGAACCCACCCGGATCGCGGCGCGGACATCCTGTTGCGGGCGCCCGGCCTTGCGAGCCTGGCGGCGGCAGTTCGCGCCTCGCATGAGCGCTGGGACGGTGGGGGCTATCCGAACGGGCTCTCCGGCACGGAGATCCCGTTCGCCGCTCGGGTCGTGGCCGCGTGCGACGCGTTCGACGCGATGGTCGCCGAGCGGCCCTATAGCCCGGCGCTCACGCCCGAGGCCGCAATTGCCGAGCTGCACGAGTGCGCGGGCTCGCAGTTCGACCCGGACGTCGTGGCGACGCTGGTTGCGGAGCTGTCCTCGGCGCGCGTGACGGCGCGCGTCGTGCGGTCCGCGGCGTAAGGCCGGTGGCCTTAGGGGACCTGTCTCTGCCGGCATCGCAGGTCCCGTGGTTTCTCCAGTCCATTTAGTAGACCGCACTCCTGCTCGGCCCTAGCGGCTACGGGCACCGCCCGGCAGAGGCACTAGACGATCAGCCTAGCTTCGCTGTGAATGGCTCATTGGCCACACATGGCACAACTCCAAGTGCGGTTCCCGCGACCGTCAGCCGTTGCATGAGCGAGCCACTGGCTGTGCCGTTCTTCTTGAACGTCACTGAAAAGATCGATTCGCCGACGGGCGGAGGCGCCCCGGGAATTGGCGGTTCTGCGGTGACGGGCTTGCGTTGAAAGAGTTTCCCCGAGTTCAGCAGCTGCGCCGGCGTCGCAAAGCTACCGAGCAGACTGGCAACACTCACCCCGTTGGAGCACACGAGCCGAGGTGAAACGGGGAGCGACACGCAGAGGTGCGTGGAGGATCTTGGCTGGGAAGGTGCGGCAGCGCAGCTTCCGCGTTTGAGAAGGACCTTGAAGCGCGATTCGACGATCGCGCCAGCTTTTGTCGTGTACCTCCCCTTTGCCTTGTACGTCCCCGTCTTGAACGACGTACTCGCGTCGGCGTTGGCCAATGGCCATACGAACACTGTCGCCACCGTCGCGCTTATCGCGACGGACCTGATGATGGCCCCCATCAGTCCCCCCTCAGAGTTCGCTAGGTCTGCCATCGCACCCTACCAAGTCCCTCTACTCCGCGCCTGCTGTCGCCGGGGCCAGGCACTTCGCACGACGCATTGATATCCAATTGCTACGCCGGTCTGCCCCTGAAGCGCGAAAGCCCCGTGTTTACGGGGCGAAACGCGATGGGCGATACTGGGCTCGAACCAGTGACCTCCGCCTTGTCGAGGCGGCGCTCTCCCAGCTGAGCTAATCGCCCTGGGAAGGAGCCAAGGGTATCAACGGCCCGATACGCTTGAGCTCTACCTGGCGACGTGGCGGAGTGGCTACGCAGCGGCCTGCAAAGCCGTCTACACCGGTTCGATTCCGGTCGTCGCCTTGAGGACCGTTCTCGAAATTGGGCTCTCAATAGCGCGCCGAGTCCGGGCGGTTGCGGCGGAGTCCACGATCGCGGGACGCTTGAGGTCGCGAGAAGGGCTGGGATAACTTGCGAGATCTGGCGAGGCTGACGTAACGTCTGGGGCAGAGGATGGAAGCCAGAATCGACGTAATCACGCTTGCTGTTGCGGATCTGGAGCGGGCGCTCGCCTTCTACAGGGACGGCCTCGGATTGGCGTCGCGCGGGGTGATCGGTACCGAGTTCGTCGGCGACGACGTCAAGCCTAATGGGGCTGTCGCGATGTTCGAGCTCCAGGGCGGGATGATCCTGTGTCTCTACCCGCGCACCGAGTTGGCGAAGGACGCCGAGATCCGACTCGGTCCGCCGAAGACGGGCGAGTTCAGCATCGGACACGCGGTGTCGAGCAAGGCCGAGGTCGATGCCGTGCTCGCGCAAGCCGAGGTCGCCGGGGCCATGCTCACCGATCAGGCGCATGCTCGTCCCTGGGGGATCTATTCCGGTTACTTTCGCGATCCCGACGGGCACCTGTGGGAGGTGCTCTGGAATCCACGGCTCGTCCGCACAAACGAGTAGGGCGCGCGCTGCGGGTTTGGGTGCACCCCGATTCTTTGCGTAGCTTTTGCGCCGGCACGTCGGCGTGTTCATTAGGCGCCACGCGCTGGAAACGCACCACGAGCAGATAGGGTGAATCGTGAACAGCCCGCGGTAAGTCAGATACGCACTGAGGCCGGGCCCGAAGCCGGCGAGATAAATGGCCAGCGCACGGCAGCCGCCCACGCGCGGGCGCTCGCGAGCACGGGTGGCGCGTCGAAAGGCCTCGGCGTCGCCGCGCTCATCCTCGGAGCAGTCGGACTGCTCGCCGGGCTCGGCGCCCTGCTTGCGGCAAGGCGGCCGCGGACGATGGTCTGGCCAAAGGACGCCTGGCGTCAGGCGAGGGGCGTCTGTCGGGTGTCCATCACCGGGAGCCTGCGCTGGTTGTGACTGTCGTGGAGCATGGCGGGCGACTCGGGTGACAGCTCGCGTGACGGTCGCCCAAGCCCGAAGCCCTGTCCACCTTGAATGATCGCGGTTGAGGAGGGATCGCGTTCGTTGATTCTGTGGAGGAAGGCGAGCGTGTCTTCGTCCTCGATGCCCTCCGCTATCACGAATGCGCCCGTCTGGCGGGCGAAGGTGGCCATCGCCATCAACACGGCCCGCGCGCCTGGCTCCGTGGCGGCCGTTGCAACGATCGTGCGGTCGAGCTTGACGAACTCGGCCTCGACGTTGCGCAATATCTCAAGACCGGAGTTGCCGGTCCCAACATCGTCGACTGCGATCTTGAAGCCTTGCTCACGTAGTCGCGTCAGGCGCTTGACCACCGACGCCGTACGACCCCCAAAGCGCTCGGTTACCTCAACCACGACGTCCTCGGGCCGTAGGCCCACCCGCTCGACAGCGGGGGCCAGCCAGGCGTCGGCCTCGGCATCCAGATCGAGGGTCAGCGGGGAGAGGTTGATGAACAGGAGCACGCCCGGCTCAAGTTCGGGAGCGGCCTCCAGCGCGTTTTTCACACACAGTACGTCGAGCTGGTGCACGCGTCCTATCTGCTCGGCGATGTCAAATGCCTCCGCCGGCCCGGAGAGTCCGTAGGAGGGGTCTGGCCGGCTCAGCGCCTCAACGCCGAGCAGCGTCTCTGCATCGAAGCTCCAGATCGGCTGGAAGACCGTGGTGAGACGTCCCTCCTCGATCAGCCGCCGGACGGCCTCCATCTTCGCGGAGGTGGTGACAAACACACGATCTCGTATGTCGTCGAAGCTCGCAACGCAGCCCCCTCCCTGGCGCTTTGCCTCGTACAGCGCGGCGTCGGCCTCGGCGCGCAAGGTGTCGGCCTGCTGTCCCGGGCGCAGGGCGCTCACGCCGATGCTGACCTCGATGCCGGCGTCGGCCAGGTTGTGGCTGAGTCGCTGACCGAGGATTCCGGCGCCCTCGGCATCGGTGTGAGCAAGCAGCAGGGCGAACTCATCACCGCCGACCCTGTAGGGGCGGTCTCCCGGTCTTGCGTCGCGCAGGACGTTGGCGACCCGCTTGAGAATCGCGTCTCCATGCGGATGCCCATGGCGGTCGTTGACGCGCTTGAACGCATCGACGTCCAGGAGCGCCATCGCGAACGCATCCTCGTATCGCGCCGCGGAGGCGACGGCCCCTGGGAAGTCATCGTGGAAGGCGCGCTGGTTGGGCAGGTCGGTCAGCCCATCACGCGTAGCTCGCCGCAGAACCGTTCGATGGTCGCGCATCAGGCGTCGGCCGCCGACGAGGTAGAAGATACCTCCACCGCCGCCGAGTGCGATCAGAGCGATGAGCGCGAGGATCGTGCGTACTTCATTGCGCTGCGTATCGTAGGTCCCGTGGCCGTAGGTCATCTCGTAGGCGTAGCGGCCACCCGGAAGGGTGACCGGGACGACGAACTCGAAGTTGCGAGAGTCCTGGGAGGGATCCTGCTCATGTCCCGCGAAGGACGTTCCGTGCTCGAGGGCCGCGACGATCTGGCGGTTCAGCGGGTCGGTCTTCCCGACCAGAGCATCGTCGGAGGATGCCCTGATCACGCGCCGGCTGTCGAGCAAGATCGCCTCTCGCGCGCCGGGACGGTGCGCAATGCTGTCGAGCAGCCGATCGACGTTGGAGATCGCGTCGGCCCTCGAGTTCGCGCTCGCAGCCACGCTTTCAAAGGCCTTTGCGTCCGACACTTGGACAGCCGCGTAAGAGCTGATCTGCCGGTGCGCCAGATTCCGTTCCAGCAGGACATAGGCCGTGATGCCGATCGCTGCGGCGCTCAAGGCGACGGTGATGAGCAGCCGGACGCCAAACGCAAACGCCGAACCCTCCTCCGCCGCATGACGGCGCGCCTGCAGCCAGCGATATGCATGCAGGAACGGCCCAAACCGCGGCTTCGACTGATCCGGCGCCGCTGTGGCGGGTATTTGTTCCACTACTTCCTATCGCCACACCGATCGGCGAGCGTGAGCCAGAGCGCTTCCGTACTAGTCGGTCAGGCCCGCGGCCTGCAAGGCCTGCCGCCAGCCGATGAACGACTGGATCCTGGCGAGCTTGCCATCGCGGAGCACAAAGCGCAGGGCAAACTCCTGATCGAGCTCGACCTGACTGGCGGCGCCCCGCAGCTTCAAACGTCCGAGCCAGAGCACCGCCTCGTCCAGGTCTCTAACGTCGGCCTCTTCGAAGGAGACCTCGTCCCAGGTCTGCCACAACGAATCCAGGCCGCGCGCCACCTCGTCATAGCCCCGGTAGACGGTGCCCTCGACCGACGCAGGACCGGCGGGGATCCACTCGACCTGCGGTGCCGCATAGTCGGTCCAGAGGTTGGCGTCGCGCCGGTTCCAGGCTTCTAACGCGCTGCGCACGGTGGCCACGTTCTCCTGCGACATCGCTCGTCCATTATCGCCTGCGCCCCCTCTGCGCCGCTCCGAGCCGAGGCGCCGGCCAGGCTGCAACCGTCCGCTTCCCCGCGCCCGGTTAGCCTCGGTTGCGCAGCGCTGCCTGGGACTCGCCATCCCCCAATCGGCGGATCATCGAGCGCTTGGCTGCCCGCGTCGAGGGGTATGTTTCCTACGCGGCATTGAAGTACGGCAGCGAGGCCGGCCGAGTCGCAGGTAAGGACGAGCATCACACCGTTTGACAGCAGAGAGCGACTGGACGGGCTCGTCGCCGAAGCTCGAGCGTCTTTCCGTTGGTAGTTGCTGCAAACGACGAAGGCCCCGCCGGTGGCGGGGCCTTCGCAGATCACCTTCGCACGCTACCGCCGCTCAACGACGGCGGCGCCTCTTATTCGCTCGCCTTGACCATCACCGCGGCCTGCGCGCCTCCCCAGAAAGCTGGGCAGCTCGCCGGTCCGAACGTCCCCGGCGTTCCGCTCGTGCAGAACATGTCGGAGTAGGTCGAGTTGACGTAGACGTCTTCCGTCGGGTCGGCTCCCACCGTGGGGCCGCCTTCGGACGGTTCGACGATCGCGACGTTCAGCGAGTCGTAAGGGCAACCCGCGCTGGTGCCGCTGCACGGCGCGGTACCCACCGGGCTGGGGCCCTGTGTCGACGTGTCGTAGGAGACGCTCACGATCGCCTGCGACGGGAGTTTGGCGACTTTCAGCGGCAGGCTGATCTTGAACGCCTTGCCGTGGAAGCAGCGCCCCATGGCGTACCACTCGCCTTCCTGCGCTCCGGTGCATTTCGGGCTCCCGGACGGCCGATAGGGCATTTTGAACACTTTCGACCCTGCCGCGATCTTCGGGCCCACGGAGCTCCCCGGGCCGACCTGATACACGCTGAAGGTGACCGGCCATTCGAATTTCGCGCCTTTTTCGGTCACACACGTCTTTTCGTACCAGTTGCCGCTCTCGCACGCCCAGCTGCTCATCGCGACGACGACCGCCGGGTTTTTACGGGCAACGCCGCCGAACTGGACAAGGCCGCCGAACTCCTTCATCGAATACGCCTCATTCCCGATCGAGGCGAAGTTCCCCGGGAATTTTGCGGGGATGTTCGTGTAGATCGTTTCCGGCGTCGCGCTCGCGACTCCGGCCGCGGCGGCTGATAGCGCCGTGGCAACGAGGATGGCCGAAGCCAGCCTCACGGCCTTTCCTGGAATCCTTCCACTCATGTATGTCTCCGTTGTCTGCGCCCGCGAGGCACTCGCCCCTGGGCAGGTTGTCCCCTCCAGGGGCTCGTTCCGGCTGGTGCCCGAGCTATCGGTGAGTAGTCCCCCGCGCATCGCTCCGCTCTCACGGATCGCTGCACCCGCAGCACCCCTCTGCGGCGGACCCTATTCGGATGGCACGAACATGTCAATCCGCGTTTCTAACCGAGGGGCGGCTCAGGCCCGTTCCACGGCCGCGAGTGCGCGTGCGAGCGACGCCTCGGTCTGAGGGCCGCGCAGGAGCGCGGCGATGCGCCCGCGCCCGTCGAGCACGAAGGTGCTCGGCAGCCCGGTGAGGCGATAAGCGTTGCCGACTGTCCCTTCGGCGTCGCGCATGTTCGGAAACGTCCACGAGTAGCGGCGAACGAACGACTGCGCGCCGGCCAGGCCGTCGCTCCAGTCGACGCCGACGACGCGGCCGCGTCCTGCCGGGCTGACAGCGAAGCGCTCGATGTCCGGGGCCTCACGCGTGCACGGACCGCACCAGCTCGCCCAGAAGACGATCAGAGCCGCCCGGCCGCCGGCGCCGGCGAGCAGCCCGGACAGCGTGGCCGGCGGTCCAGCGAGGCGCTCGCGCGGCAACGCCGGCGCGGGACGGCCGGCGTTGGCGGAGTTATCCGAGGACAACCCGAAGATCGCGAGCGCGGCCACCGCCGCTGCCACCACGAGCATCCCTCCGAGCAGTCGCCGCCCCCTCGGCATCGCCGTGACCCGCTCAGCGTGCTGCCAGGAGGGGCACGTCGTGGGCTATGTCCGACGGCTGGAAGCTCGCCGCGTAGATCGTCAGTCGCTTTCCCGACCCGGTGACGCCGTAGATCAGCCCCGAGTGATTGATGAACTGCGGCTGCTGCGCGTCGCGTTCTGAGCCCACCCCCCACGCCTTCCATACACGCGCGAGTTCACTCGTCGAGCCGACGAGGTACTGCATCCGGCCGGTCATCTCGTGATGTGCGAGGAAGGCCGCGATCGCCTTGGGGGTGTCGCCGCGCGGATCGACGGAGACGGCGATGATCTCGGACTTCGACGCCTTCGCCGCTCCCATCAGGTTCTGGGCGACGCGCAGGTTCGACGTGATCAGCGGACAGACGTCCGGGCAGTGCGTGTAGATGAAGGTCACGAGAACCGCCTTGCCGCGGTAGGAGTCGATGTTGACCGGCTGACCCAGGTAGTTGCGCAGCGCAAGCGGAGGCGCCGCCTGGGCGGGGGACAGCTGCCCCGACGCGTCGAAGCGGGTCTGCCCCTGCTTGGTCTTCGAGGCCGACGAGCCGCCGACCGCGAGCACGGCGATCACGCCCGCGCCCGCGACGAGCGCCAGTAGCCCAAGCAGGAGCCGCAGGTCGATCCCCTTTTGCCGCATCCGCATCGAACTTACCAGCGAACGCGTCCATGTGTCTTCGCTTGCGTCGGCAACAAAGTTTGCAGACCTCCCTCTGTAACGCATCTTGCAGCGCAATCTGTTACGTTTCCGCCCGTCGTGCCGAGTTCTCCCCCCACGGGGTGGAGAATCGGGGGACCCAATGCAGCCGAGAGGCTGCGGGGGCGAATCGCCACAGTTGTGGCGTAGCGCATTGCGCGAGCCCGACAGCTAACCCCGTAGGCGCCAAGCATAGGAATGGAGAAAGGACGCCTCGCATGTCGGGATGCCCGCGTGATCTTGCAGCTCTGGACCCCTGGAACGCCTCACTTGAACGTTCGCGTGCTCGCCGTGGGCGCGCGCGCCACGGACGCATCCGCAACGGCGCGAGCTCCTCGCTGGCCGCGCTGCTGAACCCGAGCTCGCACCTCATCGAATCGCGAGACCTCGCCGACGAGCAGGCATGGCAGCTCTCGCTCGGTCGTTCGCGTGCACGCCGCCGCGCGACGGAGCTGCGCTTCACGCCTTCGAGCTCGCGCGCCAAGCGCGCCTCGCTCGGCGCGCTGGCGGCCTTCACCGTGGGCCCCACGGCGAGCCTCGCGAGCGGGCAGGCGACCGCCGGCACCGCTTCTCCCAACCCCGAACCGGCGACGACGACCGAACACGTGATCGTGCTGAGCGCCGGTAGCGAAGGCAGGCAGGTGACCCTGCTCCAGCAGGCACTCGGCTCGATCACGGTCGACGGCGTCTTTGGACCTGAAACCGAAGAAGCCGTGCGCAGCTTCCAGGAAAGCCGCGGGCTCGCCGCGGACGGTGTTGTCGGAGCGCAGACGGGCGCCGCACTGCGCGGCAGTGCGACCGTGAAGGCGCTCGCCAGCGTCAACAGCGAGGTCCCCGGCGAGGCATCCGCCAGCGGAGAAGGGACCGTCGTCCCAGCAGTCCTGACGACAGCCACCTCGGCCCCGGAAGCCTCGACCCAGGGCGCCGAAGCGCCGACCTCGACCGATGTTGAAGAATCAACGTCCAAATCGTCGACGGGCGGTGCAAGCGAAGTGGAAGCGCCCGCAAAGCCCGACGCCTCGCCCGAACACTCTCCCGCCGACGCGGTCTCGCGCCTGCAGACGGCGCTGCGTCTGGCCGCAGACGGTGAATTCGGCCCCCAGACGGAGGCCGCGGTGCGCCGACTTCAGGCCCGCCACGGGCTGACGGTCGACGGCGTCGTCGGTCCGGCCACGTGGAGCGTGATCGACGTGCATGGAGAGGAAACGCTGACGCCTCCGCCGTCGGCTGTGCCCAGCCCTCCCCGCCCTCACCATCACGCCAGCGTCGCCAGCGCCGCAGCGGTTGCGGTCTCCAACGACGCGCCGCCGGCCGAAGCGCCGGCCTCGGGCGGCGGCAACGCGATATCGCGGCTTCAGTCCGCTCTGCGCCTGCCGACCGACGGCGAATTCGGCCCCGCAACCGAGGCGGCGGTCCGCCGTTTGCAGGCGCGCCACGGCCTCACCGTGGACGGCGTCGTCGGGCCGTCGACCTGGGCGCTGCTCGGCATCAACAGCGAGCCCGAACTGAAGCCGCCCGCCTCGGCGATCGTCCATGAAAGCTCCGAAGGCGGAGGCTCGACGACGACCAGCACCGGCGGCGGCGGCGAAGAAGGGTCCGGCGTGATCTCCAGGGTGATCGCCGCCGGCGAAGAAATCGCGACGCGCCCCTACGTATGGGGCGGCGGGCACGGCTCCTTCCAGTCGGCCGGTTATGACTGCTCTGGCTCGGTCTCCTACGCCTTGCATGGCGGCGGCCTGCTCAGCGCCCCCATGGACTCAGGCGAATTTGAGTCCTATGGCGAAGCGGGACCCGGCAGGCACATCACCATCTATGCCAATTCCGGCCACGTCTACATGGTCGTCGACGGCAGGCGCTTTGACACGGTCGCCCAGCAGGAAGGCGGCTCGAGGTGGTCGAGCAGCATGACCTCCACGGGCGGCTACGTCGTGCGCCACCCCGTCGGCTACTGAGCAAGCGCCCCGCCCGTACAGCCGCTTCTCCATCGGTCGGCCGTTCCTGGCCGGCCGATGGCGTCGATCGCTTCACGAGGGCGCGTCCCGTCCCAAGCGTTGCCTAGCGTCCCCTCCGGCGCCGAGGTTCGGCCGCCGCGGTACAGGCAATGCTTGCTCGGGCACACACCTTCACGATCGAAGGCCTTCACACCAGGCATGTCACCGTCGAGGTCGACATCCGCCTCGGGCTACCCGCGTTCGCGATCGTCGGACTGGCAGATGCAGCCGTGCGCGAGGCGCGCGAGCGCGTGCAGGCGGCGATTCGCAACTCGGGCTTCGAGTTCCCCGCCCGACGCATAACGGCCAATCTCGCGCCGGGTGACGTGCCCAAGGCGGGACCGGGCCTGGATCTGGCGCTCGCCTGCGCTGTACTCGCTGCAAGCAGGCAGCTCTCGCCGGAGCGGATGGGCAGCACGGCGCTGTTCGGAGAACTCGGACTCGACGGGACGGTCAGGCCCTCCTGGGGCACGCTCGCCGTGGCCCAGGCGACACGGCGAGCCGGACTGCAGACGCTGGCCGTGGCCGGCGCGGGTGCGCGCGAGGCTCAACTCGTCGATGGGGTCGACGTGGTCGTCGTCGAGCGACTCGCGAGCGCCGTGAGGCTATTGAACGGCGGGGCCGCTGACCGCCTGCCCGAGGCCATTCGGCGTGGCCGAGACGTCGGTCGGGAGCTCCCGGGCCCGGACCTGGCCGACGTGCGCGGCCAGAGGCACGCCGTGAGGGCTCTCGTGATTGCGGCCGCGGGGGGACACAACATCCTCCTCAGCGGGCCTCCGGGCACCGGCAAGACGATGCTCGCCCAGCGGATCGGATCGATCCTTCCGCCGCTCAGCCGCGCCGAGGCGGTCGAGGTGGCGCGAATCCGTAGCCTGCTGGGCACAGACGTGGGCGAGCTCCCGAGGCTACGACCGTTTCGGGCGCCGCACCACTCGATCACGGCGGCCGGTCTCATCGGCGGGGCGCGGCGCGGCTCCATCGGGGAGGTCGTATTCGCACACAACGGCGTCTTGTTTCTCGACGAGCTCTCGGAGTTCGCGCGACCGACGCTCGAGGCGCTCCGCCAGCCGCTCGAGGACGGTCGCGTGGCAATCGCGCGTGCACGACACTCGGCCGTCTACCCGGCCCGCTTCATGCTCGTCGCCGCAACCAACCCGTGTCCATGCGGCTACTCGGGAGACGGCGACCGCTGCCGGTGCAGCGAAGCCGACATGGGACGCCACCGTCGCCGGCTCAGCGGCCCGCTGCTCGACCGCATCGACCTCGTCGTGAACCTTGACCGCCCGGACGCAGGCGACGTGGGGACGCCGGGGACCAGCTCGGCGCAGGCGCGAGCGCAGGTCGTCGCGGCACGCGAACGCGCGACGGCTCGATTGCGTCAGGACGGGATATCGCTGAACGCGCACATGGACGTTCGGCTGCTCTCCAAGCATGCGCGGCTTGGCGACAAGGGCTGCGAGATGATCCGTGGCGCTCGGGCGAGCGGCCTGCTGAGCGCCCGCGGCGAGCATCGTGTGCTGCGAGTGGCGCGCACGATCGCCGACCTGGACGGGAGCGAGCGGGTGCGCGCCCGCGACATCGGCGCCGCGATCGCGCTGCGCGCGGAGCCGAGCCTCGCCGCGAGCCGCGCTGGATGAGCTCGCCTTCGCACCGCCACGGAGGGAAGGCAGACGCATGCGAGAGCTGCATGCGCCGCAGCTGGCTGCTGGCGGAGCTCGGCGGCCCGCTCGACTTCTGGGCACGCGACCGGGGACGTCTGAACGAGCTGCTCGCTCTTGGCGACGGCGAGCTCATCGAGGCGGTCGCAGGCCGGCGCCGAGCCGAGCTGAAGGATCGCCATGCGAGCTTGGGTGCCGACGAGCTTCACCGGCCGCCCGACGTTGATGCCGTTTGCCGCCACGACCCGCGATATCCGCCCGCCCTGCGTGACGCCGGCGCGCCATGGATGCTCTACGTCGGCGGCGGCGGCGGCCGGCTCAAGCGACTGGCCGCTGCGCCTGTCGTTCTTATCGACGGGAGCAGCCGGGCCAGCGACTACGGCATCGAGATGGCGAGGAGCCTCGCGCGGGGACTGGCGGCAGCCGGGGTCACGGTGGTAAGCGGGATCGGCGACGGGATCGCACTCGCGGCACAGACCGCCGCGCTCGAAGCCGACGGCCCTACCCTCGCAGTGCTTGACGGAGGCATCGGGGTCTCGCCCCCCGCTCGGAGGAGGTGGCTGTACGGGCGCGTCGCGCGTCGGGGCTGCGCCATGTCCGAGCTTCCGTGCAAGCGCCAGGGGCGAATCTGGGGGGCGGTCGCGAGCGTGCGGACGCGGGTGAGGCTCAGCACGTTGACGGTCGTCGTGGAGGCGACCGACGCGGAGCGGGAGCTGGCCCCGGCGCGCCGGGCTCAAGAGCTCGGGCGGACGCTGGCTGCGGTGCCCGGCCGTGTCACCTCTCCCCTCTCGTCCGGCACAAACACCCTTCTGATGGAAGGCGCGGCGATGGTGAGGGGACCGGGCGACGTGCTCGAGCTGCTCTATCCCCTCTCGGTCGCGCCGCCGACCGTGTCCGTACAGGCGACCGAGCCCGGACTCACGGCCAGGTTGCGCAGGGTGCTCGAACGCGTCGGGGCAGGCTGCGACACGCCGGAGAAGCTCACCGGCGAGGGCGTTGCCCTCGAGGATGCGCTAGTCGCCCTGACCGAGCTGGAGCTGATGGGACTGCTCGGCCGTGGCGATGGCGGACGCTACGTCCCGCGCGGCGCCTTCCCGCCCGGTCGATGGGCTGCGGGATACTGATCTGGCGACGCCACTGGGGTCGTCAGTCAGGTTGAGCGCAGGCCTGAGGACTGTCTCACATGGGCTTTACCCGACCCTCAGAGAGGCGTGGAAGCGTGTCCTGTGATCGAACACCAACATCAACGAGGGAGTCGATCTCATGGCCCGAATCATGGTTACGACAGAGCAAGGGGAGCGACCCGGCGCCCCGGTACTTCTTGACGAGCGCGTCCGCCCGGAGCATCTGAGCGACGACCACTCCGCCGCGCAGCTCATCGAGCGGCTCGGCTGGGCGATCAACGACGCCGAAGAACGAGCTAGTCACAAGGGCCCGTAGACACACGGCGCGGCCGTCGCACCGCGCCAGAGCCGGCGGCAGGACCCGACACTGGCGCGTTTAGCCGGCATCAGCGCGGGAAGCCCCCTGGAGGGGCTGGCCTTTAGGAATCGGGTTACCCCTCTATGGATAAGGCCTGGCGCGTTCATCGCCAGAGCGCGGTGAACGCGCCGGCCGGCCGTAGCACCAACCTTCTCCAACTGTCGCGGCTCAGCGATGCACAGCGGTCCTAGGTCAACACCTCTTCCCGACGAACTGCGGCCGAGGCGTCGAGGATCAGCCGGGTGACCTGGTCGGGGCGGGAGACCATCGCCACGTGGCTGGAAGGAACCTCGACAGTGGTCGCACCCATTCGCTCGGCGAACTGGCGCTCCGCTTGGGGTGGGAGCGC
The DNA here is from genome assembly GCA_025964355.1 of Solirubrobacterales bacterium. GTDB lineage: Bacteria > Actinomycetota > Thermoleophilia > Solirubrobacterales > Solirubrobacteraceae > Palsa-744. The sequence goes on along the minus strand of JAOPZB010000029.1, from coordinate 8,265 downwards.
CTCATCCTCAGTGGCGACCATGTACCAGGACGGCAAAGCCTTCCAGGCTGGCGTACCCATTGGCTCACCAAAGGCCGCCGTCAGCAGTGGCTGCTGCACGGCGCACATCACCTTGGCCTTCGCACGGTCGACGTCACCCGCGAAGTGGTTCACGAAGTCGTCCTCCGGAAGCCACGCGAAGCCCTCCGTATCCACGATCATGTGTGCGGTCGCAGGCGCCGGTGGTCCCTGTTCAAGGAGTGCTCCGAGGGACTCGCCCTCATCCAGCCCGAAGGCGGCGACGTAGACGAGGCCGACGACATTGGGCGCGTCCCCGCCCAGGGCGGTGATGATCTGACCGCCGTATGAGTGGCCGGCGACGATGGTCGGCCGCTGCTGAGCCGCCAACACTTGCCGCAGGCGCGCAACATCGCCAGCCAGACCCGACAGCGGGAACTGTGGTGCGATGACCTTGTAACCGTCGGCTTGCAGACGCTCGATCACGCCGGCCCATGACGAGCCGTCCGCCCATGCTCCGTGGACGAGGACGATGTTCGGCTGATCGGACATCACGCCGTTTGGACCATCTTGAGCAGCCATGTGCCTTCCTCTCGGTCGATCGGTGTGGGCACCAGGATTCACGAGTTCGCCCCGGCCGGCATCGCTCGACCATGCGATTTCTTTTCCTGAGAAGTCGGGCGTGAGGCTGCCGCGGGCAGTCCCATGCGCGGCGGCACCATCTCCCCTAGGCTCAGAAGGGCCGAACGGTGGCTAACGCGTGCTCTCGCCGGCGGGTCGTTGCTCTGCCGTAAAACATCACTCGTGCGTGCGATGCGCTAGCAAGCGAGTGGGCGCACCCTTACAGAGAACGACGAAACGAAAGGCGCGGCAAGTGCAGCCATGACTCAAAGAGAACTCGAAGGACAGCGGGCGCTGGTGACGGGCGCGACGTCGGGTATCGGTCGCGCGATCGCGCTGGCACTGGCCCGCGACGGGGCCGAGGTGCTTGTTCACGGCCGCGACGCCGCCCGCGGCGCCGAGACGGTCACGGAGATCACTGACGGTGGCGGCAAGGCCAGTTTCGTCGCCGCCGACCTCGGTGATGCAGCTGAGGTGCAGCGACTGGCAAGCGCCGTCGGCAATGTCGATGTCCTCGTCAACAACGCCGGGATCGCGCTGTTTGGCCCGACCGCCGAGTTCGACGTCTCGGCCTTCGACGAGATGTTTGCGAGCAACGTTCGCGCGCCGTTCTTGCTTGTCGGCGCGTTCGCTCCCGGGATGGCTGCGAGGGGTCGTGGCAACATCGTCAGCCTCAGCAGCATGGCCGGCGGCGTAGGGCTCGTGGGGGGCGCGGCCTACGGGGCGACGAAGGCCTCGCTCGAGGCGATGACGCGCGCTTGGGCCGCGGAGTACAGCGAGAGCGGGGTGTGCGTCAACGCGGTCGCCGCCGGACCGGTCTACACCCCGAGCCCCTCGGGCCCGGAGTTCATCACGGCCCTCGGAGAAACCACGCCGATGCACCGCGCCTCACAGCCCGAGGAGATCGCAGAGGTCGTCGCGTTCCTCGTCTCTCCACGCGCGAGCTACATCACCGGCACGACCGTCGCCGCCGACGGCGGACGCAGAGCGGTCTAGCGACACTACGTGTATCTAACGGGTCAAACCGCCATTGGCGCCGGCGTAGAGCTCGACGGCGCGCCAGCAGTACCAGGCGACGACCGTGCGGTACGGACGGTATGGGTCGCCGAGCGGCTCGAGCTCGCGCGCGGTTGGCGCGGGCACGTTCCAGGCGAGGCCGTAGCTCTGACGGACGCCGAAGTCGCCTGTCGGCCAGACATCGAGGCGCCGCAGCCGGAAGATGAGGAACATCTGGGCCGTCCAAGGTCCAATACCGCGAACGGTCGAGAGGCGGGCGATCACCTCTTCGTCGGGTTGGCGGGACAGGCCGCGGGGCGAGAGGACGACGGTTCCGTCGAGCACCTTGGCCGCGAGGTCTCGGAGCGAGCGAGCCTTGTTCGCTGACAGGCCGGCCGCCCGGAGCGTCTCGTCCGAGAGCGCGAGCAGCGCTTCAGGCTGCACGTCCTCGTCGAGCGCGGCGAGCAGCCGACGATGGATCGCGCGTGCCGCCGGGCCGGCGAGCTGTTGGTAGACGATCGCCTCGACGAGGCCGGCGAAATGCGACCCGGTGCGCCGGCCTATGCGGATCGGGCCTGCCGCTTCGACCAGGCCCGCGAGGACGGGGTCGCGGCTGGCGAGGACGCCGGCGGCGTCGGCGTGCGACAAGCGTTTGTGCTGGCTTGCGGGGACGGAGCTCATCGGGGAGGTTCCGTTCTGGCTACCGGCTCGCGCGCGACGTTGTCACGGCCTGGGCTGAGATCCAGAGTGCGTCCGGATTGATGCGGCCGGGATGGAGCGCAAGGACTTGGTTGTAGAGGTCTTGGGCCGTGTTGGTTGTCTCGGCGATGCGGTCGAAGTCGCGGATGTACTGCCGGGTCTCCTCGATGATCTCGGGCCCGTCGTGGCGGCCGGCTCGCTGGTGTCCGGCGATCACCGTGTGCGGGTGCAGGGACTCGATCGTGTCCAGTGCGCCGATCCAGTCGCGCCGTCGCTGAGGGTCGGACTCGGCGAGGTAGAGGTGAACGTCGTTGTAGGCGCCGTCGCCGGCGACGACGAGGCCCACGGCGGGGGCGTGCAGGCAGCTCGTCTGGTCGGTGTCGGTGTGGCCGAGCTCGACCACGACGAGCCCGTGGCCCTCGAGGTCGATCGTGTGGCCCTCGACGGGCTCCGGGAATACGCGTTCTCGCGGAAGCTTGCCATCGAAGCGTGGCATCCAGAATGACTCGAAGAACTCCGGCGTCTCGCGAACCCGCATCTGCTCGATGACAGTGGGGAGCGCGAGCGCTCGAGCTTTAGGGAAGCGTTCGAGGACTGTCCCGAGCCCGAACCAGTGATCTCCGTGACCGTGCGTGATGTACACGGCCGTGAGGTTCTTTCCGTGCGCGTCTATCCACTCGATCAGGTTCTGGGCCTGGCCGACGGTCAGCAGCGCGTCGACGAGCACCGCGTCGCGCTCGCCCGAGATGAGCGTCGCCGAGATCGGCGACCAAAACCGCGCCTTCTCGCCCGGAGCCAGGTCGCTGGCGCTTAGCGGCTCCGATGGCGCTACATGCACGTCCCAGCTGAGTGAAGCGGATGCGGGCGACATTGCGCTCTCCTTACTGGATGGCCGTGAGCACGGATCCTGATCGCGCCGCGCGAACCCGACAATGCATGTTCGTGCGATATCTAATGGCCGGCGTCAAAGCGCTGCCCAGAAACGTTCCAGGATGTGTCCCACACATACGGGGTCTTCGACCATCCAGCAGTGGCCTAGGTCGTCGAGTCTTGCCTCGGTGGCGCCGAGCTCAGAGGCAACGTCAGCGGACATCGGCTCGTTGCCGAATGGATCGGCGGCGGCATGGAGGACCAGCCCGGGCGGGATCGTGCCGGCGGCGTTCTCGATCCACCAGTCGGCCCGCACGTTCGGCTTCGCCGAGCGGTAGAGGCTGAGGATGCAATGGCTCATCGTCCGGTTGTGGGCCGCGGTCATCCTCCGAGCCGTCTCGGCGGGGAAACCCAACTGCTGGAGCCTGGCGGCCCCCCGTCTCGCCCCGTCGGGGTCGTCCGCACTAATACGGGCCAGCGCCTCCTCGCCCGCCCCGGGTGTCTGCCAGATGCGTGCCGTGCGGTGCCAGATGTAGTCGGGGTGAAATACGTTCGCCAGGTCGACCGCCCAGCTGCGGATCGGCGTCTGGCGAGCGGTCACCAGGCGAAGGCCGAGGACGGCTCCCAAGCCGTGGCCGACCAGGTCGATAGGACCGGCAATGGCCGTTAGCTCAACCTCGAGCCAGCTGGCGTAGCTGTCCTTGCTGGCGTCGAAGCCGATTGGCAGCTCGGCACCGAAACCGGGAAGGGCGAGGGCGAGTGACTCGCGGCTGAGAACCTCCCGCAGGGGCTCCCAGACGATCGAGGTCTCGAGAGCGTCGTGGACGAACACGACGGGCACGCCGTCCAGGGTGCTCGATCCCAGACGCCGCTCACATCACCTGACCGTGTGATCTCTAGTTTTGGGAGGTGACCGCGCCGTGCTCGATCGCGAGGCGAGCGAGTTCGACGCGCGAGTTGATGTCGAGCTTCGAGAACGCGTGACGCAGGTGGGCGTTGATCGTGTGCGGCGAGACATAGAGCTGCCTGGCCACCTCGCGGTTGGTCATGCCTTCCGCAACGAGCCTGACGACTGTCAACTCCGCCTGAGTGAGGCCCTCCCAACCGGTCTCAGGACGCTTCGGCGAGACCAGCCGCCGACGGACTCCTAGCTGGCGCAGGCGTCCGCGGACTCTGGTTTCGTCGCGGGATGCGCGAATTTCTGCGTAGAGCTCGAGGGCGCGGCCAAAGCTCGCGACGGCTCCGTCGCGATCGCCGCCTGCGAGCAGCGCCGCGCCGCGATCCTCGAGCGCCGACGCGAGCGCGATCGGTCGTGGGCCACGCTGGAAGTGCTTGATCGCCGCGCCAAGCTCTGCGAGGTCGTCGTCAATCAGCCCCCGCACGTGAGCGGCCGTCCCTACGATCGATGCGACCCCGGGGTTGAGGCTGGCCCTCCCGTCGGCGCTCGCCCGGGCCGCGGCTGCAAGCTCACCGTCGCCCGCGGCAAGGGCGATCCGTGCCAGGCGCACCTCGTCGGTGACGTCCACCGGACTCAGCGGCAGCAGCGAGAGGCGCTCCACTTCGCCCATCCCGCAAATATGCGCCCGCGCGGCGGGCGCGTCGCCGGAGGCCATCGCAACCAGCGCCAGTAGCCACAACGCGTGCCGTCTGACACCGGGCACCTCATAGGCCAGTAGGCGCGAGGCGACGTGTGTCGCTCGGCGCGTCTCGCGCTCATTGCCCGTATGCAGGGCTGCCCGCCCGAGCGCGACAAGCGCCGCCGCATCCTGCAACCCCATTGAATGCGCTCCTTCGACGCCAAAACGATCCTCCAGGATCGCCGAGGTGTCAGCGAGCCGACCGACCATCAGGGACCGGCGCGCCTGGAACGACTCGATCGTGCGCACCTCCCACGCTTGATGCCCGCGCTCTGCGGCCCGAAGCAAGTGATTGGACAGCTGTAGCGCCTCCTCCATCCGATCGAGCGCGAGGAGGACCTCGGCGGTCCACTCGTCGGCGAGGAATCGACGGGCCACCTCATCTGTCGACTTGCCGAGCCGGCCCGCGGCCCGAATCTGGCTGAGCGCGGACTCGAACTCACCCGCGTTGTAGGCGATCGCACCTTTCGCCAGCTCAAGCGCAAAGGAGGCGTTCGTGTCACCCGCACTATCGACGACCGTGACCGCCTCGGAAAGCACGGTGCGCACCTCATCATCCCGGCCCGCCGCCAGCAGGTTATGAACGCGGCGCGACACGTGCTGCGCGCGAAGCCGCAACGGCACGCCTGGCAGCGCCAGCGCCAACCTGTTCGCCTCCGCGCGAACATCCGGAGAAAGAGCCAGCATCCCCGCGATCGAGAGACGGACCTCCGCCTCGTCCTCGGCGGTAAACGTGCTTCGCAGTGCGCTATCGACGCACGCTCGGCCCTCCTCGGCGCGACCCGCCGCGTGAAGAAGCAGCGCCGTCTCGGCAATCAAGACGGCCCGCGCCGGACCGTCCTCGGGGGTCACGTCAAGAGCCTTCTGGCTCAAGTCGGCCGCAACGCCCGGATCCGACGAGGCGAGGCCATGGGCCGCTTGACGCAGCGTGTTGGCGGCCGATTCGTCTCCCGGCTCCGCGCTCCCGGCAAGCTGCGCCGCGACCGCTACCGGTAGCGCCCCTCCGGACAGCAGGACCGCAACGGCCTGGCGTTCCAGGGCTCGCCGCGCCGAAACCGGCAGGCTGTCTTGCACTGCCTGGCGAGTGATGTCGTGACGGAACTCAAGGCCGGTCGAAGTTTCGATCAGGATCGCGGCTCGCGTCAGCTCTTCGACCGGATCGAGCAGACCCCCAGGCGAAACTTCGCGCATCAGCGCCAAGTCCTCGAAGCCGAAGTCGCGACCGAGAACCGAGGCCACCAACGCCGTTCTGCGCGCAGAGTCCGTCAACCGATCGAGTCGCTGAAGCATGCTCTCCCGAACCCGAGCGGGAAGGCGCGCTTCGACTAGACGCGCCTCGCCGTTCTCCACGCGAATCAAGCCCTCCTCCAACAGGCCGAGCACGAGCTCCTGCAGGAAGAAAGGAACCCCCTTCGCGCTCTCGGTGACCTCGAGCAGGTCCGGGGTGGGGTCAGCCCCGACGATGTCCATGACGATCTGTGTCACCGCTACGTCATCCAGCGATTGCAACTCGATTCGGTCGGCTCCGCGTTCATCTAGCTCCGCGAGAGCCGCCCGCAACTCCGGCGACGTCTCACCTGGGCGCAACGCGCCCACCCAGACGATCGGCATCGGAGCGAGACGCGTCGGTAGAACCCTCAGCGCAGCCACCGTGGCGCCGTCGGCCCACTGCAGGTCATCCAGGCAAACGCAGAGCGGCGCGGACGTCGCCGCCTCCTCCAACAACATCCCGAGCTCTTGGATCAGCCAATAGCGTTCGCGTTGGGCGCGAAGCTCCTTCAGTGCCGAGCGGTCAAGGAGGGGGTTGCCTCCGTCGAACATCGCGGTCATCAGCGAGCTGAGAGGCACGACGCTCTCGGAAGGATCGGCCGCCGCGTAGGTGAACCGCACGCCCGCTCGTCTCGCGATCCGCGCCGCCTCCTCCAGCAGTCGTGTCTTGCCGAGACCCGGATCGCCGGCAACGGTCACGACCGAACCGATGCCCGATCGCGCGGCCGAGAATCGCTCGCCGATCCTCTCTAGCTCCTCGTCCCTCCCGCGCAGAGGTGCCGAGGATCTGAACGCCCTCTCCCCGGGGGTGGCGGCTGCAGGCATCACACCGCGCGCTTCACCACGGAGTGCCGACTACGGCGTTCGTGCCGCCAATGATTCGCAGCTCGCCAGGGTCGGCCTCGCGCCCGCACACCGCACACACCGTCCGCGCGTGAAACTCGGCGCCGCAGCCGTGCGCGAAGATGACCGGCTCCTTGCCACGGTTCAAGTGCAGGTCCCCCCACTCCTTCAACGCGAGGACAATGGGTCGCAGCTCGCTGCCAGATTCCGTCAGATCGTACTCGTAGCGCGGAGGGCGCGCCGAGTAGAGGCGGCGCTCAACGATCCCCACACCCTCGAGCGTCCGCAGCCGCGTCGTGAGGACATCACGCGAGCAGCCGATCTTCCCCAGAAGCTCGGTGAAGCGCCGACAGCCGTAGGCGATCTCGCGTATTACCAGCAGCGAATACCGATCGCCGACGAGAGCAAGGGCGTCGGTGACGGAGCAGACGCGCACCCCATTCGACCCATCCATCCACCCAAACGTAGGACGAGTCGGTCCGAATGTCAAACCAACCCCACCGCAATACCAGCAAACCCGGCTTGCCAACCCCCTAGGCAGCGGGGCCGTTCAACGCGAGCTTCCAGATACGTGTCAGCCGGGCCGCCGTCAGCAGTGGGCGATCGTCCCTGGCGACCGCACGGCGCGCCAGTCGTCTCGCCGGCGTCAGTGGTCGTCCCGGGGCAGGATGGTGAAACGGGCTTGACACCGGCTCACTACCATGGGCCTGTGAGCGGCCAGAGAGTGCCTAGTGGGGTGGTGCATAAGCTGCCCGCGGACCTGCGTAAGGCGCTGATCGCCAACGGCACGGCACTCGATGCCTGGAAGGACATCACGCCCTTGGCCCGCAACGAGTTCATCTGCTGGGTCGAGGATGCCAAGCAGGACAGTACCCGAGAGCGCCGCATTCGACGGACCCAGGAGGAGCTGGAGGAAGGCCAGCGCCGGCCCTGTTGCTGGCCGGGGTGCAAGCACCGCGACCGCACCGGCAGCTAGCGTCCGGCGTAGGACCACGCATCGCCTCTCCCGGGGCCTGCTGTGCGGCTTCGGTCCTGGATACTGAGCGGACGATGCCCGAGGAGTCCACCACCCCCGACCTGGTGAGGCTTGCGCGACAGGGGTACGAGGCCATGAGTCGCGGTGACCTTGACGGGGTGATGAGCTTGTTTGCCGCCGACGCGGTGTATGACATGTCCGCCGCCGGATTAGAGACCTTCGAGGGCGCAGAGGCGATCAGGGTCTTCATCGAGGACTGGTCTCGGAGCTGGGAGGACTACCGCTACGAGGAGGAGGAGCTCCTCGATCTCGGGCACGGCGTCGTGCTTAGCGTCCTTCGGGAGGGCGGCCGCTTGG
>JAOPZB010000024.1 GCA_025964355.1 Solirubrobacterales bacterium | reverse complement strand
TACGCCGATCGGGAAGCGCTCGTCTCGGCCGTCGCGGCGGTGGGCTACCGCGAGCTCGCCGGCCGGTTGGCGGCGGCGGATCCATCCCCATCGACCCCGGAGCAGCTCGCCAGCGTGGCGGTTGCCTACGTCCAGTTCGCCCTCGATCGGCCCGCGCTGTTCCGAATGATGTTCGGAGAGCCGTGCGATCGCGACAACGACGAGCGGGTCGCCGCGACCGCCGCAGTTTCGCTGTACGTACGCGGCATCGTCGAGCGAGCGTTCCCGGACACTGATGCAGAGGCGATGGCGACCGCGATCTGGGCGCTCGTCCACGGGCTCGCGTTCCTACACCTGGACGGCAAGATCGAAGCGCCGACTCCGGCGGCGGTCGCCGACCGGGTCACCGCGGCGATCCAAGCGCTGCTGGCAACCGATCCTCGCGGTGCTTCGGCGAGCCGGCTATGAGCGCGGATCGGTTGCGCAGCCCATGAGCGACGACCTCGGCAGGATTCTGGCTCCCACCGAGGCCGAGGCTCACGGGGTCGCTGTGTCAGCTTCCTGCAGTGGCACCGGCGAGCTCGTTCGCTTCCAGCCTCGCGAGGCTTGCGTCGAGCGTGGCGGACTCGGCCTCGTCGACTGCCGCGAAGGCCCATTCGATCGCGAGCAGGGCTTCGGTTTCAGCGTCGTCGGCGTTTCGGTCGGCTCTGGTCGCGTCGATCCCCGCCTTCTTCGTGGCGAGTTTCTCGTGGGCACTGGCAATGTGCCGATTCCATGCCTGCTGCGCGTCGTTCCACGACGCCGAGACTCTCCCGTGCTCGGCGTCGGTCTTCTCGCGCAGCTTCTCCGCCTGGGTCTGCGCCGAGGCTCGGGCTGTCTCGACCTCCTGCTGCAACCCGGCCTTCTCCTTCGCTTGCGCTTCCGCGGCATGTTCTTCGGCCTGCTTTGCGCGGATCGCGAGCTTCGCGAGCTGATCTGATACAGCCATGTCCGGTCTCCCCTCTGGGTGTTGATGGGGAGACTCACCCGCGAGCACCGCTCGCGAGCGGTCTCGATTCGCAGACGATTATATCCCCCGGCCTGCGAGCGAGCGGACCTCCTTCGTCAGCGCCAAGATCTGCCTAGAGAGGTCGAGCAGCTCCTCGTTCTGCTTGTCCTCCTCTTGAACCGTGGTCCACTGCTGGTCGGCGACCACCTGCCGCCTCGCGTCAGCGCGGTTCTGGGAGATCATCACGAAGGTCGAGAGGAAGATCGCCTCCAGCGAGACGATCATCGTCAGCAGGCCGAACGGATATGACTCCACCCCGAAGCCGATCCAGCAGCCGAACCAGATGATGTGCAGATAGACGAACAGCATCGAGCCTGCAAAGCCGGTGATCGCGTCCGCGATCCGGTTCTGCTCCGCCGAGGCCCGGTCCTCTGCGTGCTTGACCAGAGCCGGATTGATCGGCGGACGCGGCTTGTTTGGAACCAGGAACCGGCGAACGCGCGGACCGAGCGAAGCACCGTTATGCGCTGGCTCGACCACGGCGCGTGATGGGTGATCGGTTGGCATTGCGCCTCCTTCCAGTTGGGCCTCGCAGGCTATTCCACGCCGATTGGCCGATGCCGGCGGCCAGCGGGGGGCGACAGCCCTCTGGATAGACCGGCGATCTCGGCGTCGAGCTCGCTGACCACCAGCGACCGCGAGACCGTTGCACCGGACGAGGCGCAGTCGTACCGGCACAGGCTCGCGACACGCTCGTTTACGCCGGGGCGAGGCAGCGTCTGGCGGTCTTCAGCCGGGGCGTGAAGCCATCAGAGCCCGAGTTTGCGCACGCCGGTCTCGTCGAAGCCGAGGTGGTGACCAACCTCGTGACGCACCGTCTGGATGACATGCAGCCGGAGGCGCCCGGGATCGTCCCCAAAGTCGCGCACGAGTGTGTCGCGAAAAATCAGGATCTCGTCTGGCATGCCACCGCCCCCGAAGAAAGGCATACCACCCAGCCTGGAGCCGACGTACATGCCGTACGCGTGGTTCTCGGCACCACGGTCGGAAACGACGATCGCTACGTGTTCCAGCGCACGTTGAAACTCGATCGGAAGCTCGTCGAGCGCTGAACTGACGAGTCCCTCAAATTCCTGCTCGCTGTAATGGCGGTATTCGCTCATGGTTTGTTCGCGCCGAGCGTCGCTCACCCGCTGCGCTCAAGGGGTCAGCGTATCTCCGTAAGCCTCGAGACAGACTCACTAGACTGAATCAGCGTCCGGTGCTCGCTTCGCCAGGCGAAAGGGGCCACGGCTCGGTCCCTGATCCACGTGACGGCTCCCGCGTGAACTCGACGGCGCGGCTACGCTCGCTCGTCTCGCGGGGCACCCAGTCGACGCCCTAAGCGGACGATCGTTCCCGCATCGACCAACCAGCTGACTGGAGGCAAGCCATGGCCAACGCTTCACCGCTGCTGACGACACCGTTCGATGAGCGTTCGACCGCGCAGGAAGTCCTCGCGGATGTCGATCTCTCCGGCCGCCGCGCGATCGTGACCGGCGCCTCTTCCGGCATTGGGACAGAGACCGCGCGCGTACTGGCATTGCAGGGCGCGGCGGTCACCCTCACCGCACGAGACCTGGTCGCCGGCGAGACCGCCGCCGCGCAGATCCGCCAGAGCACCGGCAACCGCGCCGTGGACGTGCGCCCGCTTGAGCTGGCCGACCCGTCCTCGGTGGCCACGTTCGCCGACCGCTGGGACGGACCGCTCGACATTCTCATCAACAACGCCGGGGTGATGGCGATCCCCGAGCGCACCCTCACCCCCGGCGGCGACGAGCTGCAGTTCGCCACCAACCACCTCGGTCACTTCGCGCTGGCCACTGGTCTCGCCGATGCGCTGCGTGCCTCCGGCGACGCGAGGATCGTCTCCGTCTCCTCCTCGGCCAGCCTGCGCTGCCCGGTCCTGTTCGACGACCTCACGTTCGCCTTCGTCGCCTACGACCCGTTTGCCGCCTACGGCCAGTCGAAGACCGCCAACGTGCTGTTCGCGGTAGAGGCCGACCGGCGCTGGGCCCGCGACGGCATCCGCGCCAACGCGCTCATGCCCGGAGGGATCGCCACCAACCTCCAGCGTCACGTCGACCCCGACGCGCTCGCCGAAGCCCGCCGCCAGGCCGGGGCCTCCAGCGACCTCAAGACGGTCGCCCAAGGCGCCGCGACCTCCGTCCTTGCCGCGGCCTCCCCGCTACTGCAGGGGATCGGCGGCCGCTACCTCGAGGACTGCCAGGAAGCTCAGACGATCGCCTCGCGAGCCGAAAGCGACGGCCGCCACGGCGTCGCCCCCTACGCCCTCGACGCTGACAACGCCCAACGACTCTGGGACATCTCTGAGCAACGAGTCGCCTCGCTGAGCCCCTGAGCTCGACGCTCTGCCACAGTATTCACGAGGCGCCGGGGAAATCTCCCCACAAGGCCCTCAACCTCATACACCGGCGCCCAGCTACGTCCGCCGGCGTCCGGAACGTCCAAATAGCGCGCGTTCGCGGACACATCGAACGCATCTGGAGCAGCGAGTGTTGCCACGATGTTGCCACGCCCGCCCTCCTTATTGGTGCCCGCTGGCGTTGGGTCCGAGCGCCGGTTCCACACCTCGAAGTCCTCGCCATCGCCGGCCCCCCGAGGCTGCGGATTATGATCGCTGACAGGACCATTGCCGGCCTTGCCGTGGTCGGTCTTTGCCAGGGGGCGCTCATCCTGGGTGGGCGGGATCCATGGTGGATGCAGTCTCCGTGGGACCCCTCGCAGGAGCCGGTCGACCGGACCGACAGGGTGGTCTAGCCGGGGTTCCAAAAACCGCGCGTTCGTGCGATGTGGGATCGGCTGCCCGAATCTAGCGTCGGCGAAACGTGTGCCCAGCACAGAGCCGCCCACCGCCGCGATCAGGTTCCAGCCGCGTCCTCGTCGATCCGTCGGTGAAGCGCTCGTGCCGTGCCGGCAAGGATCTCGTCGGAGAGCTCCGGATCCTCAACGGCGCGCGCCATCGACAGCGCCCCGACCAGCGCCGAGAGCATCATCACCGCCTCGTCGCGCTTCGCGTCCGCCCTGGGGCGTCGGATCAGACCGACGAGGCGCTCGATGTAGCGCCCAACCTGCCGGCCATACGCCTCGCGCGCCGCAGAGCTGGACCTCGACACGTCCGCGGGCAGCGCCGCGACGCCGCAGCCCACCTGCGGGTTGTCCCGGTGAGCCTTGCTCACGTAACCGTCGATCACCTTCCCAAGCGCCGCGGGATCGGTGTCCTCGCCGGCTTCGGTTTGGCGCGATCCGTCAGCGAGCGCCTGGTCGATCGCGGCGTCGATCAGCTCCTCACGCGACCCGAAGTGCCGGTAGAAGCCGCCGTGCGTCAGCCCGGCTTCGCGCATCAGGTCGGAGACCCTCACGGCGTCGACGCCGTCCCGGCGAATCTGGGCCGCTGCAGCGTCGACGATCCGTTTGTGGCTGGCTTGCTTCTCGGTTTGCGAGCTACCCATCTGCCTTTTCCTTTGACGTTCGGCCTTGACATCGAGGATGACAGACGTCATCTTGCGTGTGGATGATGACCGTCATCTTGCGGTCCGCGCCTCATACCCCGACCAGAAAGGCCCACACATGTCCGACGTGAACCTCGACGTCCACATCGCGCCGATGAGGCCGATGAAGGGCGCGCCACCGGAAGGGCCCGGCGACGAGCCGATGTGGTCACCGATGAGCGCGACACTGATCCACGGCGAGAACGAGGCGATCCTCATCGACACGCTCGTCACCTTCGACCAGGTCGACGCTCTCGCTGAGTGGATCAAAGGCTTCGGCAAGCGGCTCATCGGCATCTATGTCACCCACGGACACTCCGACCACTGGATCGGCATCAGCCGGCTGCGTAAGCACTTCGGTGACGTCCCCGCCTGGGCGCGGCCGAAAGTTCAGCAGCGCGCCGCGTTCGAGGCAACCAACCCCGGGCTCTCCGGCTACTGGCAGAGCGTCTTCCCCGGCGAGATCCCGGCGCAGCCCGACACCCCGGACACGCTCGACAGCAGCACGATCGAGCTCGAGGGCTCGGAGATCAAGATCGTCGACATCGGCTGGGGCGACACCGAGTTCTCCACCATCATCCACGTGCCCTCGCTCGCTGCAGTCGTCGGCGGCGACGTTGTCTACAACCAAGTGCACATGATGACCGCGGAGACCGACGCGACCACGCGTCAGGCTTGGATCGACAACCTCAACGAGATCGCGGCGCTTGACCCAAAGATCGTCGTCTCCGGTCACCACCGCGTCGACGCTCCCGCCAGCCCCGAGTCGATCGGCGAGTCACAGCAGTACCTGCGTGACTTCTCGAAAGTCGCCGAGGAGCAGGAGACCGTCGAGGACATCGTCAAAGCAATGCTCGAGCTGCACCCCGACCGCGACACCCCGCGGGTCGTATGGCACTGTGCGCGCGACGCCGTAAAGAAGCGCGAGCAGGCCTAGAACAGGGCGCGTCAGCGCGTGCCGACCTAACGAGGAGCGAAGGAGCAAAC
>JAOPZB010000021.1 GCA_025964355.1 Solirubrobacterales bacterium | reverse complement strand
GGCTTCGAGCGGCGGCAGCCGGGTAGCGGATGCATCGTCCGGATGTGTCCATAGTGTGCGGTTTGAGTTTTTATCCGACCTATGGGGGAATGCCCATGCGCAGACGTATCAGCTACGCGAACGTTGCCGCCACGCTCGCACTCGTCTTTTCGATGTCGGGCGGGGCGTTGGCCGCAACGCACTACCTGATCAACTCGACCGGCCAGATCAATCCGAAGGTGTTGAAGAAGTTGAAGGGCAAAACCGGGAAAATCGGCGCGAGCGGCGCAACTGGCGCGACGGGCGCGATCGGTGCGACCGGGGGAACCGGGACGCCCGGCGCGGCCGGTAAAGAAGGCGCTCCGGGCAAAGAAGGAGCGAAAGGCGAACAGGGATCCCCTGGCGTCAGTGGTTACGAAGTCGTCGAAGGCAACGTCGCCAAAGGCAGCGGATCTGGGTTCAACCTTGCAATCTCGATCGCGAAATGCGCGGCAGGGAAGAGCATTCTCGGCGGTGGCTTCAAAGTGCTCACCGGCGAAGACACAAAAATCTTCGTCGCCGACAATGCGCCGAACAACTCCTCAGAATGGGAAGCGAGACTGACTAGCGGCTCTGTGTCGTCGTACACGCAGGCCGCATACGTAATCTGCGGGAAAGTGACCACCTAGCGGCCTACTGATAGCTACGGCGACTTACCTATCAGCCACCGTCGACGGGCGTCCTCTCGATGCGCGTCGACGGTGGGTCTCACCAGGCGTCGGGCACGAAGGTGTTGGATGGGCGGGGGCAAGGCGACGCGCCGTTCTGCCCCTATACCGCCGCCGCAGCCTCGTCGCCGGCCTTCTCGAGCACGAGCTCTCCGCCGGCCGCGTCCACGGTGATGGAGTCGCCGGAGCGGATGTCGCCCTGCAGCAGAGCGAGCGCGAGGCTGTCGACGAGCTGCTTCTGAATTACCCGCCGCAGCGGGCGGGCGCCGTATACGGGGTCGTAGCCCATGTCCCCGAGCAGCTGCTTGGCGTCGTCGCTGAGCGTCAGCTGCACGCCGCGCTCGGCGACGCGCTCGATCACCCGCGCGACCTGAAGGTCGACGATCTCGGCCAGCTGCTCGCGGCCGAGCGCGTGGAAGCGCACGATGTCGTCGAGACGGTTGATGAACTCCGGCTTGAAGATCTGGAGCAGCTGGGCTCGCTGCTCGGCGTCTGACAGGCCGTCGGGGATCGGAATGTTGGACGTCATGATGAGCACGGTGTTCTTGAAGTCGACGGTGCGTCCCTGACCGTCGGTCAGGCGTCCATCGTCCATGACCTGCAGCAGGGTGTTGAACACGTCCGGATGCGCCTTCTCGATCTCGTCGAGCAGGACGACGGAATAGGGACGACGGCGCACCGCCTCGGTCAGCTGTCCTCCCTCTTCGTAGCCGACATAGCCGGGTGGCGCGCCGACCAGGCGCGAGACGGAGTGTTTCTCCATGTACTCGGACATGTCGATGCGCACCATCGCGTCCTGCGTGTCGAACATGAACTCGGCCAGCGCGCGGGCCAGCTCCGTCTTGCCGACGCCTGTGGGCCCGAGGAACAGGAAGCTACCGATCGGGCGGTCGGGGTCCTGCAGCCCGGCGCGCGAGCGGCGCAGCGCGCTCGCCACCGCCTCGACCGCCTCGTCCTGCCCGACGACCCGTTCGTGCAGGCGGTCCTCCATGTGGATCAGCTTCTCGGTTTCGCCCTCCATCAGGCGGCTGACCGGGATGCCGGTCCAGCGGGCGACGACCTCGGCGACGTCGTCGGCGTCGACCTCCTCCTTGAGATATTGATTCCCACCCACCCCCTCGCCATCCACACGCTCGCGCTCGGCGGCTTCGTATTCGGCGAGCTTCTTCTCGAGCTCCGGGATGTCCTGGTAGCGCAGCCTGGCGGCGCGCTCGAGATCGGCTTCGCGTTCGGCGCGCTCGAACTCGCTTCTGGCGGCGTCGAGGCGCTCCTTGACCTCGGATATCCCCTGGATCGCCTCCTTCTCCTTCTTCCACTGCGCCTTCATCTGCTCCGAGCGTTCCTTGAGCTCCTGCAGCTCGGCCTCGATCGCCTCCCGGCGTTCCTTGGAAGCCTGGTCCTTCTCTTTGCGCAGCGATGTGAGCTCGATCTCGAGCTGCATCACGCGCCGGTCCACCTCGTCGATCTCGGTCGGCATGGAGTCGATCTCGATGCGGATCTTGGACGCCGCCTCGTCGATCAGGTCGATCGCCTTGTCCGGCAGAAAGCGGTCGGCGATGTAGCGGTGGGAGAGGGTGGCCGCCGCGATCAGCGCGCTGTCCTGGATGCGCACGCGGTGGTAGAGCTCATAGCGCTCCTGCAGCCCGCGCAGGATCGCGATCGTGTCCTGCACCGAGGGCTCCCCTACCAGGACCGGCTGGAAGCGGCGCTCGAGGGCAGCGTCCTTCTCGATGTGCTGGCGGTACTCGTCGAGGGTGGTCGCGCCGACGCAGCGCAGTTCGCCGCGGGCGAGCATCGGCTTCAGCAGGTTCGCGGCGTCGACCGCGCCCTGGGCGGCGCCGGCGCCGACCACGGTGTGCAGCTCGTCGAGGAACAGGATGATCGTCCCCTGCGCGTCGACGACCTCCTTGAGCACGCCCTTGAGCCTTTCCTCGAACTCGCCGCGGTATGCGGCGCCGGCGATCAGGGCGCCCATGTCGAGGGCGATCACGCGCCGTTCGCGCAGCGACTCGGGCACGTCTTTGGAGACGATCCGCCGGGCGAGACCCTCGACGATCGCGGTCTTGCCGACGCCAGGCTCGCCGATCAGCACGGGGTTGTTCTTCGTGCGCCGGCTGAGCACCTGGATGACCCGGCGGATCTCGTCGTCGCGCCCGATCACGGGATCGAGCTTGTCCTGCTCGGCCAGCTCGGTCAGGTCGCGGCCGAAGCGCTCGAGCGGGCGCTGCTCCTCCTCTTGCGCGTTGGGGGCGCCGGTCGGAGCGCCGTCAGGCGGCGTCATCGCTGGTCCTCCGTGGCGGTAGGCGGAACGGGGAGTGGACGTCGGCGGCGCGCACGATCTCACCGGCGCGGTAGGGCACGAGCTCGGCGCGGAAGGAGCGGCGGACCTCCTCGAGCTCCTCGGCCAGGCGCACCTGCGCCTGCAGCGCCTGCAGCTCGATCTCCTCGATGCGCGCGTGCATGCTCTCGATCTCCTGCTCGAGGCTGAGCACGCGCTCGACGCCCGCGAGGTTCAGCCCGAGGTCGGCCGTCATCTCCTGGATGCGCCTGAGCCGCTCGACGTCCTCCTGGGAGTACAGGCGAGTGCCCTTCGGCGAGCGCTTCGGCTCGATCAGGCCGCGAGACTCGTACATGCGCAGCGTCTGCGGGTGCATGTGGGCGAGCTGCGCGGCGACCGAGATCATGAACACGCCGCGGTCGGTCTCGACCTGGACACGCGTGACCCTCGCGATCGAGTCCGTCCGGCGACGACGGGGCGACGGGGTGGCCGCGGAGTCACCG
>JAOPZB010000018.1 GCA_025964355.1 Solirubrobacterales bacterium | reverse complement strand
CAGAACGTCGTGAGACAGTTCGGTCCCTATCTGCCGTGGGCGTTGGAGAGTTGAGAGGATTTGTCCCTAGTACGAGAGGACCGGGATGAACGCACCTCTGGTGTATCTGTTGTCCTGCCAAGGGCATTGCAGGCTAGCTACGTGTGGATCGGATAACCGCTGAAAGCATCTAAGCGGGAAGCCGGCCTCGAGATGAACTCTCCCATCCCCTTGAGGGAGTAAGACCCCTGGTAGACCACCAGGTTGATAGGCCGGATCTGGAAGGGCGGTAACGCCTGAAGGAGACCGGTACTAATGGGTCGAGGGCTTGACGGATTTTTTGATGCTCGTTGTGGCGACTGTGCAGTTTTGAAGGACCGCGGAGGCGTGGTCTCTCACCGTTTTCCGGTGGCTTTAGCGAGGGGGAAACACCTCTTCCCATTCCGAACAGAGAAGTTAAGCCCCTCAGCGCCGATGGTACTTGGCTCGCAAGGGCCTGGGAGAGTAGGACGCCGCCGGTTTTTTCTGACGCGGGCCGCCAATGGGGCGGCCCGTCGTCGTTCGCCGCGGTGACCGGCGGTCGGTGCAGCCGACGTCAGCTCGGCAACGACACGCTGCCGTCGGCGCCGAGCGTCCAGTGCGGGTTGTGGGCAACCTCCCACGGATGCCCGTCGGGATCGACGAAGACCCCCGAGTAACCGCCCCAGAATGTCTCGCCGGGCTCCCTGGTGACACTCGCGCCCGCCTGGCGCGCCTCGGCGATGACCGCGTCGACCTCGGCGGCCGAGCCGACATTGTGGGCAAGCGTCACGCCGCCGTAGCCGCTGCCCGGCTCGACGCCGTTGTCCTCGGCGAGTTTGTCGCTGTCCCACAGCGACAGGACGAGTCCGCTGGCCTCAAAGAACACGACTTCGAGCTCCGGCGGCGACTCGCTGCGCCAGCCCAGCGCTTCATAGAAGGCCCGGGCCCTGGCCAGGTCGGCCACGCCGAGCGTGATCACCGTCAGTCGCTGTCTCATGCTGCACCTCCCTGTCGACTAGGAGCGGTGCGCCTGCTCGCCTCGCGGGCAGCGTATAGCGCCCTCGTGGCGGCCGGCCTTGTCGCTGCTTCGGCCGGAGGGCTGGCGCGGCGGCTCCTGTGCTCCCTGGCGGTGGGCTCGCCCGGGCGCTCGCGCCGCGGACGGCTCGATGGGGCAGAGGCAAAGCTGCTGGCGCCCGGGCGGCTGGCCCGGGCGCCGTACACTCGAACGCCCGCGCAGCGCCAGGCGATGCGGATGTATGGCCAGACCTCGCTCGTCCTGGTCGACCTCCCAGTCGACTTCGCGGTCGTCCTCGAGCAGCAGGAACGAGCGGGTGAGGCGAAGCGCATCCTGCAGGCGCTGCGCAAGCGTCGAGTTCTTCGTGCGGGGGAACATGTGTTCGCAAGCTACGGACGCCGTCGGACGAAACGTGTGCGAACACCTGTACGTAGTGCGAGATCACCCCGCAAACGGCGTTGTAGAGCCAAATCTGCCGTCAGCGGCCTGCAACGGTCCTTGCAGAACCTGCACCCGGAGGGGCGCCGCTCGACGGCTGGGCGCGTTCAAGCAGGGCCGGGGCCGGCAGTCGCGAACTCCAGTAGAGAGATGGCTGTTACGCTTGCCAGGCGTCAAGCCAGCGCGCCCCGGTGGGGACGACGGCGACGTCCACAGCTCATGGAGAAGTTCGTCATCGAAGGCGGCGTCCCGCTGTCCGGCACGATGGTCCCCGCCGGCAACAAGAACGGAGCCCTGCCCATCCTGGCCTCGACCGTGCTCACGGCTGACGAGGTGACCGTTCGCAACGTTCCGCGCATACGCGACGTCGAGGCGATGCTCGAGATCCTCCGCGCGGTCGGCGTGGAGGTGAGCTGGCGCGGGCCAAACGAGGTCAGCCTGTGCGCGGCGGCGGTCCATCAGGTGGAGATCGAGCGCGAGCTCGCCGAGCTGATCCGGGCCTCGTTCCTGCTCGCCGGACCGCTGCTGGCGCGCTTCCACCGCGCCGTGATGCCACCGCCGGGCGGCGATGTGATCGGTCGGCGGCGCCTTGACCCGCACCTCGACGCATTCCGGGCGATGGGCGCGATCGTCGACTGCAACGGCGAGATCGTGTTGAGCGCGCCGCAGGGCCTGCGCCCGACGGATGTGTTCATGGACGAGCCGTCGGTGATGGCGACGGAGAACGCGCTGATGGCGGCCGCGCTCATTCCGGGGACGACCGTGATCGGCAACGCTGCCTGTGAGCCGCACGTCCAGGACCTCGCGCGCATGCTCGTGAAGATGGGCGCCGACATCCAGGGCATCGGCTCGAACCTGGTCACCGTCAACGGCGCCGAGCGGCTGCATGGATGCGAGCATGATGTCGCTCCCGACCACATCGAGATCGGCAGCTTCATGGCGCTCGCCGGCGTCACCGGCGGCGAGCTGCGCATCAAGGACACCGTTCCCGGTGACCTGCGCATGATCCGCCTCGTGTTCGAACGCGTCGGCCTGCGCTCGGAGCTAGACGGCAACGACCTCGTCGTGCCCGGTGACCAGAAGCTCGTCGCCCAGGCGGACGTGGGCGAATACAAGAGCAAGATCCAGGACGGCCCGTGGCCCGCGTTCCCGGCCGACCTGACGTCGATCGCGGTCGCGCTCGCGACACAGGCCGAGGGCTCGATCCTGGTGCACGAGTGGATGTTCGAGAACCGGCTGATCTTCACCGACAAGCTGATCCTGATGGGGGCCGACATCGTCATGTGCGACCCGCATCGGGCGATCATCACCGGCCCGCGCCGGCTGCGCGGCGAGCGCGTCGAGTCGCCCGACATCCGCGCCGGCATGGCGATGCTGCTCGCGGCGCTCTGCGCCGACGGGCGCAGCGAGATCGGCAACATCCGCCAGATCGACCGTGGCTACGAGCGCATCGACGAGCGCCTGCGCGATCTGGGCGCTCGCATCGAGCGCGTCGCCACGGAGCCTGTTCACGCCTAACCTGGGGATCGCGATGATCCACCCGATCCCCAGCGGCACGCGCGACGTGCTACCCGACGAGACGCGCGAGGTGCGCGCGATCACGGACGCCCTGCGCGGCGTGTTCGAGCGCCACGGCTACGGCGAGGTCTACACGCCGGCGCTCGAGTACGAGTCGGTGCTCGCCCGCGCCGACATGGCCGAAGCGCGGCCGGCATACCGCGTGTTCGACGAGTCGGGCGAGGTGCTCGTGCTGCGCTCGGACATGACCGTGCCGATCGCGCGCGTCGTCGCGACACGCTACGCATCCAGCGAGCCGCCGCTGCGCTTCTGCTACTTCGCGCACTGCTATCGCGGCGTGCGACCGCAGCGCGGCCAGCCACGCGAGCTGCTGCAGGCCGGCATCGAGCTGATCGGCGCCCCGGCCCCTCAGGGCACGGCCGAGGCACTGACGGTCCTCTGTCACGCGCTCGACACGACCGGCCTGAAGGACTACCGCATCGGACTCGGCGACGCATCCCTGTTCCCGTCGCTGATGGCCAGGATCGGAGTGCCAGACGCCACCCGCGCCGGCCTGCTCGAGGCGCTGGTGCTCCGCGACTTCGTCGGCCTGCAGGGCACGCTCGCCGAGTCGGGCCTCCCCGACGAGGCAGCCGAGCTGCTGCTCGAGCTGCCGCAGCGGCGCGGCGGCCAGGAGATCCTCACCGACGTCCCGGCGGCCGCCGCAGAGGCGGTGACCGGGCTGCGCCGCGTCCACGAGCTGCTCGATCCGGCCGTAGCAGAGCGCGTGATCTTCGACCTCGGCCTCGTGCGCAACATCGGCTACTACACCGGAGCGGTGTTCGACGTCTATGACCCGGCGCTCGGCACTCCGATCGGAGGCGGGGGCCGCTACGACGAGCTGCTGGGGCGCTTCGGCCGAGGCCTTCCCGCCGTGGGCTTCGCGCTCGGCGTCGATCGCCTGCACATCGCGCTCGCCGGGGAGGAGCGCGGCACCGGGGCGCTGCTCGCCGCGGCGACCACGCCGGCCGAGACGCGACCGTGAGCCCGACCAACGGTCTTGTCATCGCCGTTCCCCGCGGGGCGCTGTTCGAGGGGACGGTCGATCTGCTTACGGGCCTCGGGCTCGACACCGACGAGCTGCGCTCCAACGATCGCAAGCTCCTGTTCGAGGACATCGGTGTCATCACGATGCGCCCCTCCGACGTCCCGATCTATGTCGAGGCCGGTGCCGCCGATCTCGGCATTACCGGCAAGGACGTCCTGCTCGAGCAGGCAGCGCAGCGGCCCGGCGAGGGCGGCCGCGAGGTCTACGAGCTGCTCGACCTGGGCTTCGGCCGCTGCACGATGGTGCTCGCGAGCAAGGCGGGTCCGGACCCGGCGCTGGAGGCACTGCGGCGCCTGGGCGTGATGCGGGTCGCCACCAAGTATCCGCGCATAGCGGCGCGCCACCTCGAGGAGACCGGCAGGCAGGCGGAGATCGTGGAGGTCAAGGGCTCGGTGGAGCTCGCCCCGCTGACGGGCGTGGTCGAGGCGATCGTCGACCTGACGGCGACCGGCACGACGCTGCGGGAGAACAACCTCGTGGTGCGCGAGGAGATCGTCGCGTGCACCGCCAGGCTGATCGCCAACCCCGTCGCGCACAAGCTCAAGGCCGCGCCGATCGACGACCTGCTGGAGCGGCTGCGTGGCCTGACACCCGCCGGCGCCGCCTGAGATGGACATCACGCGACTGCAGGCGGGCGACGTCGCGCGTCTGGGCGGCCCGGCCGCCGCAGCCGAGCGGCTGCGCTCGCTCGTGCCCGACGGCGCCTCGGTCGAGGACGAGGTCCGCGAGATCCTGCGGCGCGTCCGCAGCGACGGCGATGGCGCCGTCATCGACTACACGCGCCGCCTGGACACAGGCGGACGCGAGCCGCGGGAGCTGCGTGTGGCGCCTGAGCAGCTCGACGAGGCGATCAAGCTGCTGCCGCTAGAGCTCGTCGCCGGGCTGCAGGTCGCGATCGCCAACGTGGCGCTCGTGGCGCAGGCCGGCTCCGGCGAGGACGCGACCGTGCGGCTGCCCCAGGGACAGAGGGTCGTGCTGCGCGAGGTGCCGGTGCGATCCGCGGCGGTCTACGTCCCCTCCGGCCGGGCCCCCTATCCGAGCACGGCGATCATGGGCGTCGTGACCGCCCGCTCGGCGGGCGTGATCGACGTCGCGGTCTGCGCTCCACCGGGCGCCGACGCACAGATCGACCCGCTGATCCTCGGGACGTGCCGGCTGCTGGGCGTGGAGCGCGTCTACCGCATGGGCGGCGCCCAGGCGATCGCCGCGCTCGCCTATGGAACGGAGACGGTCGCGGCCGTGGACGTCATCGTCGGGCCGGGCAACCTCTACGTCCAGGAGGCCAAGCATCAGCTCTCGAGGACGGTCGGAATCGACGGCTTCGCCGGCCCCAGCGACCTGCTCATCCTGCTCGCATCCGACGCCGGCGAGCGTGAGATACGGCTCGCCGCCCTGGACATGCTCGCGCAGGGCGAGCACGGCGACGGCAGCCTGGTCGCCGCGGCGGCGCCCTCGCCGCACGTCTGTGACGCGCTCGCGGCCTCGCTGCAGGCACTCGTCGTCGAACGTCCGACCGTCGGCGAGGCGGCCTTCGCGATCGTGCAGGTGGAGGCAGCACGCGACGCCCTCGCGCTCGCCGACGCGTTTGGCCCCGAGCACCTGCAGCTGATCGGCGCCGAGATGGAGGCGCTTGCCCCGATGGTCGCTTCGGCGGGCTGCCTGTTCGTCGGCGCCGAGAGCGCGACCGCCTTCGGCGACTACGTCGCCGGCTCCAATCACATCCTGCCGACGGGCGGGGCGGCGCGCTTCGCCTCGACGCTCTCGCCCCGTCATTTTCGCCGCCGGATGCCCGAGGTGCGGATCGGCGAAGGCGCGGATCGTCTCGCTGCGGCCGGCGCGCCGATCGCGCGCGCCGAGGGCTTTGACGTTCACGCGGAGTCGATGGAGGCGCGAGTGCGAGAGAATCAGCTTCAATGATGCGAACCGCAAAGATAGATCGCCGGACCGCCGAGACGGACGTGCGCTTGACGCTCGGCCTGGAAGGGGCCGGCGACGGCACGCGAGAAACGGGGATCGGCTTCCTCGATCACATGCTCGACTTGCTCGCGCGCCACGGCCGCATCGACCTGGACGTCACTGTCAGCGGTGATCTGCAGACCGGTGCGCACCACACGGCCGAGGACACGGCCATCGTGCTCGGGCAGGCGCTTGACGCGGCGCTCGGCGAGCGCGAGGGGATCGTCCGCTACGGCTGGGCCACCATCCCGATGGACGAGGCTCGCGCGAGCTGCGCGATCGACATCTCCGGACGCCCGTTCACCCTGTTCGAGGCCGAGCTTCCGCCCGGCTCGACCGGCGGCTTCGAGCACGAGCTGACCGAGGAGTTCTTCCGCGCGTTCGCCAACGCGGCAAAGCTGACGCTTCACGTCCGCGTCGAGACCGGCACCAACGCCCACCACATGATCGAGGCGACGTTCAAGGCGTTCGCGCGCGCCCTGCGCGCCGCCGCGGCGATCGACCCGACGGAGACCGGTATCCCCAGCACGAAGGGGACGCTGACCGCGTGAGCAGCCTGGTCGAGCAGCCCGTCGAGCTCGCCGTGGTCGACTACGGCATGGGCAACCGCCGCTCCGTCGAGAAGGCGCTCGAGCACGTCGGCGCCCGTGCCCGCGTGAGCGCCGATCCGCAGCTGCTGCGCGGCGCCGCCGGCCTCGTCGTGCCGGGCGTCGGCGCCTTTCCGCGGGCGATGGAAAGGCTGCGCGAGCTCGGCCTGGACGAGCTCCTGCGCGAGCGCGTGCAGGCCGGCACGCCGGTGCTCGGCATCTGCCTCGGCATGCAGCTCGCATTCGACTCCTCCAGCGAGCTCGGCGGAGCCACCGGGCTCGGCATCATCCCCGGGGAGGTGCGCCCCCTGCAGACGGGGGGACGCAAGCTCCCGCACATCGGCTGGACCGAGGTCGCCTTCGCCAGGCCGGACTCTCCGCTGGTCGCGGACCTTCCGCCGCGCTGCGCCTTCTACCACGTGCACTCCTTCGCGCCCGTCCCCACGCGGGCGCAGGACACGCTTGGAACGGCCGAGTACGGGGCGCCGTTCGTCAGCGCGGTGCAGAGCGGCTCCTTCTACGGCGTGCAGTTTCACCCAGAGAAGTCCTCCGCGGCCGGGCTGCGCCTGCTCGCGAACTTCGCGCGCATCTGCATCGAGGCGCAGGTAGCGCCGCCGGCGGCTGCGCCGTCGGTCGCCCGGTGAGGCTCTACCCGGCGATCGACATCCTCGGCGGCAACGCCGTACGCCTTGTCAAGGGAGACTTCGCCGCCAAGACCGTCTACGACGAGGACCCGCTCTCGGCGGCGCGCACCTGGACGCAGGCGGGCGCCCGCTTCCTGCATGTCGTCGACCTCGACGGCGCGAAGGCGGGCGAGCCCGCGAACCTGCAGCAGCTGCGGCGGATCGTCCAGGAGCTGGGCGTGCCGGTGCAGTACGGGGGCGGGCTGCGGTCGCTGTCGGCGGTCGACGCCGCGCTGAGCGCCGGCGCGGCCCGCGTGATCCTCGGCACCGCCGCGTTCGCCGACCCCGACCTGCTGCGCGAGGCGCTCGCCGTCCACGGCCCCGAGCGCGTGCTCGTGTCGGTGGACGTACGCGGCGGGCACGTCGCGACGGCGGGCTGGACGCAGAGCACCGATCAGACGGCCGGGGCGGTGATCGAGCGCCTGCAGGCGGCGGGCGTGCAGGAGCTCGTCTACACGAATGTCGATCGCGACGGAATGCTCGAGGGGCCGGACCTGCCGGAGGTGCGCGAGGTGGCTGCGGTGGTGAGCGGACGGCTCGTCTACTCCGGCGGGATCGGCAGCCTGGACGACCTGCGGGGGCTCGCCGCGCTGGAGGAGCCGAGCCTCGCCGGCGTGATCGTCGGCAAGGCGCTCTACGAGGGGCGGTTCACGATCGCCGAGGCTCAAGCGGCGCTCGGCGGCTGAGACTTTCGGAGGCAACAGGGCCGCGTCCCCGCAGGCCGCCCCCGTCGCCGGCCGCCTCGCGCGGGGGACGAGTCCTCGGCATACGGCTACGGTTGTCGGGTGAACTTCAAGCGCATCATCCCTTGCCTCGACGTCGACGCCGGCCGTGTCGTCAAGGGCGTCGAATTCGTCGACATCACCGACGCCGGCGACCCGGTCGAGCTGGCCGCCCACTACGACCGCGGGGGAGCCGACGAGCTCGTGTTCCTTGACATAACCGCGACGCACGAGAAGCGCGACACGATCGCGCGGCTCGCGCGCAGCACCGCCGACGAGGTGTTCGTCCCGTTCACCGTCGGCGGCGGGATCCGCTCCGCGGCCGACGCCCAGGTCGTGCTCGACGCCGGAGCGGACAAGGTCTCGGTCAACTCCGCCGCGCTGGAACGGCCCGAGCTGCTCGACGAGCTGGCCGGGGTGTTCGGCGCCCAGTGCGTCGTGCTGGCGATCGACGCCAAGGCGCGCGCTGCGGGCAACGGCTCGCAGGGCTGGGAGGCCTACCTCGCGGGCGGACGCACGGCGACCGGCCGCGACGTGGTGGCCTGGGCAATCGAGGCAGTCGAGCGTGGGGCGGGCGAGATCCTACTCACGAGCATGGACCGCGACGGCACGAGTGAGGGCTATGACCTGGAGCTGACGCGCGCGGTCAGCGAGGCGGTGACCGTGCCGGTGATCGCGTCGGGTGGTGCGGGGGAGCTCGACCATCTCGCCGCGGCGCTGCGGGCCGGCGCCGATGCGGTGCTCTGCGCCTCGATCTTCCACTACGGGCGCCACACGGTCGCCGAGGCCAAGGCCCACCTCGCCGCCGCGGGAATCCCCGTCCGCGATGGCTGAGCCGCGGGCGCTGGTGCAGCCGCGCGCCGAGGCGGTGCTCGCGGCCGTCGGCGACCATCCCGGCGGTCGCGAGCTGCTCGAGCTCGCACGGGGCGGGGGGGAGGTCTCGCTTGTCGGCGGGGCGACGCGCGATCTGCTGCTGGGACGCGCGCCGCGCGAGCTCGACGTCGTGGTCGCGGCCGATGCGGCGCTGCTCGCAGGCGAGCTCGCGGCGCGCATCGGCGGCGCGTCCGCCGCTGTCACCGTTCATGAGCGCTTTCGAACGGCCGTCGTCGAGTGGGACGGCGGCCGCGTCGACGTCGCCGAGCGGCGCGCGGAGGACTACCGCCAGCCGGGCGCGCTGCCGGAGGTCCGTCCGGGATCTGTCGACGACGACCTGCGCCGCAGGGACTTCACGGTGAACGCGATCGCCGTCGTCCTCGGCGGCCCGCGGCGCGGCGAGCTGCATGCGACCGAGCATGCGCTGGCCGACCTCGCCGCCGGACAGCTTCGCGTCCTGCACGAGCGCAGCTTCGTCGACGACCCTACCCGGCTGCTGCGCCTGGCTCGCTACGGGTCGAGGCTGGGCTTCGAGCCCGAGCCGCATACCGCCGAGCTCGCGCGCGATGCACTGGCCGGCGACGTGCTCGCAACCGTCTCGCAGGCGCGCATCGGGGCGGAGCTGCGGCTCACGCTGACCGAGCCGGACCCGGTCGCGGCGCTCGCAGCGCTCGGCGACCTGGGCGCGCTCGCGGCGCTCGATCCGCGGCTGCGCCTCGACGGCGAGCTCGCCCGCCGCGCGCTCGCGATGCTGCCCGAGGACGGGCGTCCCGAAGTGCTGCTGCTCGCGGTGGCCCTGCTGCCCCTCTCGCTGGATGCTCGCCGCGACGGCGCGTCGGAGATCTCGAGTCTGCTCGACGGCTTGGAGTTCACCGCGGCCGAGCGCGAAGCCGTGTTGCGTACCGCCGTGCTGGCCCCGCCTCTGGTGGAGCGCCTGCGCGACGCCGACCGGCCCTCGCGCCTGCGCGACGCGGCGGCCGCGACCACGGTCGAGGGAGTCGCGCTGGCCGGCGCCCTCGCCGGCGAGCGTCCGCCCTATGGAGCCGCCGAGGCCGCCCACGAATGGCTGCGCCGCTGGCGTCACGTGCGCCTCGCGATCACCGGCGACGACCTGCTCGCCGCGGGCGTTCCGGCCGGCCCCGAGATCGGTCGCCTGCTCGCGGCGACGCTCAGCCGCCGCCTCGACGGCGAGCTGGCCGACGGACGCGACGCGGAGCTGGCGGCGGCGCTGGAGGCACGGGCGTGAGCGGGGCCGTTGCGGTCGAGCTCCCGGGCGGCGGACGCGCGCTGTTCACGGCGCGCGCCGATGGCAACCTCTCGAGCGTGGCCGGCGACGGAGCCGAGCATGGCGAGCGCCTGCGCGAGAGTCTGCGCGCACGACTGGGCCTGGATCGGCTGGCCCGCGGCTACCAGGTCCACGGCACCGCAGTGCGTCGCTTCACGCCCGCCCGCGAGGTGCAGCCGCCGGGCGGCAGGTTGGGGGAGGCGGACGGTCAGGCCACGGCGATGAGCGGGATCGGGACGATGGTGCTCGCGGCCGACTGCATGCCCGTCGCGCTCGGCTGCCGCGGCGCGGTGGCGATGGTCCACGCCGGCTGGCGAGGCCTCGCGGCGGGTGTCCTGCAGGAGGGCGTCCGCGCGCTCGGCGAGCTCGCTCCAGGAGAGCCGATCGCCGCGGTCGTCGGGCCGTGCGCCGGCGCCTGCTGCTATGAGGTCGGCCCGGAGGTCCACGCCGCCTTCGCCGGCGCGGCCGGCGACGGACGCCACCTCGACATGCGTGCGATCGCCCATCGGCGGCTGCTCGCCGCCGGTGTCGCCACGGTCGGCGATGTGGACACGTGCACGATCTGCGGCGAGGGCTACTTCTCACACCGGCGCGAAGGCGCCCACGCCGGACGCCAGGCGGGTATCGCGTGGCGGCCCTGATCTCGGGCCTGAGCACGGACGCGATCCGCGCGAACCTCGAGCGCGTGCGCGCCGAGATCGAGGCGGCCGTCGAGCGCTCGCCCGTCGAGCGCCCCGGCGGTGAGGCGGGCGCCGTGCAGGTGCTCGCGGCGATCAAGTACGTCGCCGCCGCGGAGCTGCCGACGCTCGCCGCCGCCGGCGTCGGCCTCGTCGGCGAGAACCGCGCCCAGGATCTCGAGGAGAAGGTGCGAGCGCACGGCGAGCTGTTCGAGTGGGACTTCATCGGCCAGCTGCAGAGCCGTCGCGTGCGCCTGATCGTGCCGCACGTGCGCCTGATCCACTCCGTCGCCTCCGAGTCGGCGCTGCGCGAGCTCGAGCGCCACCGGGAGCTCGCCCGGCCGGGCCTGCGGATCCTGGTCGAGGTCAACGTCGCCGGCGAGGACGGCAAGGCCGGCGTGGCCCCCGAGCAGCTCGACGCGTTCATCGACCGCTCGCCGGTGCCCGTCGCCGGGCTGATGACGATGCCGCCGCTGTCGGCGGACGCCGAGGCGAGCAGGCCCTGGTTCGCCGCGTTGCGCGAGCTCGCGCGCGAACGCGGCCTGCGAGAGCTCTCGATGGGCACCTCCCAGGACTACGTCGTCGCCGCCGAGGAGGGCGCTACTATCGTGCGAATCGGCACGAAGCTATATGATCCCGGCCCTGTGGCCGACGGGCCCAGCGACTAGCATCAGCAGGGAATCCGGCTCGCCGGGCGAACACGAACCTACACCGATGTCCTTTCGCGATTCCTGGCACAGCGCCCTCGTGTACTTCGGCCTAGCCGAGGAGTACCACGACGAATACGATGACGAGGCCGCGCCCGAGGCGGAGATAGAGGACCGCTACCGCGAGCGCCCGAACGTTCGGCGCCTGCGACGCCGGCGCGACGAGTTCGACGACATCTTCGGCGAGGACGACGCGACCGAGAGCCAAGGACGGGGACGTGGACGCTCGACGACAGTGCTCAAGCCGGTCGGAAGTCGAGGCAACGGCGACGTCCGCGTGCACCTGGTCGTGCCGAAGTCCTTCAACGACGCGCAGCAGATCGCCGACAAGTTCAAGGACTCGATCCCGGTGATCCTCAACCTGCAGGGCTCCGACACGGACCTCTCCAAGCGCCTGATCGACTTCGCCTCCGGGCTGACCTATGCGCTCGACGGGGGCATGCAGCGCATCGCCGACAAGGTGTTCATGCTCACGCCACGCAACGTCGAGATATCGGCCGAGGAGCGCGCGAGGTTGATCGAGAAGGGCTTCTTCAACCAGTCCTGACGCACGATATCCGGCGCCTCGCTGTGTCCTCGATCGCTTGCGTGCGGAGCACGCGGCGCTCACTGCGTCCGTGCGAGGCTTGGATCTCGCACGTCAGGATCCCGGGTATCACGATGACGACCACTACGCTGCACTTCGCATGCAGATAGGTCTGATCGGCTGTGGGAACATGGCCCGCGCGCTTGCGCGCGGGTGGGGACGACCGCTGCTCTGCGCCGACCCGGTCGCCGAGCGCGCGCGCAGCCTCGCCGAGGAAGTCGGCGGCGAGGCGCTCGATGGCAACGCTGCGGTCGCCGAACGCTCCGACGTGGTCGTGCTCTGCCACAAGCCGGCGCAGCTGGCCTCGGTCGCCGCGGAGATCGCTCCGCACGCGAGGGCGCTCACGTCGATCCTTGCCGCGACGCCGCTGTCCGCACTGCGCGAGGCCTATCCCGGTAAGCCGGTCCATCGCTTCATCCCGTCGCTGCCGGTCGAGGTTCGCCAGGGCGCGGTCGTCCAGGCCGCCGGGGGCGGAGGTCAGGACGTAGAGCTCGACCGGGCGATCGGCGAGCTGTTCGCGCAGCTCGGAACGCTGGTGGTTCTCGACGACGCGCTCGTCGACGTCGCCATGGGACTGATGTCGTGCGGCCCCGCATATGTGGCGCTCGTGGCCGAGGCGCAGATCGACGCCGGCGTGCGTAAGGGCATCCCGGCAGCCCAGGGAGCCGAGCTCGTCGTGCAGACGCTCGCCGGCACTGCGGAGCTCCTGCGCCGGCGCGGCAACGACACGATGGCGATCCGCCGGGAGGTCGCCTCGCCGGGAGGACTGACCGCCCGGGGACTCGACGCGCTGGAGCGCGGCGGAGTGCGAGCCGCGTTCAGCGATGCGCTCGATGCGGTGCTCGAGGAGAGTCGCCCATGATCCTCGCCAGCGCGCGCACCTCGATCGCCGACTTCCTCTCGACGCTGATCTACGTCTACACGCTGGTCATCATCCTCTACATCGTGCTCCAGCTGCTGTTCACGCTCGGCTTTCGCCCGCCCTACTCGCGTGCGACGGACGTCGTCCTCGGCTTCCTGCGCGATGTCTGCGAACCGTTCCTCGCGCTCTTTCGCCGGGTGATCCCCTCATTCGGCGGTATCGACCTCAGCCCGCTTCTGGCGATCTTGACGCTGCAGATCATCAACAGCGTCGTGGTCGAACGCATAATCCGCGGCTGAGCGCATCATGCCGCCGATCGCAGATCGGGGACAGGGCCGA
>JAOPZB010000259.1 GCA_025964355.1 Solirubrobacterales bacterium | reverse complement strand
CGACATCGTCATCAAACCTCGTGCCGAGGGCGTGGGGCTGCTCGAGTTTCACCAGCTCGACGCCGCGCGCGAGGCCGGTCGTGCCGCCGCGCGCGACGCGCTGCAGGCAGGGGTCGCGGCGCTGTTTCGCTGAGCCCTCACCTCAGTAGCCGACGCTGTAGTGGCTTATATTTTGGCGCAAATTGCGGGAAAACCGCGCGGGGTCTGTTCGAGCTGCTCGAAGGTTGCTGCGCCTTCGTTGGCGGGCTGGCATAGAATGGCGTCCGGCGTGAGGACACTGATGCCGTGTCACCACGACCCGCCGCCCGGGCTGGCTGGGTCATCTGGTCGCCCGTTGCTGGGGGGGCTCACGGCCGTGGTCGCCGTTCTGCTCTTGGCAGTCGCACCGCCCGCCGAGGCCCGAGCCAGACGTATTTCGCTCTCTGTCCCATCATCGGTGAATGTGGGGGCAAGGGTCGTCGCGACGGGCACGCTGGCCCGACGGTCGCGCGGCCGTAGGGTTTCCATTCAGCGACTACGCGGCAGGCGATGGAGCACGCTGCATACCGGCGCGGTAGCGCATCGCAAGTTCAGGGTGGTGTTCACCGCGCCGAATGTCCCGGGGATCCTGACCGTGCGCGCGGTCCTTTACCGACACGGACGCCGCGTCGGCATATCGCGCTCGCGCAGGCTCGTGATCCGCGCACGCGCGCAAGGACCCAGCACCGTACCGCTCAGTACTGCTCCGCCGCTCGCATCGGGGCTCGGCACGACGATCGCCGCCTGGGGTGAAAACAGCCATTGGGAGCTCGGGGCGGGCTACAAGAGTGCCCACAGCGTGGGCCCCGTATCGGTACGTGGACTGAGCGGGATCAAGTCCGTGGCGGCCACCTACTTCTCCAGCTATGCCCTCTTGAACGACGGCACCGTGCGATCCTGGGGCGGCAATCTGTGGGGGCAGCTCGGAGACGGCACGCATGGAGAAGAGAGCCCGACTCCGGTGCCCGTGTCCGGACTGACCGGCGTGACCGCAATCGCGGTTGGAGGGGCTCATGCGATGGCGCTGCTAGGCAACGGCACGGTGGCTACCTGGGGCGGCAACACCTACGGACAGATGGGGAACGGGACGACGCTCAAAGGCGTCGAAGGCATGGGCAGCGACGTCCCTGTGCTCGTGCCCGGCCTCACTGGTGTCGTCGCGATCGCGGCCGGCGGCGCTGACGACGTGGCGCTTCTGAGTAATGGCACGGTGGTCGCCTGGGGCGAAAACAAACAGGGGCAGCTCGGCGATGGCACAACGGTTGAAAAAGACGTGCCCACGCCCGTTCGCGGCCTGGCTTCAGTCAGGGCGATAGCGATCGGCGGCGTCTCGTCGCTCGGCGGCCATATGCTGGCGCTGCTCAACGACGGCACGGTCAGGGCCGTTGGCGGAAACCCGTCCGGGCAACTCGGAAATGGCACCACCACCGCCAGCAGTTCCCCGGTGACAGTGACCGGGCTGGGCGGTGCGACAGCCGTCTCGGCGGCCCTCTCTCATAGCGTGGCTCTACTGGCAAACGGAGATGTCGTGGCCTGGGGAAGCAATGACGATGGGGAGCTCGGCGCCAGCTCGGGACCCGAACAGTGCGGCAGCTCGCCGACCGCGTGCAGCAAGGTTCCGGTGCGGGTCGGTCTGGCCAACGTCACGGGCATCTCGGCGGGCTTCCGCTTCAGCCTGGCGCTGAGCGGCGGCAAGGTCTTTGCCTGGGGCCTTAACGAACTCGGGCAGCTTGGAAACGGCACGACCGCCAACAGCTCCCTACCCACACCCGTGAGTGACCTCAGCGGAGTGGTCGCCATAGCGGCGGGTGAAAAACACAGTCTGGCGCTGCTGCAGGCCAGCGGCCCGGCGACCCTCATCGAAGTGGCAGCAGGCGCCGGCTCGCTGACGGTCAGCTGGAAGTCAGGCGAAGAGCCCGAACCGTGGAGCGTCGCCTGGCGCCCAGTCACGCATCCGCCTGAAAATTTCGGCCAGGCGGTGAGCCTCCCGCCCGCGACGCGCAGCTACACCATCTCGGGCCTGAGCGCGAGGCCTTACGAAGTCGTGGTCAAGAACAAAACCTTCGGCCAGAAGATCGTGACCGGCACCCCGCTCGGATGAGGAGCTCGAGCGCCGGCGCGCTGCCCGATCCTCGCTCTCACACGCGCAGCAGGTGCAGGGCGCCGAGCATCCCGCTGATCCCGATCACGGTTCCGATCGCCCAGGCTGCCACGCTTTCGCCTGTCGGTGTTGAGAGCTCGTAGAATTCCCTGAGGAACGGGACGACGAGGGCCAGGGCGAAGAGCGCGAGCATCAGCGCGCAGAGGCCGGCGAGTGCGAGGCGTCGTTGGCCACGACTCTGCTCGAGGCGCAGCACGACGGCCAGGCCGCAGACGACGACGATGCCGGTGGCAACCGTTCGCGAATGGGTGAGGTCGAGTTTGAATCCGTAGCGCGCGGTCAGGTATCCGGCGACGATCCCGATCCCGACGGCGACGCCGGCCGGGATCGCGAAGCGACCCACCGCCTGCAGGAAGCCCTCCGGCCGCCATGGCCCGGAGCTCGGGGCGAGGGCGAGCAGGAACGCGGGGATGCCGATCGTGACCGTTGAGGCGATCGTGAACTGGCGCGGCAGGAGCGGGTAGGTCGCAGTGGGTATCCCCACCGCCAGCCCGACCACCGCGACGAACACCGTCTTGGTGACGAACAGCCGCGCGACACGCTCGATGTTGCGCAGGATCTGCCTTCCCTCCTCGACCATGCCGGGCACGGCCGCGAAGTCATCTTTGACGAGCACGAGGTCGGCGACCGATCGCGCCATCTGCGCTCCGGATCCCTGGGCGATCGCGAGGCGTGCTTGCTTCAAGGCGGGCACGTCGTTGACCCCATCGCCGACCATCGCCACGTAGCGCCCGTCGTCGGTGAGCGCGTCCACGACGGCGCGCTTGCCCTCAGGGGAGATGCGCCCGACGGCTGGTGCCGCGAGGACGGCTTCGCGAAGCGCCGCCGACTCGCTCGGCAGCGCCTCGCCGTCGAGGGCGGGCGCCGAGCCTGGCACACCGGCGTCGCGGGCGATCGCGCCGGCGGTGGCCGGCGCGTCGCCCGAGAGCACCTTCAGCGTGATCTGCTGGTCGGCGAAGAACGTGACGGTCTCGGCTGCGTTCGGGCGCAGCCGCTCCGCGAGCACGACAAGGCCCAGGGCCTGGACGTCGTCCGGGAACTGAGGCTCGGAGCCGTCGCCGGACAGCGGTGTCGCGCTGCGTCCGAGCGCGAGCACGCGCCGACCGGCGCTCGCCTCTTCGCGGCCCCTCTCCTTCAGCGACGCCTCGGCGTTGCTGAAGCGCTCCGGCGCCCCCAGGAAGAAGCGCTCACCCTCGAGATCGAGCGCACTCCAGCGCCGCCGCGAGGAGAACGGCACCTGGCCGACCACGTCGAGGGTGTTGACATCCGCCAGTCCGGCGTCGTTGATCGCCTCCAGCGTGAGGTTGCGGGAAGGAGCGCTGGCCGCGTAGGTCGCCAGGTCGTGGGCGAAGGCCGCCTCGTCCGTTCCGTCCGCCGGGACCAGCGCGACCACGCGCGGTGTGGGCTCGGTGAGGGTGCCGGTCTTGTCGGTGACAACGAGATCAACCGATGCGAGCGACTCGACCGCGTTGAGCTGCTGGGCGAGCACGCCGCGCCTTGCCATCTTGAACGCGGAGACTGCGGCCGTGACGCTGATGAGCAGGATCAGGCCCTCGGGGACGAGGTTGACAATCCCGGCCGTGATCGCCTGAACCCGCGCGGCATTGCTGGGGACGCGGGCGAGAACCGACACCGTCAGTCCGATCGCGAGCGGTATCGCAAGCACGATGATCCACACCAGCAGCCGGTCGTTGGCACGCTCGAGCGGGGAGCGCGGGTGGCGAAACGCACGCGCCGTTGCGGCCAGCTGCGCGGCGCGGCTGTCCGCGCCGACCGCCGTGGCCTCGAATAGCGCCACGCCCTCGACGGCAAATGAGCCCGACCAGACGGGCTCTCCGGCCGCACGGACCACCGGCTCGGACTCGCC
>JAOPZB010000224.1 GCA_025964355.1 Solirubrobacterales bacterium | reverse complement strand
GGCTTCGGGGGAGGCGGGGCCGTCGCGGGCGCTGAAGGCGCCGGCGAGCATGCCGGAACCGTTCGCTCGACCACCGCCGCCGACGCCGCGATCCAGCTCGCCTACGCCAACCGTGTGGTGATCGTGCCCGGCTACGGGATGGCTGTCGCGCAGGCGCAGCATGCCGTGCGCGAGCTGACCAAGGAGCTTGAAAAACGCGGCGTCGAAGTCAGCTACGCGATCCACCCGGTCGCCGGGCGCATGCCCGGGCACATGAACGTGCTGCTCGCCGAGGCCGACGTGCCCTACGACCAGCTCAAGGAGATGGACGAGGCCAATCCCGAGTTCCAGCGCACCGACGTCTCGCTCGTGATCGGTGCGAACGACGTGACCAATCCGGCCGCGAAGAACACCCCCTCCTCGCCGATCTACGGCATGCCGATCCTCGAAGTGGGCGACAGCCAGTCGGTGATCGTGATCAAGCGCTCGATGAACCCCGGGTTCGCAGGCATCGAAAACGAGCTCTACTACGAGCCGAAGACCGAGATGCTGTTCGGGGACGCCAAGTCCGCGGTGAGCGAGATCACCGCGGAGCTCGCCCAGATATAGATTCGATCCCCGCCAGCCCGGCTCTGCGAGACTGGCCTCGATGATCGAGCGCGGTCATGCTCTCGCGGCGCTGTCGGAGCACGAGTTCGACGTCGTCGTGGTAGGCGGCGGCATTACCGGTGCAGGCGTGGCCCTTGATGCGGCGGCGCGCGGCTACAGCGTTGCGCTGCTCGAGCGCGCCGACTACGCCTCGGGAACCTCGAGCCGCTCGAGCAAGCTCGTCCACGGAGGCCTGCGCTACCTGCAGCACTTCGACCTCGGCCTCGTGCGCGAGGCCCTGCTGGAGCGCAGCCTGATGGTGGCGCTCGCGCCGCATCTCGTCCGCCCCCTGCCGCTGGTCGTGCCCGCCTTCGACGGTGGCCGCCCGGACCGCCTGGTCGGCGTCGGCCTGAACCTCTACGACGTCATGTCCGTCGATCGAGATCGCCTGCGCTCCCGGCGGGGGCGGCGGGGGCGCTCCCAGCGGGGACGCGGCAACGGGGCCGCCGCGAGCGCTGACGCCAGGGCCCTGGGGAGGTCCGCGGCGCCAGAGGACGGCGAGTCGTGGAGCCCCGAGCGTCATCGCGTGATCTCCGGCGAGGAGGTCCTGGAGCTGCTTCCAGCCCTCGCTCCGCGCGACCCGACGAGCGGCTACCTGTTCTACGACTGCCAAACCGACGACGTGCGGCTCGTGCTGACCGTCCTCGGCGAGGCCGAGCGCTTCGGTGCCGTCTGCGCGAACCGTGTTGCGGTGACAGGCTTGCTCGAGCGCGACGGCCGTTCCGAGGGCGTGCAGGCGCTCGACGTCGAGAGCGGCGCGCGGCTCGACGTCCGAGCGGCGAACGTCGTGAACGCGACGGGTGTCTGGGCGGACGAGCTGCGTCCCCAGGAGCTCCACGACGAGGCCGAGCTGCCGCGGATCCGGCCAAGCCGCGGCACCCACATCACGATTCGCAACGAGGACCTGCCGCTGGTCGGCGGCGCGATCGTCCCCGCGGGGGCGGGGCGCTCGATCTTCGCGCTGCCCTGGCTTGGACACACCCTCGTCGGAACCACCGACAACGACTACGAGGGCCCCCTCGATCACATCCGTCCGTCCGACGAGGACATCGACTACCTGCTGGAGGCCGTGAACAAGTTCTTCGGCACCGCGCTCGGCACCGCGCAGCTGACTGGCGCCTTCGCCGGAGTCCGGCCGCTGATCTCGACCGGCGACCCGAAGAAGTCCGTCGACATCTCGCGCAAGGCGGAGCTCTATGAGACGTCCTCCGGGATGATCACGATCACCGGCGGCAAGCTCACCACCTGGCGGCGCATGGCCAAGATGACGGTCGACCGCCTCGTCGAGCGCGACGCTCGCGACGCTCCCTGCCGCACGCACGAGATTCCGCTCGGCCAGGCGATCGCCGCCGATGAGCTCCCTCGCGTGGAGGGAGTGCCGGACGCGTCCTATGAGGCGCTCGCCAGCCGCTACGGCCATGCCGCCCATGACGTGCTGGCGCTGGCGGCCGAACGCGGAGAGCTCGCGCAGCCAATCGTGGCGGGCCTGCCGGACCTGCTCGCCGAGGTCGCGCTGGCTGCGCGCCGCGAGCAGGCGCGCAGCATCGGCGACGCGCTCCTGCGGCGCACCCGCCTCGGCCTGCTCGCAGCCCGTGAGCTGACGGGCCGCGAGCTGAACGCCTCCTCGCACTCGGCCGACGGCGGCGCCGAGGGGGGCCCCGTCGAGCGCGTCGGGGCGGTCCTCGGCCGTGAGCTCGGCTGGAGCGCCGAGCGGTTGGCGACCGAGCTCGACCGCTTCGCTTCAGAGGCGGCCGCCGAGGGCATGCTCGACGCCGGGGGCGCCGTCGAGAGCGTTCCCGCGGCGGGCTCGCCGCTGCCCCGGGCGCGCTCGTGATCGCGCCTCCGCGACGCCTTCGTGCCGTCGATCACGTTCTGGAGCTGGGCGCCCGACCATGGCTGATGGGCATCGTCAACGCGTCGCCCGACTCCTTCAGCGACGGTGGACAGCGCGCGACGCTCGGCGCTCAGGTGCAGCTGGCGCGCGAGCTGGTCGCCGCGGGGGCCGACATCGTGGACATCGGAGGCGAGTCCGCGTCCACCGGGCGTCCGCCGGTCACCGTGGAGGAGGAGCTCGAGCGCGTCGTGGCACTCATCGAGCGCGTCGCCGACGAGCTCGACGTCCTCGTGTCGGTCGATACCTACAAGCCGGCTGTCGCGCGGGCCGCGATCGGCGCCGGGGCCAAGATCGTCAACGACGTCAGCGGGCTGCGCGACCCCGGCCTGGCCGAGGTGTGCGCACAGACCGGTGCGGCGCTCGTGGTGATGCACACGCTCGCGGCGCCAAGGGAACGGCTGCAGGATCCGGACCTCTACGGCGACATCGTCGCTGAAGTGCTCGCTTTCCTGCGCGAGCGGATCGCCGCCGCGGTGTCCCTTGGCGTCGAGCCCGAGCAGCTGATCGTCGATCCCGGGCCCGATTTCGCCAAGACGCCGGCCCAGACGATCCGGCTGCTTGCCGACGTCGGCCGCATGCATGAGCTCGGCCGCCCGCTGCTCATGGCGATCTCGCGCAAGGACTTCATCGGCGCTCTGACCGGACGGCCGCCGCGCGAGCGCCTCGCCGGGACACTGGCCGCGCTGGCCCATGGCGTCGAGCACGGCGCGCACATCTTCCGTCTGCACGACGTATCCTCGGCGGCCGATTTCCTGGCTGTGCGCGCCGCCCTCTCGGGACGCGTCGAGGCCGACAGGGGCCTCGCGCTGGCCGAGGAAATTCGCTACGACCGCCCCGCCGCCGGCTGAGACGGATACCGCCGCGTCGGCGCGGGTCAAGCACCGACCGCCCGAGACGCTAGGCTGAATGGCGATCACGGGTGCCCGCCGCTGTCCAACGCGGTGGGACGCCAACCGCCCATCCGACAGGAAGGAAGATCCCATGGCCGTACTCGAGCGCTCCGACCTGGAGGCAAGTCCGCTGGCCGACCTGCACGCGATCGCCGATCAGCTCGGTCTCGACGGTTTCAGGCGCCTGCGCAAGGAAGCCCTGATCGACGCCATCCTGGGGGAGCCCGGCGGCGCAGATCTGCCGGCCCCGGCTTCAGAGGACGAGGACGGGCCCGAGCGAGCCGAGGCCGCCCAGCGCCCGCGTCGGCGCCGACCCACTCGCTCACGGCGCCCAGCGGCCGACGGCGGCGATTCCGACGAGCGCGCCGCGCCAGAGCCCGCCCCGCGTGATTCCCGCCGACGCCCGGCGAGCGAGGACGTCGCCGAGGGACGGGTCGCATCGGGTGTCGTCGAGGTGCTCGGCAACGGCTCTGCCTTCCTGCGAGTTCAGCCGCCGGAGCCCTCCGACGAGGACGTCTACATATCCGCGGCGCAGGTTCGCCGCTGCGAGCTCGTCTCAGGCGACGAGGTGACCGGCCCCGTCCGCACTCCGCGTCGCTCCGAGCGCTATCCGTCGCTGGTGCGCGTCGACACGATCAACGGCGCGTCGGCTGACACGGTCTCCGACGGCGCGCGCTACGACGATCTTCCGGTCGATTATCCGAGTGAGCGCCTCGCGCTGGGGTCCAAAGACCCGACGCTCGAGGCGATCGAGTGGCTGACACCCCTCGGCCGCGGGTCCCGCGCAGTGATCGTCGGCGGCCGCCACGCCGGCAAGACCGAGACGCTGCGCAAGCTGTTCGACGCCCTGAGTGGTCGGGAGGATCTCGAGGTGAGCGTCGTGTTGACCGGCGCGCGGCCTGAGGAGATAGGCCAGTGGCGGGAGGGCCCCGTCCAGCCCGTGGCGGCTCTCAGCCTCGCCACCTCGGCCGACACCCAGGACCAGGCCGTCGAGCGCGCCGTCGAGGCCGCCCGGCGCCTTGCGGCGCGCGGTGGGAACGCACTCGTCCTGATCGACAACCTCGATGGCCTGCACCCGCATGCTGCGCGCAAGGCGCTCGCCGCGGCGCGCAACCTTCATGACGGGGGGTCGCTCACCGTGATCGCCGCGGCCACGAGTCCGCTCGGGGGCGAGACGACCGTGATCGCGCTGGACGCGGCTCTCACGTCGACCGGTCGCCAGCCGATCCTCGACCTCGTCAACAGCGGCACGCTGAAGCCGGAGCTGCTCGTCGGAGAGGACGGAGCAGCCGCCATCACGAAGGCCCGCGCCGAGGCGCTCGAGGCCGCGAGCTAACCGCCGCGGCGAGCACTCCGTCGGTGGCGCATCGAGGTGACGAGCCGGCGGCGCGGCTTGAGGCTCCGATCAGCGACGGTAGGCGACCCGGCCCCAGGAGGGCTCGGGAGCGAGCTCGATCGGCTCGCCGCTGCTCGGCGATCTCGGATCGCTCGGCTGCACGTAGGCGAAGCTGCCGCTCTGCTCGTCGAAGGCGACGCCAAGCTCGCCCTCGTTGACGCGCTGGTCGAGCCATGCGCCGCGGAACACCAGGCGGCGCAGCCAGTGGACGAGCGAGCGCTCGGCTGGTCCCACGAGCTCGGGCCAGCAGTCGTTGACGTGTTCGCCAAGGCCCGACGCGGGGTCCAGGACCTCGCCGTTGACGGCGAGGTTGACGAGATCTTCGAGCTCGTCCTCGCCGAGGCGACCGCCGACGAAGCCCAGCTTCAGCGCTGCCTGCTCACAGCGCTCGGCGAAGTCGTCCTCGTTGAAGGTGAAGCGAAGATCGCCGTATTCGAGAACGAAGTCCTCACCCGAGTCGTAGTTTCCGCGTCGCGCTGTTTCCATTGGGCATGCCGGAATCGCTCGGGACCGGCTCGTCGGGATCATACGGCTCGTTCCTGCTTTCGCGCCGATGGTGCATGGGATTTTGCACGTGCCGCCCGGCTATCGCCCTGACTGGCGCGGCTCCACCGGGCAGCCGTATATACCCTGCGCCGAATGGCACGTCTGACCGAACATGGGCTGCGGCGGGTGCTCGGCACGAGCGCCCTGTTCTCGACCGCCTACGGGAACGTCGGGTCCTCGATCTACTACGCCCTCGGCCTCGTCGCCTCCTTTGCGCTCGGCCTGACGCCGGTCGTCTTCATCATCACCGGGTTCATCTTCTACCTGACCGCCGCGACCTACGCCGAGGCGACGGCGATGTACCCGGAGGCGGGCGGCTCCTCCAGCTTCGCCCGGCATGCGTTCAACGAGCTGTGGTCGTTCTTCGCCGCCTGGGCGCAGATGCTCAATTACACGATCACGATCGCGATCTCGGCGTTCTTCGTGCCGCACTACCTGGGCGGCCTGTTCTGGCCGGCGCTGCAGCACGGACCCGGCGATGTGCTGTTCGGCATAGGCGTCGTGATCGTGCTGTCGGTCGTGAACGTCGTCGGCGTGCGAGAGGCGGCAGGCCTCAACATCGTCCTCGCGATCACAGACCTCGCGACGCAGCTCCTGCTCGTCATCGTCGGGGTCGTGCTGGTGCTCTCGCCGGACGTCCTCATCCACAACGTTCACCTGGGCATCGCACCGACCTGGAAAAGCTTCCTCGTCGCGATCCCGATCGGGATGATCGCCTACACGGGGATCGAGACGATCTCCAATATGGCCGAGGAGGCCAGAGACGAGACGCGGACGGTGCCGCAGGCGATCAGGTTCGTCGTGATCGCCGTTTTCGCGATCTACGCCGCGCTGCCGATGGTGGCCCTCTCGGCGCTGCCCGTGCACAGGCTTCCGAACGGCCACTACAGCACGCTGCTCGGCACCAGCGAGGCTCACGGGGGCTTCGCGGGGGACCCCGTCCTTGGCATCGTCAAGCACCTTCACCTGGGCGCGCTGCAGGGCGCGGGCGAGATCTACGTCGGCCTGCTCGCCTCAACGATCCTGTTCATCGCCGCCAACGCAGGCATCATCGGCGCCTCACGGCTCGTCTACTCGATGGGCCTCCACCGCCAGGTCCCCGATCGCCTGAGCCGCCTGCATCCGCGCTTCAGCACCCCCTGGATCGGCATCCTCCTGTTCGGGGGCGTCGCCTGCCTGACGATCATCCCGGGCAAGGCCGAATTCCTCGGGAATATGTACGCGTTCGGGGCGATGCTCTCGTTCACGATGGCCCATCTGTCGGTCATCCGCCTGCGCATCAAGGAACCCGATCGTCCCCGTCCCTATCGCGGGCCGGGGACGCTCAGGGTCGCCGGCCGGGAACTGCCGGTGTTCGCGCTGCTCGGCATCGTGGGCACCGGTCTGGCCTTCATCACGGTGACGATCCTGCACCTCAACGTCGCCGTCGCCGGCGTGGCATGGCTCGCGCTGGGGATGCTCCTCTACATCGTCTACCGCCGCCAGCAGGGGCTCGACCTACGCACGACGTCGCGGGCCCCGAGGCACGAGCGCCCGCCCGAATTCGAGGAGCTCGAGTACAAGACGGCGCTCGTGCCGATCTTCGGCGACGACGTCAGCGCCTCGGCGCTGAGCAGCGCCGCGAAGCTGATCGGGAACGAGGGAGTCGTCTACGCCATCTATGTGCTGCCGGTGCCGAGCCAGCTGTCGCTGGACGAGGGCCTGGAGGACGAGGAAGCCCAGGGGCGCTCCGTGCTGGAGACAGCCCGCATCAAGGCCAGGCGCCGGGGGATCAAGATCCACACCGCGCTGATACGCACCCG
Source organism: Solirubrobacterales bacterium (assembly GCA_025964355.1). Taxonomy (GTDB): domain Bacteria; phylum Actinomycetota; class Thermoleophilia; order Solirubrobacterales; family Solirubrobacteraceae; genus Palsa-744. Next base: position 4,198 of record JAOPZB010000224.1, on the reverse strand, counting down.
CAACCCAGGCGCGGCGATCGTCCAGGAAGCCGAACGTGTCGGCTCCGACGTGATCTACTGGTCGACCATCCACGCCCCCGCAGGCGAGCAGCGCATCGGACCGACCGCCGCATATCTCCTCAGCAAGCGCCCCTGCCGCGTGATCATCGAGACCGACACCCACCACGCGCCGCCGGCCGAGCGCGTGCCGACTCCAGCCTGACTTCGCCGGGGCCGCGCAGGCACGCGCGACCTCAGCGATGCACGATCATGCTTGCAGCATGACCTCAGCCGTCCTCTCCCCGCGGCTCCTCAGATCCGAGCGGCCGTCGCTGCTCGCCGGTCTGCTCGTGGCGCTCGCGAGCGTCGCGGCGGTTACCGGGCTGATCTATCCGCTGAAGCAGGTCACGCCCGTGCTCTCGCTGGGCGTGCTCTATGTGCCGGCGGTCCTGCTGGTCTCGATGTTCTGGGGGCTCAGGCTCGGTGTCGCGGCGAGCGTGTTGAGCGCGGCGGCATTCAACTTCTTTCATCTGCCTCCCGGCGGCCGCTTCACGCTGGCCGACGAACGCGACTGGGTGGCGCTGCTGGCCTTCGTCGTCGTGGCCGTCGCGACGGGGCTTCTGGCCGAGCTCGCGCGTGCCCGCGGCCGCGAGGCACAGCAGCGTCGCCAGGAGGCTGATCTCGCCGCAGAGATGGCGCACCTGCTGCTCGGCACGGCCGATCTGGACGAAGCGCTCGATGTCGCCGCGGAGCGTCTCGCGGCCGCGGTCGGGGCGCCGTCGGCCACTATCTCCTTGGGTCAGCTCGATCCGGCGGATGGATCGGTCATGTTCACCCTGAGCAGTGCTGGCGGGCCGGTCGGGACGCTGCGCCTTGCCGGTACGCTGGCGACTCACGAGCGCGTCCGCATCGTCGAGCGGCTCGTGCCGTCACTCGAGTCGATCCTCGCCGCTGCGCTGCACCGCGCAGAGCTTCAGGCGGAGGTGGTGGAGACGGCGGCGCTGCGGCGCAGCGACGAGCTCAAGACGGCCGTCCTGCGCTCCGTCTCCCACGACCTTCGTACGCCCCTCACCGCGATCCTGATGGCCGCGGCCGCCCTCGATCCGCAGCGCCCGACCAGCGAGAACGTCGGCGAAGTGCGCGAGCAGGTGATCGATGCCGCCACCCGCCTGTGGCGCCTGATCGAGAAGCTCCTCGACCTCTCGGTGCTGCAGGCCGGTCGAGCTGCGCCACGCCTGGTCTGGTACTCGGTCGACGAGGTTCTGCAGGAGGCGCTCGAGCAGGTTGGCGCAGCGTCGGCCGTCTTCAAGCTGTCAGTCGAACCCGGCATGCCCCTGCTGCAGGGCGACCCGGGCCAGCTCGAGAGAGCCTTCGCCAACGTGCTCGAGAACGCGGCTCGCTACTCCTGCGACAAGCCCGTGTCCGTGCGCGCCCGCGCGGTCGGGGGGCGGATCCGGGTGCTGATCGTCGACCAGGGACCGGGCATTGCCCGCAGCGAGCAGGAGCGGATCTTCCTGCCGTTCTACCGGACGCCCGACGCTCCCGCTCAGCACTCAGGGCCGGGACTCGGCCTGGCGATAACCCGGGGGTTCCTCGAGCTCAACGGGGCGAAGATCAGCGTCGAGTCGCATCCCGGTCAGGGCACGAGCTTCGTCGTCGAGTTCCCCCTGCAGGCGCCGGAGCCGTCGCCGATCGCCGCCGGCGTCGGCGAGGAGGCCGCGAGCTGATGGCGGCCGAGCGGATCCTGGTCTGCGACGACGACCCGCAGATCCGACGGGCGCTCAACCTCATCCTGCGCGAGGCGGACTACGAGGTGCTGATCTCCTCGACCGCCGAGGAGGCGCTCGACCGCGCGGCCGTCATGGGACCGCATCTCGCGATCGTCGACCTGCTGCTGCCCGATCTCCACGGCATCGAGCTTTGCCGGCGGCTGCGCGAGTGGAGCGAGATGCCGATCCTCGTGCTGTCCGCGATCGGCGAGGAGCAGACCAAGATCGATGCGCTGCACCACGGCGCCGACGATTACGTCACCAAGCCCTTCGGGCCCGGCGAGCTGGTCGCTCGCGTCAAGGCAGCGCTGCGCCGCGCCGGGCGAGACCCCACCGAGCCTCGCGTCGATCTGGGAGACCTCGTGGTCGATCTCGCCGCACACGCCGTCTCGATGAACGGGGCGGACGTCCATCTCACGCCCACGGAGTTCGCCCTGCTGCGCGTGCTCGTGCTCAACCGCGGCCTGCTGATGACCCACCGCCAGCTCTTGACCGACGTCTGGGGCCCGGAGTACGCGGACGCCACGCCCGTGCTGCGAACGCATATCGCGAACCTGCGCAGCAAGCTGCAGGCCGGCGGCCCTGACCAACGGCTGATTCGCACCGACTCGGGGATCGGCTACCGCTTCAGCGCCTGAGCGTCCCGACCTCCGGGGGCGCGATCTTTGTGAAATCTGAATGCGCTGCGTCCCGATCTTGATGTGCGCTTGACGGGCTGAGACCTAACGTAGCGGGCGTGGATATCCACGCCGTGGCGGCCGTATCCGAGCCCCCGGGAACGGTCTTCAGATGGCACGCCTGAGCGAGCAGGGCCTGCGCCGGTCCGTCGGTGTCCCAGGGCTGTTCGCCACGGCCTACGGCAACGTCGGCTCCTCGATCTACTACGCCCTCGGCCTCGTCGCCGCCCATGCGCTGGGGCTCACGCCGCTGGTGTTCATGTTCGCCGGCGGGTTGTTCGTCCTCACCGCCAAGACATATGCGGAGGGCGCCGCGATGTTCCCGGAAGCCGGCGGATCGTCCTCGTTCGCCAGGCATGCGTTCAACGACGTCGTCTCGTTCTTCGCCGGCTGGGCCCTCAGCCTGGACTACATCATCACGATCGCCATCTCGGCGTTCTTCGTCCCGCACTACCTCGGCGCGTTCTTCCCCGCCCTCACGCACAACCCGGGAGACATCATCGGCGGGCTCGTCACGATCGCGCTGCTGGCGGCGCTGAACATCCGCGGCCTGGGGGAGTCGGCGAAACTCAACCTGTTCCTGGCCGTCGCCGACCTCTGCACGCAGGTCCTGCTCGTCGGGGCGGGAATCGTGCTCGTCCTGAACCCGTCGTTGCTCGTCAACCAGGTCCACCTCGGCGTCGCCCCGAGCTGGACGCAGCTGATCTTCGCGCTGTCGGTGGCGATGGTCGCCTACACCGGCATAGAGACGGTCTCGAACATGGCCGAGGAGTCCAAGGACCCGGGACACGACATCCCCAAGGCCGTCAACCTGGTGCTGATCGCCGTGCTGGGCGTCTACGCGGGCATCTCGGTCGTCGCGCTGTCCGCGCTGCCGGTGGTGCATCACGTCGCTCTGGTGCATCACGCCGGTCACGTGCACGTCGTCAATCACTACGTCACCGAACTCGGCACCAGGTTCGAAAACGACCCCGTGCTCGGCATCGTCTCGCGGCTGGGCCTGCACGGGACGGTGCTCACGATCGCCCGCTACTACGTCGGCGTGCTCGCAGCGACGATCCTGTTCATCGCCACGAATGCGGGTCTGATCGGAATCTCGCGGCTGTCGTGGTCGCTCGCCGAGCACCGCCAGCTGCCGAGCCTGTTCTCGCGGCTGCATCCCACTCACCGCACGCCGTGGTTCACGATCGTCTTCTACTCGGTCCTCGCCGGCGTGCTCATCCTGCCGGGCGAAACGACCCTGCTGGGCAACCTCTACTCCTTCGGGGCGATGCTCTCCTTCACGACGGCCCACGTCTCCGTCGTCGCGCTGCGCATCAAAGACCCTGATCGCGAGCGGCCGTACAGGATGCCGTGGAATGTGAGCATCCGCGGCCGGCCGGTCCCGCTGACGGCTGTCCTGGGCGCGATCGGCACGTTCGCCGCCTGGGTGGCCGTCGTGGCGCTGCACGGCGAGGCCCGCACGATCGGCATCCCCTGGATGGTGCTGGGCATGGCCGCCTACTTCCTCTACCGCAAGCGCCAGGGCCTGGATCCCCGCAAGCACTACCGCATCGCCCACCCCGAACGCCCACCGGACTTCGAGGAGCTCGAGTACCGGACGGCGCTCGTGCCGATCTTCGGCGACGACGTGAGCGCGTCGGCGTTGAGCAGCGCCGCCAAGCTGATCGGCGCCGAGGGCGTCGTCTACGCGGTCTACGTGCTGCCCGTGCCCAGCCAGCTCTCGCTGGAGGCCGGCCTGGAGGAGGAGGAGGCGCACGGGCGCTCGGTGCT
>JAOPZB010000216.1 GCA_025964355.1 Solirubrobacterales bacterium | reverse complement strand
CGGTCGACAGGTCCGTCTCGCTGCCGTCGAGCAGGACCGGGGAGAGGTGGGCCTCCAACGCGAGCGCGAGGCGATGGGCGATCTTCTCGAGCGGCGGCCGGTCGCCCAGCCCCACGATCGCGATCGTCGTCGGGCGCGGGCGCGTGGCCGGCGCCGGGGCGCGGTTCTCGCGCAGCTGCTCGGCGAGCACGCGGTTGAGCGACAGCGACAACGCGGGCGAGTCATGCAGGCGTTGCTCGAAGTCCTGGCGGTCGACGGCCAGCACGTCGCTCGCGCGGGCGGCGCGGACCGACACAGATCGCGGCGAGGCGCTCAGCAGCGCGAGCTCGCCGAGGGCGTCCCCGCGGCCCAGTTCACGGATGACCGCGTTCGCGGTCTCATCGACGATCTCCAGGCGCCCGGCGCGCACGATATACATGGCGTCACCCGGGTCACCCTCGCGAAACAGCCAGTCGCCGGCATCGATGCGGACCGCCCGCGCCCGCGACGCGAGCGCCTCGCGCAGCGGGGCCTCGAGACCCGCAAAGAGCGGCACGTGCGCCAGGAAGTCGGCCGCGGACTCCGCCCGTGGCGAAGCGGTCTCGACGTCGTCGACCATGATCGCGCGCCGCGAGCGCGGACGCTGCGGACCGGCCGGCCCCTCGCCCGATCCCTCCCGCAGTATCCGAGCGGCGTCGCCGAGCGAGGGCGCTCGCTCGGCCTGCAGGCGCCCCACGAACAGGCAGCCGAGGCCGGCGATGAACAGGCAGGCGGCGCCGAAGGTCCAGGCGTTGTCGAATGCGGCGAGCGCCCCGAGCGGCGAGGGCGTGCCGATGATCGCGACCACGAGCGCAACGCCGAGCGCCGCGCCGAGCTGGCGAGCGACGGAGTTCAGGCCCGTCGCGGTCGCAAAGCTCTCGCCCGGAGCGGAGGCGACCGCTGCCCCGCTCAGGTTGGGGAACAGCGTGCCCGCCCCGACGCCCAGCAGCACGATCCCCGGTAGCCACTCGCTCAGGAAGGCCGGCGTCGTGCCGATCCGCGCCACGAACCAGAGGACGGCACCCCCCCAGATCAAACCGCCGGCGACCAGCACCGGCCGGTGGCCGATGCGCTGGACGAGCTTGCTGGTCGGCCCCGCCACGGCCGCCGCCACGAACGGCCCGGGTGTGAGGGCGAGACCCGCTTCGAGGACCGAGTATCTCCAGACGCCGGTGAGGAACAGGACGTTCGTCAGTGTGTAGCCGTAGAAGCCGGCCGCCGCGAGGACCGTCATGCCGTTGGCCGCGCTGAAGGTGCGGATGCGCAGCAGCGAGAGGTCGACGATCGGCGAGCGGTGCCACGTGCACCGCCACCCGAACAGCGCGAGGAGTGCGACGGCGGCCGCGAAGGAGCCGATGATGCGCGGGCTGCCCCAGCCCCATTCCTGACCCTTGACCACGCCGAGGACCAGCGCCGAGATCGCCAACGCGAAGACCAGCGCCCCCAGGAGGTCCGGCATGCGCCGGCGGCCGGGAGCGCGACTCTCGACGAGATAGCGGCGCGCAAGCCACACCGCGGCGATCCCGATCGGGATGTTGACGAGGAAGACCAAGCGCCAGTTGGAGACGGCCACCAGCACGCCGCCCAACGACGGACCCAGCCCGGCGGCCGCGGCGGCGACGGCCGACAACAGCGCGACACCGTGTGAGCGCCGCTCGGGCGGGAACGCGTTGAGCACGATCGCCAGCGACGAGGGCACCAGGAAGGCCGCGCCGAGCGCCTGCAGGACCCGAAACGCGACCAGCGCCGCGACCGACGGCGACAGGGCGCACAGCAGCGACGCAGCGGTGAACAGCTCGAGGCCGAAGATGAAGATCCGCCGGCGCCCGAGCAGATCGGCGATGCGCCCGGCCGCGACGAGGAAGGCGGCGAAGACGATGTTGTAGGCGTTCAGTACCCAAGACAGCGAGGAGATCGGCGTCCCGCTGAAGGAGCGCTCGATGTTGGGGAACGCGATGTTTACGATCGTCGCGTCGACGAAGGCCACGCTCGCCCCGAGTGAGGCGATCGCGAGCACCGTCCGCGGGGAGGGCCCCCGGCGGACCTGCGGCGCCAGATCGGGTGCCGGCGGGGCGACGGACGAGGGATCGAGTGGGACGGCTGCGGTCGACATCAGGCCGCGCTCGCGTTAGATCGCCAGGCGGCTTGGCAGGTCCGGGTGAGCGGCGAGCGCCTCGCGCGCGGCGCGCCGTCCGAGCTCGGCGACGCGGGGAAGCGCCTTCCAGTCCATGAGCCCGATGCCTTCGACCTGCGGGGTGATCACGAGGTCTGCATGCAGGCGCGCCGCCGCGACGGTGTCGCTGCTTCCCACAGTCACCGAGCGCACGATGGTCTCACCGAGATGGGGGATCTCCGCGTCGTGGCCGGTGAGCGCTCTACGTATCGGGCGACTCAGGCGCGCCAGTCCTGGTCGTTCCGCGCGCCTGAATTGCCCAATCCGGCCGGTGACGTCGACCGCGATCACCGGTCCCTCGCCCTTGCGAGCCATCGTCGCGACAGGGAGGTTGTCGAGCACCCCGCCGTCGACGAGCAACTGGCCGTCCGCGGTGGCCACCGGGGGAAAGACACCAGGGATCGCCAGGCTCGGATACACCGCGTCGACGATCGGGCCGGCCCGGTGAAGCACGGCATCGCGGCCGATGAGGTCGCAGCTCAGGCAGAAGAAGCGCAGCGGCAGCTCCTCGATACGCCGCTCTCCAAACGCGTTGGCGAGCAGCCGGCGCGCCTTGGAGCCCCGGATCAGCGAGTAGGCCGGCGGGACGAAGTCGTTGCTGGGACTGCTTTCCACGAAGGCGCGCCCGAAGGATTCGTACATACCCTCGGTCGTGAAGTCCGCAGCGGTCGCCGCGGCGACGAGCGAGCCAAGGCTCACCCCTCCCACGCGGTCGAAGCGCAGGCCGGCGGCTCGTAGCTCCTCGACGACACCGAGGTGTGCGAGCGCCCGTGCGCCTCCTCCGGACAGGACCAGCCCCAGGGACCGGCCGGCAAGTCGCCGCGCAAGCGCCATCATGGCCGCGCCCCGCTCCGCTCGGTCGGCGATCACCTGGACCTCTCGCGGCTGCAGCTCCTCTATGACGTCTGCCGCCACTCTCGGCCCAAGGATCAACAGCTCACAGCCCTGCAGCGCGGTCGCGCGCTCGCGCCACGCGGCCGCAGGAGAGCCACTGCTGACGGCGACCACGAGGTGCGCCTCGCGAACGCACAACTCGGTCCACGGCTCGTCAGGCACCGAGTCGCAGCGCAGGACCACTCGGTTGACGTCGCGCTCTGCCTGGTCGATGGTGGCGAGCTCGCCCGCGCTGAGCCTGGCGACGGTCCCATGTATGGCTAGCGCGTCGGCGAGCTGTTCTGCCACCTCTGAGGCCGGCGCGGCCTCGTCGAGGCCCACGACCGCGATCGTGCGTGGTGGCGTGGCAGCCACCACTGGCATGCGGCTGGCCGCGAGCTGCGCTCCCATCGCGCGCGTGAGCCCGAGCGCGAAGCTCGGCGCTTCCTGGATCAGCGCCTCAAACTCGGCTCGTCCCAGCTCGAGCAGCTCGGCATCGCGGCGCGCGCGGACAGATGCGGAACGGGTGCCCTGGCGCAGCAGGGCCAGCTCGCCCATCACGTCCCCGCGGCGCAGGATCCGGATCAGCGCCTCGGGTGGCCCCTCGTCTATGACCTCGACGCGCCCGCTCTGCACGATGAACAGGCTGTCGGCCGACTCCCCTTCGCGCATGATCCAGTCACCTGCTCGCACGTGGAGCTCCACGACCTGGCCCGCGAGACGCTCGAGCAGCTCGTCCGGCAGACCCGCGAGGACGGGCACGTTACGCAGGAAGCCGGCGCCGCGCACGGCGGCCTGGCCGCCATTGGAGGCAACACCCGGCGCCTCTTTGTCGACGACGGGGAGCGGGTCAGCCACCGACCCTGTGTGCGCGCGACCGCCCTAACAGACGATGGTCCCTGCTTGAGCTAAAACGTCGCATGTGCAGCAGCAAAGCGCACCCCCCTTTTGTAACGCGGACCTTATCGCTCGAACCGGAAAAGTGCCAGCTCCGCGCGCGCAGACCGGAGCGCGTCGGCTAAGCGGACCAATTCCGAAGCTTGCGCGACGAGGATCAGGTCCGGTGCTCGTCGTCGGTCGTCTCGAAGCGCTCGAGTGCGGCCTTCATCGTCGCGATCGCGTTCCATGCGTTCGGGAATCCGGCGTAGACGGCCACCTGGCGGAGCACTTCGCGGATCTCCTCCTCGGTCGCGCCCTGCCGGCGGGCGGCCTGGACGTAGACGCCGAGTTGCAGTTGCTGGCCGAGCGTCGCAAGCATCGCGACCGTGCACAGCGCCCTGGTCTTCGGGTCCAGGCCATCGCCTGCGTAGACCTCGCCGTAGACGAAGTCCATGATGTATCGGTGTAGCTCCGGGTCGAGTTTCTCGAGGTAGTCGCGCCCCCGCTCGACGTTCTCGGCACCGACGAAGCGCGCCATCACATCCGGGCCCGGCTCACTCATTGGAGCCTCCCTGTCCCGAGATGTATGCCTGCGGGTCAAAGGCCACGCGGATGCCCGTCGAGGCGAACTTCCCCACGACCTCGCCGTCGGCCAAGACATCGGCCTCCGTCCACACGAGTCGGCTGCCGGCGCGCACGACCTTGGCCTCGGCGCGCAGACGGTCGACCTTCTTGGCGTTCACCGGTCGGATGAAGCGGGCGAAGATGTCGATGGTGGTGATGGCGCTCTTCTGGATCTCCTCGTCGGCGAGGATCGTCGTCGTCGCGGCCGCCATCGCGGCGTCGGCAAGTGCCGTGGCGACTCCGCCCTGAATGACGCCCAGCGGATTGGCGAGCTCCTCGCGCGCGGGCATCTCATAGACGGCCTCGCCGCGGGCGAACTCCATCAGGTGCATCTCGAGGGTCTGCGAAACCGGCGAGCGCAGCTCACCGGCCCTGGTCTGCTCCATCAGTCGATCGACGAACTCGTAAGCCATGCAGCACCTCCGGGTAGGACTCGCCGGCGCGAGTGAGTTGCTATCCAGTACCCGATGGCGGTCCGGCGAATCAGAGGCGCCGGCGCCGATCCTCCGAAACGAGACCCTCTGACAGCTAACTCTCCTCGAGACGAGGCGCGGTGATCTCTTCGTGCAGCAGCTTGACCGCTGCAGCCACCGGTATCGCGACGAGCGCGCCGACGATGCCGAGCAGTGCTCCGCCCAGCACCGTCGCGAGCACGGTGATGAGCCCGGGCACTGCGACCGTGCGCAACATGATGCGCGGGGTGAGAAGGTAATCCTCAAGCAGCCGATAGACGACGTAGAAGACCGCTGTCGCGATCGCCACCGAGAGCGATACCGTCAGAGCCACGAGGGCGACGATTATCCCGCCGATCGTCGAGCCGACGATCGGAATCAGGTCCAGCAGCGCGACGAGCAGGCCCAGCAGCAATGCGTAGGGGATGCCGAGAGCAAGCGCCCACAGGCTCGTGCCGACGCCGGCTATCAGTGAAAGCAGCAGGTTCCCCAGGACGTAGCCGCCGACGCGGTCAAGGATCTCGTCGGTGAGCAGCACCATCCGCGCCCGCCGGCTCTTGGGGGCGAGGAGATACAGACCGCGCTTGACGCGTGGCATGTCCGCGAGCATGTAGATGGTGAC
>JAOPZB010000201.1 GCA_025964355.1 Solirubrobacterales bacterium | reverse complement strand
CGGCCCCGACTACACGGCAGTCGCGGTAGAAGGCCGTGAACGCCTGCGCGAGCTCGAGGACATAGGCGGTGATCCGGTGCGGCGCGCTACGCTCGGCCGCCTCGGCGAGCTCGTCTGGAAATGCGCGCAGACGCTCGATGAGCGCGCGCTCTGTCGGATGCAGCGGCTCGCGCCGCTCGCCGGCCGGGGCCTCCTGCGCCGCCCGTACGCGCGCCGCCCCCGCCTTCGCGAGGATCGACGCGATGCGCGCGTGCGCGTACTGCACGTAGTAGACGGGGTTCTCGGCCGACTGCTCGCGCGCCAGGTCGAGGTCCAGGTCGACGGTCGTGTCGTGGGAGCGCGCCAGCAGGTACCAGCGCGCCGCGTCGACGCCGATCTCGTCGAGCAGGTCGTCGAGCGTCACGAACTCCCCGGCCCGCTTGGACATCTGCGCGCGCTCGCCCGAGCGCACGAGATGGACGAGCTGCATGATCAGCAGCTCGAGATGCTCGGGATCTCCGCCGAGCGCCTGGTAGGCGGCCTTCATCCGCGATACGTAGCCATGATGATCGGCGCCCCACACGTCGACCTGGCGCTCGAACCCGCGCTCGCGCTTGTCCTGGTGGTAGGCGATGTCCGAGGCAAAATAGGTGTGCTCGCCGTTGGAGCGCACGAGCACGCGATCCTTGTCGTCGCCGTAGTCGGTCGTGCGCAGCCACAGCGCACCCTCGCTGCGGTAGGTGCGACCCTGCTGCTCCAGCAGCGACAGCGTGTGCGCGACCGGGCTCGGGTCGCCGTCGTGCAGAGCGCTCTCGTATGCCCAATGGTCGAAGTCGAGCACAGCGAACGCGGCCAGCGACCGCTGCATCTGGGCGACCATCACCTCTACCGCCGCTTGCCCGAGCTCGCCGGGGTCGATCGCATCCTCGCTCACGTTCTCCACGAGCCGCTCGACATAGGCGCCGCGGTAGCCGTCGGCCGGCACCGGCTCCCCGCGGGCGAGCGCTCCGATCGACTCGCCCAGCTTGCGCACCTGCGAGCCGGCGTCGTTGACGTAGAACTCGCGCTCGACGTTATGGCCCCTGAACGTGAGCATCCGCCCGAGGGCGTCCCCGTAGGCGGCGTTGCGAGCATGGCCGACATGCATCGGCCCGGTGGGGTTCGCCGAGACGAACTCCACGAGGATGCGTTCGACCACGGGCGCGCTGCCGGCGCCGAACTGATCGCCGTCGGCGAGCATCGCCGCGAGTGCGCTGGAAAGCCAGGAGTCCGAGAGGAAGAGGTTCAGAAAGCCGGGGCCGGCGACCTCGAAGCGCTCGAGGTCTGCGCCGAGGCGAGCCGCGAGGGCGCCGCCGAGGCGTTCGGCGACGGCCCGCGGTGGTTCGCCGAGCCGAGGCGCCAGCAGCAGCGCCGCGTTCGTCGAGTAGTCGCCGAACTCGGCGCGCGGCGGGCGCTCCAGGCTGATCGCGCCGCGTCCGCCGGCCCCTCCGGCCAGCTCCGCGGCCGCCTCGAGCACCGCTGCCCGCAGGGAATCGAGCGGCGTGGAGGCCGCCACGAGGCCCGGGGGGAAAGCCTGTTCGCCGTTGGTCGAGGGGGAACTCATGGGTAGGTGCCCGGCGCTTGCGATACTAGCTACGTGAACGACCAAGACTCAGGCGCCGAGCGCCACATAAACATCCACCTATCCCCCGAGATCATGGGCGGCGTCTACGCGAACTTCGCGAACGTCAGCCATTCCGACTATGAGTTCACCGTGACCTTCGCGCGCGTCGACCACGAGGTCGAGTCCGAGGAGGTCCCTGGCGTGGTCGTCTCTCGCGTGAATCTCTCCCCGCGCTTCATGCGCGAGCTGATCGACGCGATGGAGGACAACTACTCCAAGTGGCTCACCCGCGAGGGCATCAAGAACCTGCCCGAGTATGGCGGCTCGGAGTCGGGCCCGGAGGAGGGGGAGTAGGGCCGAGGTCCCCCGGCGGGCGCGGGCGCGCGAGCGGTGGCGCCCTTGCAGCCTGCCGTGACGTGGAACGCCCCGGGATGAGCGGTGTTCCTACCCTGCAATGATGAAGGTCGCAGTCATCTCCGACATCCATGCCAACCGGCACGCTTTCGAGGCCACGCTCGACGCCGTTGCCGCCAGCGACGCGGCCGAGCTGTGGTGCCTGGGCGACCTGGTCGGCTACGGTGCCGAGCCGGACGCCTGCGTCGCGCTCGCTCGCGAGCATGCGGCGGTGTGCCTGGCCGGCAACCACGACATGGCCGTCACCGGCGAGATACCGCTCGACGAGTTCTCCCGCGGCGCCAGTCTCGCCGCCCAGTGGACACGCGACGTGATCGCGCCGGAGAACCTCAGCTTTCTCGAAAGCCTCAGCCCGCAGGGTGAGGAGGACCACATCGGCCTCTACCACGCCAGCCCGCGCGACCCCGTCTGGGAGTACGTGCTGTCCACGCTCCTGGCCGAGCTGTGCCTCGACCAGCAGGGGCATCGAATCTGTCTGATCGGCCACTCGCACGTCGCGCTGTCCTTCGCCCGCCACGAGGGCGCGCTGGCGACCGGCGAGCCCTGCCGCGATGGCGCGACGCTCGACGTCGCCGACGGCGAGTGGCTGCTCAATCCCGGGAGCGTGGGGCAGCCGCGCGACGGGGATCCCCGCGCCTCGTGGCTGCTGCTGGACCTCGATGCGATGGCGGTCTCCTTTCACCGCGCCGACTACGACGTCGCCGGCGCGGCCGCGGCGATCCGGGCGGCACGCCTCCCGGATTCGCTCGCCGAGCGCCTGGAGTACGGTCAGTGAGCATGGAGGATCGCAAGCCAGGCACCGGGTCGGGCGGTCGCAGTCGCATGCGAACGGCGCTCCTGCGGCTCGTTGCGGCCGCGGCGCTCGGCGTCGCGGCGGCGCTGCTCGTCTCCTGCGGCGCCTCGACCGGAAAGCTGATCCCCGCCGCGAACGCCGGGCCGCTGCAGAGCGACTTCGAAGCGGTCGCCCAGGCCGCGCAGTCGGGCAACGGCGACTGCTCGGAAACGGAAGCCGCCATCCTGAAGACCGAACAGGACTTCGCCGCTTTGCCGTCGAGCATCGACGCGGGGCTTCGCAACACGTTGCACCAGGGGATCGTGAACCTGCGCAAGCACGCCCTGGAACTCTGCAAGCAGCCGCTGGCGCGGCCGACCACGAGCACCTCGGCGCCGAAGACGACGACCACGCAGAGCACGCCGACCACGCCGACGCAGACGCAGACGTCGACCACGGCGCCCACCACCCCGACCACGCCGACGACTCCCACGACCTCTGGTCCAGGCGGCGGCACTCCCGCGCCGGGCGCCGGCGAAAAACCGCCGAGTGAAGGCCAGGGAGGCGGAACGCCGGGCGGCGAAGGGGCCGCGGGCGGACAGGAAGCTGGGAAATGAGCGTCGCCGAGATCGCCGGGCGCTACCGCCTGGAGGCTCGCCTCGGTTTCGGCGGGATGTCGACGGTCCACCTCGCGATGGACCAGCGCCTGGAACGTCAGGTCGCCGTCAAGCTGCTCGCCGAGCACCTCGCAGACGATCCGACGTTCGTGTCCCGGTTCCAGCGTGAGGCACAGGCAGCCGCGCGCCTGGTCCACCCGAACATCGTCCAGGTGTTCGACTCCGGCGAGGACGATCGCACCGGCCAGTACTTCATCGTCATGGAGTACATCGAAGGCTCGTCCGGCGCGGAGATCCTGCGCGACGACGGCTGGGTCGAGGTCGACGAGGCGCTGTCGATCATCGAGCAGGCGTGCGAGGGCCTGCACTACGCCCACCGCCACGGCGTCGTGCACCGCGACGTCAAGCCGGGGAACCTCCTGCGCGCCCGCGAAGGCGAGGTCAAGCTTGCGGACTTCGGGATCGCCAAGGCGACCGAGCAGTCGAGCATCACGCAGGTCGGCTCGGTGCTCGGCACCGCCGCCTACCTCGCGCCCGAGCAGGCGCGCGGCGAGGAGGCCGGGCCGAGAGCGGACCTCTACGCCCTCGGCGTGGTGACCTACCAGCTGATCTCCGGGCGCCTCCCCTACGAGGCGACGTCACTCACCGAGCTGGCGCTCAAGCAGCAGCGCGAGGAGCCGCCGACGCTCGACACGCTCGTGGCCGCGGTCGGTCCGGAGCTGGCCGACGCGGTGGCGATCGCGCTCGCGCTCGACCCCCGCGAGCGCTACCAGACCGCCCGCGAGATGGGGCGCGCGCTGCAAGACGGCGCGCACGGCATCGCTCCGGGCGACCGCCGCGCCCCGGGCCGCGGCGCGCCCGCGACCGAGGCCACGAGCGTGCTGGCGAGCGGAGGCGGGTCGACGGCAGGCAGGTCGAGCGCGGGCAAATCGACGCGCGCCACGCGTGCGCTGT
>JAOPZB010000158.1 GCA_025964355.1 Solirubrobacterales bacterium | reverse complement strand
GTGATCGATGCAGCTGAGCTCGCGGTCGCCACGACCGTCGCGATGGTCGAGACTCTCGCGCAGCCCGTCGGCGTCGTGCTCGTTGGAGACATCTCCCACGCGAATTCGCACGACTCCACGACGTTGGCGAAGTGGGGCCCGTTCGACCGTCTCCTCGAGGCGATCGAAAAGGCCGACGAGAGCCGGCGCCGGACATCGGGAGGAAACGGTGGCCCCGCCTAGCCTGATAACGGCAGCGCCGGCCCCGAGGGGTGAGCTTCTGCGACACCCCGCGGCCGTAGCTCCGAGCCTTGTAGCAGTAGTGGCCTTGGCCGTGGCAACGCTCCCCGCCGACAAAGCGGTGGTCGCCGCATTCGCAGGCGCCGTGCTCGTGGTCCTCTCGGTTATCGACCTTGAGCGCGGGATCATCCCCAACCAGATCGTGTTGCCCGCCGCCGGAGTGGTCCTGCTCGTGCAGGTCGCGCTCTTCCCCGGACGCGCGCCGGAGTGGATACTCGCCACAATTCTCGCGGCGCTCATACTGATGATTCCACAGCTCGTGAAGCGCCCATGGATGGGCATGGGGGACGTCAAGCTCGCGCTCCTGCTCGGGGCGACGCTCGGCTGGGGTGTTATCGGCGCCGTGTTCTTGGCGTTCTTGTGCGCATTCCCCGTCGCGTTGGCGCTGCTGGTCCGACACGGCACCCGCGCGCGCAAGATGACCATCCCGTTCGGCCCCTTCCTCTCGCTCGGCGGGCTGATCGTGCTCTTCGCTCCTCACATCTCAGGCCTTCCCGCAAGCTGAGCTATGGACCCTGTTCGCAAACTCAACGGGCTCGCGAGCCCGCGCCTCGACTTCGAGCCCGTTCGCTTCCGCGTGGAGCGCTTCGAGTACGCCCCGACCGAGCTGCTGCTGCGGCTGTCGCTGCGGGTCTCGCGCCCGCCCCAGAGGACATCGCCGATGCTCTTCATCGCGCGCGACGGGCTTGAACACGCCTACACGCCGCTCGTCTCCTACACAGGCCGCGCGGCGCCGGCGGATGCCGACGACTGGCTGTGGCGGGGGGCCTTCGCGGTGCCGGTGGAGATTGCATCGCCTCCTCAGGGGTCCTTCGTGCTCAGTCTGCGGGACGACCTGCTGCTGGCCCTGCCCGAACCCGATGTGCGCACACTAGGCCAAGTGCAAGCCGGGCCGCCTGAGCGCAACTGGCGTGCGTGGCCTTACGCCGTTCGCCGGACCGCGCTGATGCTCGTCGTCACCTGCCAGCTTTCACTGGGGCCTGCCTTGTTGCCGGGACTGTCTGACGCGTCCTCGGCGGCAGCGACGCAGGCCGAAGCCACGCCCGAAGCGCCACCGCAACCGCCAAGCGAAGAACCAGGCGAACCAGGACCGGAAGTTCCACCCGAACAGCCGACGGTCCCAGGTCAGCCCGCTCCCGAAACTCCTGCGCCGCCGAGTGCCGGCGAACCGACACAGCCGTCGCCCGAACCGCCGCCCGCGCCCTCGACAGGCGAACCGAGCACACCGGCCTCGGACACGCCGTCACAGTCGCCACCGGCAACTCCGAACAGCCCAGGCGGAGCCTCGGCCATGGGTGAATCCAAGGGCGCGGTCGACACCTCCCCACCCTCGCCGGCCGATGTCCGCGCCGCCAAGCCACGTCGCGTTACCGCTCCACCACGGCCGGGTCGCAGTAAGGACTCACGAGGCACGTCGGGAAAGCGCCAGGGCCGCCATCGAGCCCCTCGCCGCGACACCGGTCCTGTTGCACATCAGCCAATCGTCCCCGGCCCGCCCACGCTTGATCAGGCGGAAGTCCCGGCACTCCTCGCAGGTCTGCCGACCGGGCTGCTCGGTGGCTTCGAACAAGGTCCGCCCGCGTACCTGACCCCGATCTACAAGGAGGCGGGTCACCGCTATCACGTGCCATGGCGGGTGCTCGCGGCGATAAACGGCATCGAGAGCGACTACGGGCGCAACCTGGCCGTGTCGTCGGCCGGCGCGCTCGGCTGGATGCAGTTCATGCCCGACACATGGCGACAGTGGGCCGTCGACGCAGACGGTGACGGCCACCTCAATCCTTACTCGCCGCTGGATGCGATCTTCACGGCGGCCCGCTACCTGAAGGCGAGCGGCGCTTCGCGCGACCTGCCCGCAGCGATCTTCGCCTACAACCACGCCGACTGGTACGTGACAGAGGTCCTGCTACGGGCCCATATGATCGGGAACGTCGCCAGCTTTGCCCGGGTCGGGAAGGGCTATTCGCTGCCGCTCGATGCTCAGTACATGCAGCCGTTCGGGCGCACCGATGACGGCGTGGACTTCGAGGCCGCCCCCGACGGCGCGCTGGTCTACTCCATCACCCCGGGCATCGTGAGCGCGGTCGCGAGCGACCCGGCTGGCTTCGGCCCCGACTACCCGGTGATCGAAGCGACTAGCGGACCGCTCGCCGGACAGCACATCTACTACGGCCACGTCGCGGCGGCGCTCGTTCAGCCGGGCCAGTCCGTCCATGCGGGTCAACCGATCGCGATTATCGGACACACCGGCGACGCCGTGTCGCTCGGCCACGGGCATATCGAGATCGGCTTCTCGGATGCCGGAGGCGATCCGCTCAGCCATCACGGAGCTGGCGCGTGGACGCCCGCCGGGGCCGTGATGCGCAGCTTCCTGCTCGCCCTGTCTGCCGACTTCGGGGTTCATAACACCTTGTGAGCGGCTCGAGTCGACAGGTTCGCCCTGCCGCCATGCGGCCGCCGGCAATCGCGGCAACCGTCTCGCCACCGCTTGAGTCCTGCGCCGTCCTTGTCGATATGGGGCATAGGCGCGCCGGGGGCAGTGCCTCCGGTGCCCGTGCGAGATCAATCGTGAGCAAGATGGCCACTCAATCGAACCTACAGCGGGGTTCCTCCCGGGCAAGAGGCAACGGCGCCGCAGCCAATTCGGCGGCGCGGTTCGATCTGCGCCGGCTGGAGCGCGTCTTCGAGAGCTGTGACTGGCTGGAGCGTCGCACATTCCTGCGCGCCCGCAGGCGCGCGAGGGCGCATGCCTTGGAGATGCTCGACCGCAATGGCTCTGACGCCAACACCACGCAAACGGCATTGCTGGTCGCGGCGGCTGAGTTCTTGGGTGACGTGAGGAGCGAGCTAACGGCCTCGCCGCAAGACGCTGCGCACCTCGCGGATGAGCTCGAACATGTTGCAGGCCTGTCGAGGATCGCTCTCGCGAGGGAGGTCCTCAGGTCGCCTGAGCTACTGACGCTCCTGCCCGCGGTCGCAGTGGAGACGCAGCTGGCGATGCTGATGGCCTTCGCACCACTGCGCAGCGCCTCGCTCTGGGCGCTGGACGACGCCGAGCAGGTCAATTGTGTCCGCCATGTTGGCGAGGGGGCTCCCTCCAGGTCCGCCAAGGAGCTCGCCCAGCGATTGCTTGCCGGCGAGACCGCCGAGCCGGGGCGGCGCCTGCTGCTCGGACTTTCGTTGGGGCGTTGGCAGCAGCCGCTCGCCGCGCTGGTGGGCTGTGCGAGACCCGGGATGCGCGAGGAGTGTGAGTCGTTCCTCGTTGAGGCCGCCCCGATGCTGGGCGCCGTACTCGAGCGCGACGCTCTGCTCGCCGGCAACGCGGCATCTGAGCGCACTCTGGTCCAGTCCAGCGAGCGCAAGCTGACACGCCTTGGGTTTGACCTGCACGACGGCCCGATCCAGGACGTCTCCGTGCTGGGCGAGGACCTCCGCCTGTTCCGCGATCAGCTCGTGACCGCAGTCGGCGATCCCAAGAATCGCGCGCTTTTGCGCGGCCGACTCGATGACCTCGACGCACAGCTCGGCGCACTCGACAGCGAGCTGCGTCGGATCTCGAACGAAGTCCATGCCGCTTCGGTCCTGCTGAACAGGCCGTTCACGCGGGCATTGCGAGACGTTGCCCATGCCTTCGCCGCCCGCACGAACATCGAGCCGCACGTCACTCTCGACGGTGAGATGACGCTGATTTCAACTTCTCAGCAGATAGCGCTGCTGAACATCATCCATGAGGCGCTCACGAACGTTCGCGAGCACAGCGACGCTACGGAGGTGGAGATCGCCGTCTCGGTCAATGCCGAGGGCGTCGAGGCTCAGATCATCGACAACGGGCGCGGCTTCGACCTCGAGCCGACCCTGATACGCGCTGCGCGCAGGGGACGCCTCGGACTGGTAGCGATGCACGAGCGAGTTCGGCTGCTTGGGGGTCAATGCAGGATCGACAGCCGACGGGGAGGTCCGACCGTCGTGTCGGTGGCGCTCGAGCGCTGGGAACCTCTCGTGCAGGAGGCGCAGTCGCGCCAAGCCTCCTAGTTGGGTTGTAGGGCCCTGACGGATACCCAGGCGCAGGGGTGGCACGCGGGTGCGACCCGCAGCGCTCAGCCAGCGCCTAGGCGTGGACTCCGGCGAGGGCGCCGGACGATGAAGCGAGATCGTTCTCGAAGGCGTAGCGAACCGCGCCGCTTCGGTTGGAGACCCCGAGCTTGCGATAGATGTTGGTCAGGTGGAACTTGACGGTGTGCTCGCTTAGCCAGAGGTCCTGGCTGATTGCCTTGGTCGTGAGGCCCCCGGCGACGGCCACCAGAATCGTGGTCTCGCGCGGTGTGAGATCGGGTCCACTCGCAACGGCCTGCTCGGCATTGCAGGGGCGGGGCACGGACGGCACGTGGTAGACGGCGCCGGCTGATGCCTGCCTCAGGACGGAGGGGATGTCCATCGGGCTAACGCTCTTGAGGATGTAGGCGCTCGCACCGGCCAGGAGCGCCGAGTCGATGGTTGCGTGGTCATCCGAGGCCGAGATCACGACCGTCTTGATGTCCGGCCAGCGACGCTTGATCTCGGCGACGCACTCGAGGCCGCCAAGCCCCGGCATGTGCAGATCGAGCAGGACGAGATCAGGGTTTCTGCGCTCGACGAGCGCAAGCGCCTCCTCGCCGGAGCGTGCCTCGCCGACGACGTCGATGTCCTCGCTCGCCTCAAGCGCCCGGCGAATCCCCTGCAGCATCAGCGGGTGGTCATCCGCGATGAGAACCTTCAGTGACGTGTCCATCCGTGGTTTCCCCCCTTGCGTGGCTATCAGCACCTAATACGGCTGTGGGTGTCTGATACTTGAAATCTTACATCAAGCATCGACGCTTGTAGGACTGCTGCACAACAAGACGTTGGTCGAGGTGGGCCTAGACCTTCGTCTAGGTTAGGGACCCGCCCAACGGGGGTAAGGCGAGCGCGCTCCGCCGAGCAGGGTAGGGCGGGCGCTACTCGTGACCGTGTGTCTCGCCGGCGGCCGCCGGCGGGCGCGACTCCTCGGCGAGCGAGGTGATCGTCAGCGCGCCGCGCGCCGAGGACTCCAGAACGTCGGTCGCCTCCTCCAGTGACCGCGCGTAGAGCTCGACCAGAAGGTGCACGATTATGCGTGCGTCGTCCTCGTGCTTGTGGAAGCGCACGTGCGTGAAGAACTCACGGACACCGTGATCGCCGAAGGCCGCATACGAGAGCGCGTCCCCAGCCTCCGGACCAGAGCAGCTCTCGACGTCTTCGGCGTCGACCGCGACCGTGCACGAGGCGACCCAGGGCGTCCCCGCGATCATCCGTTCCCAGCGGTCCTCGATCGGCTCGACGCGTCCGTTGTTGAAGCCCAGGTGCGGCTGGTCGTGCATGCAGTCGAGGCACTGGACGACCGCCTCCTGGAGCTCGTCGACGACTTCCGCGCGCTCGCCGCTTTCAGGGTCGATCTTGTGGATGCCCTCGTAATGGACCTGCACCTCGAGGTCCTGGGACCAGCAGCGATAGCAGCGAAGCCAGCTGCGGGCGCTCGTCTCGGCCATTGAGCCCTCCATGCGATCTATTGTAGGCGGCGCCTGCTCCGGGCTCGTCGACGTACGCCGGCACGCCGACGGGGCGCCCGAGAGCGCCCCGTCGTGCCTGCCGTGATTGCGGTGCTCAGTGGTGGTGCTTCTTCTTGGGTTTGACCTTGAAGTGGAAGACCTGCACGGTCGGGGTCCCGCCGAGCGCCGATTTGTATGTCAGCGTCGCCGTGAGCGTGACCGTCCTTCCCTTCTTCAGCGCCTTCTTGACCTTGCTCGAAGGCTTGACCGTGAGCTTCAACGGCACCCCCCCGACGCCAGTAGCCGAGACCCTGCCCGACACGGTCGTCTTCGGACGGCACTTGCCCTTGATCTTGATCTGATTCTTCTTGCACTTCTTCTTCTTCGCGGCGCTCGCGTCGTTGCGCGAGATGGTCCCGGTGGGGACGGTCACTTCCAGCGTCGCCGCGCCGGACTGCGTGGGCACGAACACGATCGTGATGGTGCCATCGGCGTTGGCGTGGATGCTTTGGATTTTGTAGGTGCTGTTCGGCGTCGGCGTCGCCGGCGGCGGCGGAGGCTTCGGCAGGAACGTCACCGTCGCCGTGCCGCTTGGGTCGCCCGACGTCTGCACGCCGGTGCCGCCGAGGTCGACGTACATCTGGATCGTGTCGATCCCGGGGTTGTTGCCGACGTAGCTGATCTGCGCCTGCCCTGACGAGTTGAGCGTCAACGCCCCGCTCTGCGGGTTCGCGCCGGTGACCGCGTAGCGGAGCGCTTTGCCGGCATACGGCTGGTTTGCCGTGTCGAGCGCGGTCGCCGAGATCGTCTCGGTCTGCCCTTGCGTGAGCGTCTGGCTGGCCGGGCTGAATTTCAGCGTGCTCGGGATCTGCGTGCGGTTGATGATCGTGAACGAGGTGGCGGTGCCTTTTTCGAGGCCCGTCGTGCGGAAGCCGTCCCACTCGACGCCGGCGCCGTTGTCGAGTTCCATGGGCTCGATCGTTTCGTTGAACGTCGTGGCTTTTTCGCCTTCGAGGTTGTTTTCGACGTCATGCCAGATGCCGTTGTCGGTCGGAGTCACTTCGCCGAACGGCGTCGCCCAGTAGGCCTCCTGGAAGGAGGTCCACGGCGTGACCTCCTGGAAGCCACCGATGACGCCAGAGCCCGTGTTCTGCCCGCCGATGAACCGTGGCGGGCCGCCGAGGAACACGCCAATGCCCACGTCGTTCCCGTTCACGTAGAGGTCACCCGCGTACATGGCCCGGAAGTAGATCTTCGACGTGGACACGTTTTTGACCGTGTACGTCGAGGTGAACTGGGGAGCTCCGTTGAAGTACGTGGTCACCTCGGTGACCGAGGCATCTTTGTGACCTTCGGAGTCGACGACTTCAAACACCGTCGTCTGGCTGTAGGGACTAGCTTCGGTTCCCGCGCCGGTGACCGGGGACTGGCTGACGGCTTGGTAGACGCTCGTGAGGCTCGGGCCGGCCGCGCCTTGGAAGCCGAACGTCTTGCCTTTCAGCGGCGCGGGCTGGCCGGCTCCCACTTCAGGAAATGCGAGGAAGAACCCGCAGTCGCCGACCTGGTTGCCGCCGTAGTAGAAGTTGCCCGCGACTTCGCCGTTGACGAGGTAGCTCGACTGGCACTCCCCGCGCGGGCCCACGTACACCGACAGCGGGCTCCCCGGGATCGTCACGGCCGTGGTGTCCGTCTGCGCCGACGCGCTCGGCGCGGACGCGCCGACGGTTGCCGCCATCAGCGCCATGGCCACGACGCACAGGTGGCGACGCGCGACTCGACCGGCACGCCGGCTGCCCCGTCGTTGCGGAGCCAAGAACCCTTCATCCCGCGAGCGGCGCCCGCGACTCCCTCTGCCGTGCATAGTGCACCTCCTTGGCACGCACCCCCCTAGGGCCCCTGCCTTCGTTCAATGAGGCCGACAGGCTATACGCCGTCGGCCTGAGATTCTCGCCGGTGGACGTTTTTTCTAGCAAAGTGCGACCAGCAGGCGACGGGGCGCCCATGGCGCCCCGTCCTGTCCCGCACCAGTCGTGCGCTCGCCGTCGCTATTTGCGCCGGCTCTGGCCGACCTGCGTGGTGAGGGTGACCTGCGGCAGAGAGGCGATCGTCGTCGCCTTGACCTTGAACGTCAGCTTGCCTCTCGTGAGGCCCGAGACCTTGAGCACCGTGAACGTCGGGCTCGAGGTCGTTTTGACGGTGAGCTTCCTCACCTTCCGAGCGGCCTTGGCGATCGTCCGTCCGTGGTTGACGAGCCTGAGGTTCGAGATCGTGAATCTGTCGAGCGGGCTCGACCAGGTGAGCGCGATCTGAATCGACTTCGTGCCGGCGCCGATCGTGGCGCTGTGCGTCTTGGCCGCGCCCTGCTTGAGCTGGTCGACGAAGGTCTGCGGGGGCGTCTGGCAGGTGATCGCCGCGCCGATGCTGTTCATGACCGACTGCAGCTGGCTCGAGTCCGTCAGCGCGAAGAACTGTCCGCCGGTATCGCTGGCGATCGTTTTCAGACGCTGCTGTGCTTCGGGGTCGGATACCCCCGAGCTGAACCCGATCACATAGGTCGGGACCCTGTGGGTAAGGTGCCCGTTGTTGTAGGTGCCGACGTTGTGGCCGCCGTCGGTGAGGAAGATTCGAGCCTGAGCGGTCGGGTTGTCGGCGTCTGACTGCGCGAACGCCGCGTTGTAGTCGGTACCGCCGTTGTCGGCCTTGATCTTGCTGTCGAGCGCTGCGCCCATCGCGGCGGCGTTCGGTCCCACTGCCTCGGGATTGAACACCGTGTCGGCCGAGGGCGTCGAGCTGCTGAAGCTGCCGCCGAACTCGACGGCGCCCAGGGAGGTCCCGGAGCTCAGCGTGTTGATCAGCAGCTTGAGGCCCTTGACGCGAAGCGTGCTCGAGTCCGTGAACGACATCGAGCCGGAGTCGTCGATGATCGCCTCGATGTTCGTCGCTGCTGCGCACGCGCTCGCATGCGCGCGCGCAGCCCCCGCCCCGCTTGGCATGGCGATCGCCGTGACGATAATCGCCGCCGCTGCCGCCGTGGCCGGCAGCGCAAGTATCCCCCGCTTCATGCTCAGACCTCCCAGATAGCCGATCTACGAAACGAAGAGGCTAATGCACTACCCGAACGTAAAGGCGTAGCCCGTCACGCCCGGCGCGAAGCGCAGGCTCAGGTGGTGGCGCTCGGTGCGCGCGAGGGAGGCCAGCGTGTACAGGCGCTGGCGGCTGACGGTCACAACGCCGGAGTGCACGTCGGCGCCCGCGTCGGCCGCCGGGATAGGACGTCCGTCCAGCAGCACCCGCACCGGAAGCGGCCGTTCGCCGGGCGAGCTCAGCACGAGGTAGACGTTCTTGGCCTGGAACTCGACGTCGATCCCTGCGCCGGCGACGGCTTCGGCAGGCTGTGACGAGATGTTCCACTTACCGCTGTAGGCGAACTCGTTGAGCGGGAGTGCGCCGGAGCTCGCAGCCCCGTAGTCGTCGATCCCTGACTTCGGAGGGCTCAACCAGCCCTGGGCGCGCGCCGTGCCCAGATAGGTCTCCGGCGTGGCCTGCTGCGATGGCACGATCACCCCGCGCGGATGTCCGCGGCCCGCGACCGATGAGCCGGTTTCGGCGAGCAGGGCGCGAATCGCGGTTTCGGTCTTGTCGTAGTCGCCCTCGCCGAAGGCGACGTAGCGGACCTGGCCATGGGCGTCGATCAGGTAGTCCGCCGGCCAGTACTGGTTGCCGTAGGCGTTCCACGTGCCCATCGCGTTGTCCTGTACGACCGGATAGCGCAGGCCGAACTGCGCGATCGCGTTGGCGACGTTGCCGGCGTCGCGCTCGAACGCGAACTCGGGGGTCTCGACGCCGACGATCTGAAGGCCGTCGCGCCGATATGCGGCATCCCATGCCTTCAGATAGGGGAGCGTTCGGATGCAGTTGATGCAGGTGTACGTCCAGAAGTCCACGAGCACGACCCGCCCGCGCAGCCCTGACAGCTTCAGCGGATGGCGTCCGGGCGTGTTGAACCACTGCTGAGTCTGCATGAATTCGGGCGCGGCTCCGAGGGCGGGCAGGCCGTGCGCTGCGGCCAGCAGCGTCGCCTGGCTCGCCCCGACGGCCGCCGTGCGGACCGAGCTCGCCGAGCCGCCGCACGTCGCCGATCCGTTCGCCGGAGCGAACTTCGGCTGGTGGCCGGTGATCTCATGCAGGCGCCCCGTCACCGTTCCTGAGCACTCAAGGGCCGCCGTGAGGTTGACGTCGGGAATGTGCTGGGCGACGAACTGGTCGAAGTTGACGTCGAGGTTGGTCGCGATCGCGACGGCCGTGACGATCATGATCGTGCCAAGCGCGCGCTGCAGAGCGGGGCCGCGACCGGCTTTGCGGACACGGTCGAACAGGCGGCGACCACCGAGCGTGAGGACGAGCAGCACCAGCGCCGAGCCGGCCGCGTAGGCGAGCGCGATCACGAACGTCCTGCCCGATGCCGCGCTGACCGAGATGACGGCGGCCAGGATCGGGCTCGCGCACGGGGTGTAGACGAAGCCGAGCGCTCCGCCGACGAGCAGGCCCGAGAGGAACCCGTCGCCGCTGGAGCGCGGGCCGAAGCGCGCGAGCCGCGAAAGGGGAGCCTCCAGTCGTGCGGTCAGCGCCGGGAGCAGCAGGGCGAGGCCGAACGCCAGCAGGACTGCGATCGCGACGACGCGCAGCGGGTCGCTGCCGAGGCCAACGCCGTCGACCACGCTCGCCAGGCCGACAATCGTGACGGTGAAGGTGACCGAAAGCCCCAGCACGATCCCGAGCGGCCGGCGCCGGCCCCCGACTCCGCCGGCGGACAGCAGCGCTGGGAGGACCGGCAGCACGCATGGCGACAGCGCCGTGCCCGCGCCGGCAAGCAGCGCGAAGCCGAGCAGGACGATCATTGAAGAAGAGCCTAAGG
>JAOPZB010000090.1 GCA_025964355.1 Solirubrobacterales bacterium | reverse complement strand
CCGAAGAACCTGATCGACCAGGACGAGTACCCGCAGACAGATGCGATCCACCGCCGCGTCGTGTCGATGATCGGCGACCTGTTTCACGCCCCATCGGGGGGGCAGGCGGCTGGAACGGCGACGATCGGGTCATCGGAGGCGATCATGCTCGCAATGCTGGCCCATAAGCGAAGCTGGCAGCAGCGCCGCCGCGCGGCCGGGGAGTCGACCGAGCGGCCGAACATGGTGATGGGCGGGGACGTCCACACGTGCTGGGAGAAGTTCTCCCGCTACTTCGAGGTGCAATCGCGCGTCATCCCGCTCGAGGACGGGCGCTACACGGTCGCCGCGGAGCAGGTTGAGCAACACATCGACGAGTGCACGATCGGCGTCAGCGGCGTGCTCGGCACGACCTTCACCGGCGAAATGGACGACCTTCGCTCGATCAACGACCTGCTCGCCCGCGTCGAGCAGGAGCGCGGCCTGCGCATCCCGCTGCATGTCGATGCGGCGACCGGCGGCTTCATCTTGCCCTTCTCCGAGCCCGACGAGGCCTGGGACTTCCGTCTCTCGCATGTGCGCTCGATCAACGTCTCCAACCACAAGTTCGGGCTCGTCTACCCGGGGATGGGCACGCTCGTCTTCCGCGACGAGTCCGACCTGCCCGAGGAGCTCGTGTTTCACATCAATTACCTAGGTGGAGACATGCCCAACTACTCACTGAACTTCTCGCGAGCCAGCGAGGCGGTGGTGCTGCAGTACTTCAACTTCCTGCGCCTCGGCCGCGCGGGGTACGAGCGCATAATCGCCAACGCCCTCGCCAACGCGCAGGCACTCGGGCGGGCGCTGGGTCGCATCGATTGCCTCGAGCTGCTCAACGACGGGTCGCGGTTCCCGATCGTCGTCGTGCGAGCGGACGATCCGGGCGAGGTGGATCTTGTCGAGGTCTCACACATGCTGCGCGAGCGCGGTTGGATCGTGCCGGCCTACACACTGCCGGCGAACGCCGAGCACACCACCGTCATGCGGATGGTCGTGAAGGAGAACTTCTCACGAGAGATGGTCGACATGCTGGCGCACGACGTCACCGCGTCGGTCGGGGCGCTGGCGCAGGGGCGCTCCTCGACGCGTCCGCGGCGTCCGCGGCGGCGGCTTCACTGCTGAGAGGAACGCTCGGCGCAGCCGCGAATCGGCATCGGGCCTATTCCATCGCGGTTTTGCGGCGGCGATCGAAGAGCAGCACGGCGCCGACGATGACTATCACGGCGATCAGAATGCCGCCGGCGATGTAGCGAAGTTTGTGGTGGACGGGCGCTTTCGACGCTTCCTTGGCCGCTTCTGCCGGCTTCAGGGTCGTCACGGGCACGCCCTTCGCCTGCAGCTGGGAAGCCAGCGCGGGCTCGCCTTTCGGGGGATAGCGGTAGAGCACATGACGGCCGTCCTTAAGGGTGACGCGCAGCGAGCGCACACGCTTGTTGAAGGTGGCGGAGCGGATCTGGCCGCTCGCGAGCTGCTGTTCGAAGGCCTTCACGCCCTCATGCGTGTACGCGATGGTTGCTTCGGCTGCTCCGGCCGCGGGGACGAGCAGGGCGAAGGTCAGGATCGCTGACAGCGCCAGCGTGACGATTCGTCGTGGAGCCGGTGGTCTGTGCATCGGCGGAACCCTACACACGCCGGCCTGGCCCTGCACGCGTCAATGTTGCCGGGGCCGGACCCGGGGGGCCGCGATTATTTGCGTGCCTGCCTGACCGCCTTCAGGCGCTGCACCTTCGGCAGGACCGCCTTGCGCATGCGCACCGAGACGGGCGTCACCTCGACCGCCTCGTCGTCGCGCACGAACTCGAACGCCTCGTCGAGCGTAGGCCTGTGGTGCGTGTCCAGGCGCACGAGCACATCGGCGGTCGAGGAGCGCATGTTGGTCAGGTGCTTCTCTTTCGTAGGGTTCACGTCGAGATCCTCCGAGCGGGCGTTCTCACCGATGATCATGCCCTCGTAGACCTGCTCGCCGGGACCGACGAACAGGGAGCCGCGCTCCTGCAGGGTCATCAGCGAGAAGCTCACCGTCTGACCGCTGCGATCGGCGACGAGCGCCCCGCTGGTCCGTGTGAGCAGCTCGCCCGCCCAGGGCTCCCAGCGGTCGAAGACGTGGTGCATGATGCCGGTGCCGCGCGTCTCGGTGAGGAACTCGGTGCGAAATCCGATCAGCCCCCGGGCGGGGACGAGGTACTCCATCCGCACCCAGCCGGTGCCGTGGTTGGTCATGTGTTCCATGCGCCCTTTGCGCACGGCCAGCAGCTGCGTGATCGTGCCGACGTGCTCCTCCGGCACGTCGATCGACAGGCGCTCGACGGGCTCGTGGCGCTTCCCGTCGATCTCCCGCTCGACGACGTGCGGTTGGCCCACGGTCAGCTCGAAGCCCTCCCTGCGCATCATCTCGACGAGCACCGCGAGCTGCAGCTCACCACGACCCTGCACCTCGTAGGTGTCCGTCCGCTCGGTCTCGCGCACGCGCAGCGAGACGTTGCCGACGAGCTCCTGGTCCAGGCGCGCTTTGATCTGCCTCGCGGTGATCTTGTCGCCGTCTTTGCCCGCCAGCGGCGACGTGTTGACGCCGACGGTGATCGACATCGCCGGCTCGTCCACCGCGATCACCGGCAGCGGACGCGGGTCCCCGGGATCGGCGAGGGTCTCCCCGATCGTCACCTCGGCGATCCCGGCGACGGCGATGATCTCGCCGGGGCCGGCCTCGGCGGCCTCGACACGGTCGAGCGCATCGGTCACGTACAGCTCGGCAACCTGCACGCGTTTGATCGATCCGTCGGCGCGGCACCAGGCGATCTGCTGACCCTTGCGAATGCTGCCTTGGCGCACGCGGCAGATGGCGAGCCGTCCGACATATGGCGAGGCGTCGAGGTTGGTCACGAGCGCCTGCAGGGGATGTTCGGTGTCGTAGGTGGGAGCCGGTATGCGCTCGAGCAGCAGATCCAGCAGCGGCGCCAGGTCGGTCCCGTCCAGCGGGCGCCCCGGCTCGTAGCGCAGCGAGGCGACGCCGGCCTTGGCGTTGCAGTAGACGATCGGGAACTCGATCTGCTGCTCGTCGGCCTCGAGGTCCAGGAACAGCTCGTAGACCTCGTCCACGACCTCCGCGACGCGGGCATCGGGGCGGTCGACCTTGTTGACGACGAGGATCACGGGGAGCTTTGCCTCGAGCGCCTTGCGCAGCACGAAGCGGGTCTGCGGCAGAGGCCCCTCGGACGCGTCCACGAGCAGCAGCACTCCATCGACCATCGTCAGCCCGCGCTCGACCTCGCCGCCGAAGTCGGCGTGCCCCGGGGTATCGATGATGTTCAGCTTGACGTCGCGATAGCGCAGCGAGGTGTTCTTAGCGAGGATCGTGATGCCCTTCTCGCGCTCGAGATCCATCGAATCGAGCACGCGCGTGGCGACGTCCTGCCCGACCCGGAAGGCGCCGGACTGCCACAGCATCGCGTCGACGAGCGTGGTCTTGCCGTGATCGACATGGGCGACGATCGCGACATTACGTATGTCATCTCTTGCTACGAGCACGGTCCGACAGGCTAGCGGCGTGCGAGCGCGGCCCTGAGACCAGTGCGCAGGCCGAAGCGTGCGAGGGCCACCGGGTAGCGATCAGCCGCGGCGATCGTCTGTGTGAGCGCGTCGGCGAATCGTCTGATCTCGTCTTCCTCGATGGTGAGGGCGGGAAGCGCCTTGATCACGTTCATGTGGTGTCCGGCGACCTGGCACAGGATCCTGTGCTCGTGGAACAGGGGCACGGTGACCAACTGGGAGAAGAGCCCGGGCTGGCGAGCCTCGACGGTCCGCCACAGCCTGCGAGCGCTCGCACCTTCGGGTGGGCCGAACTCGATCGCCCACATCAACCCGATGCCCCGCACCTCCTTGACGACATCGAAGCGCTCGACCAGCGGCTCGGTCAGCTCGAGCAGGAGCGCGCCCAGCCGCTGGCTGCGCTCGACGAGGCCCTCGCGATCGAGCACCCGTAGGGTGGCCAGCGCCGCCGCGGCTGCGAGGTCGTTGCCGCCGAACGTCGAGCCGTGTCGTACGGCGCGCTCCATCCCGTCGAACACCGTGTCGAACGCCGCGCGCGATACGAGTACGGCCCCGATGGGCACGAGCCCCCCGGAGAGCGCCTTGGCGACGCAGATGATGTCGGGCTGCAGGTCCCAATGCTCGAGCGCCAGGAAGCGCCCGGTGCGCCCGATACCGGTCTGGACCTCATCGCAGACGAACAACGCGCCGGCGTCGCGGCACAGTCGCTGCGCGCTCAGCAGGTAGCCGTCGGCGGGCAGGTTGACGCCCTTGCCCTGGACGGGCTCGACGATGAACGCCGCGACGTCGCCCCCTTCGAGCTCGTGCTCGAGGGCGTCGAGATCGCCGAACCCGACGGCCTCACAGCCCGGGAGCAGAGGGCCGAAGCCGTCGCGGAACTCGGAGTTGCCGTTGATCGACAGCGATCCGAGCGTCAGCCCGTGGAAGGCATGCTCGGCATAGAGCACCCGTGGCCGTCCGGTGGCCGCGCGCGCGATCTTGATGGCCGCCTCGACGGCCTCAGTGCCGCTGTTCGCGGGGACCATCGCTCCGACGCTGTCGGGCGCGCGCGAGAGCAGCTGCTCGGCGAGCACTCCGCTGAGCAGCGTGACTCCAAGCTGGGGCAGGTTGCCCGTTCGGGCCGCCATCACCTCCTCGACCGCCGCTATCGCCTCGGGATGGTTGCGGCCGATCGCGAACACGCCATAGCCGCCGAACAGGTCGAGGTAGCGCTCGCCGTCGGCGTCGATCAGGTGTGCCCCCTCGCCGCCCGTCCAGACCTTGTCGAAGCCCAGCGTCCGCAGGATCCGGCCCATCTGGGGGTTGAGGAAGCGGTCGTTGAGCGCCATCTCCTCACCTCGTCTGGCAGCGAGGATGTCACGCACGCTCCCTGGGGTGTGCCGAAACACCGGTTGAGCCTAGCTCGCGTCGGGCGGTGGGCGAAAATTAGGTGCATATCGCAGCCCGGTCCGGGTACAATGTGCTCACCCCGGCAGAGCGCCGGGGTCGTGGATGACCTGTATTGCGACGTACAGACGCCAACGGAAGGGAGTAGAGATGCCTGCAATGGCCGACACACCAGCATCGACACACCCCGTGCCCGCGACCGCCGAGGACCCGCGCCAGCTGTTCGCGCGCTGGCAGCGTCACGGCGACCAGGCAGCGCGGGAAGCCCTCCTGACGCGGTTCATGCCCCTGGCGCGCAGCCTGGCACGCCGCTACGGACGTTCATCTGAGCCGTTTGAGGACCTGCTGCAGGTCGCCTCGCTGGGCCTCCTGAAGGCTCTTGACCGCTATGACGCCGACCGCGGCCACCCATTTCCGTCATTTGCCGTGCCGACGATCCTCGGCGAGATGCGCCGCTACTTCCGCGATTCCGGATGGGCTGTCCATGTCCCGCGTGGCGCCCAGGAGCGCGCGCTGAAGGTGCGCGACGCACAGGAGCGTCTGGCAAACGAGCGAGGTCGTGCGCCGTCGGTCAACCAGCTGGCTGAGTACCTGGAGTTCGACACGGAGGACGTGATCGACGCGCTGCAGGCGATCCAGGCGTACGAGACGCTCTCGCTCGACGCGCCTCGGCCGGGCGCGGACGGCGACGTCGTCGCCTACGGAGACTCGGTCGGACGTGACGACGAGCGCTACGAGCTCGTCGAGCTCGACGCGACCGTCACCGCGGTCCTCGGGCACATACCGCCGCGTGAGCGGCTCATCCTGCGCATGCGCTTTGTCGACGATCTCACGCAGACGGAGATCGCGGAGCGGATCGGGATCTCTCAGATGCAGGTATCACGCCTCTTGCGCCGCTCGCTCGATCAGCTGCGGACGCTGACGCATGCGTCCTGAGTCCCGCCGCACCAGAGAACTCGACAACCGCAACGCCGCTTCCGGTGGCCATTCGAGCCGGTACTGTCGGATCCGGTCGATCGCCGCTCGATGGCCGACATCCCGAACGTCTGCCTGAATCTCTCGAACAGGCCCGAGAACGTCCTGGTGGTGCGCCAGGCGCTCACCGGCGTTGCTGAAAACCGGGGTCTCGATGCGATCGAGAGCAACGACCTCAACACGGCTGTCACCGAGGCGAGCAACAACGTCGTCCAGCACGCCTACGAGGGCGACGAGGGGCCGCTCGAGGTCGAGATCTACGCCGAGACGGGCGCGATCATGGTCGTCGTGCGCGACCATGGTGTCGGGATCCGCCCGCACGCCGAGGAAGGCGAGGAGGCGCATCCGGGCATCGGCCTGCCGGTCATCCACGCCCTGACCCAGAGCGTGGAGTTCCGAAACCTTCCCGGCGGCGGCACGGAGGTTCGCATGCGGTTCGCGGCAGCGAACGCCGGCGCCCTGGAGCCGTTGTCAGATGACGGAGCCGCGCAGTCACACGGTCCGGCGGGCGCCGAGCTCACGAGCTCGACGGTCGAGATGATCCTGGCTCCGAGCACCGTCGCGCAGGCCGTCCTTCCAAGAGTCCTGAGCGCGCTCGCTGCGCGCGCCTTCTTCTCCACCGACCGCATCTCCGACATCCAGATCGTGGCGGACGCGCTCATCGCGAACTCGGGCGACTCCCTGCGCGGCAGCCGTCTGGGGATCGCCGTCAACCTCGCGCCGCGCGACCTCGAGCTGCACATCGGGCCGCTGCGCACCGGCTCGGCACGGCGGCTGGTGGAGTCGGCTATCGCAGATGGCGTGGGACCGGTGATCGAGCGCCTGGCGGATGACCACCACGTCTCCACGTCGAACTCGTCCGAGATGCTCGCGCTGCGCCTCGTCGAGCGCAGCTGAGGAGCACCGGCGCCTCTGGCCGGCCCGCCGCTGAGCGCCGCCGGCCGTCAGTAGTGCGTCGCAGCCGTGCGTCGCGTGCGCTCGAAGCGCAACCCGCCGCGCCCGATCCGCCTGATGACGCTTGCGACGAACCCACCGACGATCAGGTAGGCGAGCAGGGCGATTCCCCAATTGATGGTTATCGCCCGCTTGGGGTGGCCTTTGAATGTGATCAGGTCGGTGAACGCGCCGGCGAAGAAGTTGGCGCCTTCGTGAATGCCTTTGACGATCGTGTTGGCCGGGTTCGCGTCCACGTCACGCAGAACGATGGCGAGCCCGATCAGCAGCGCGATGAGCGTCGCCACAGCCATGACGAGCCTGGCCAGCAGGACCACGCCGGCTCCGGCCGCACCGACCACGGCGGCGCCGGCGTCACGGGTCCGCCACGCGATTCCGCGGCGCGCAGGGCGTTCGCCCACCGGCGCCCGCGACACCGGGGCGCCTGGGCCGGCCGTTGGAGCTGCCCGTTCGCGAGGAGCTTCCGCCGCCCGGGGAGATTCCGCGGCGCGAGGCGCTTCTTCTGCCACTGTGCTTCGCCTTCTGAACCTCATTGTCCACCTCCTGTTCTGCGGCGCGCTTCGCGGCCGCTGGACAGATGCCTGTCGATTCGGTACCCGCCTGCGAGCGGACTAAGCGGGAGGCGCGGGGAGCCCAGGCGTTCGGGCGGCATGCTCGATGTGGCGCCGCGGTCTGTGGCGTTCAGATCAGATCGTCGGAGGGTTCGGGTCCGGCGGCACCGGCGATGGGTTGGGGCTGGGAGTGGGCGGCAACGGGTCAGGCTGCGGCGGCATGGGAGGGCCAGGCGGAGCTGGGGGCCTCGGCATGCGCGTGCGGGGGACCGGCGCGGCCACCGCTATCCCCTGGCCCTGACCCAACGATGCAGATGTTGCAGGTAGTCGGACCCCGTCACGACGGCGAACATGCCGGCGGTCGCGCGTGTCGGGCGCGGAGCGAGCACGAGGCCGCCGATGAACGCTCCCGCAATCCACTGGTCCAGGCAGTAGGGGCACGACAGCAGCTCGCCGAGCGCCCTTCGCAGCCCGCGGCCCCGGGCCCGCTCGCTCAGCTCGAGCGGAGGATCCTCGCGCTGCACCTCGGTGAAGGGCGCTCGCAGCGGGCGCGTCACTCGCTCGCGCGCGATCGTGCGGCTCAACTTGTGGGTGCCCAGCGCGATGAGCGCCAGATCACCTGTCGAGAACCGCTCTGGCAATCGCTTGCGGGACGCGATCAGCATGCCCCCGAAGGCGCCCACGAAGGTGCTGCTGAGCGCGGCGTAGGAGGCGAGCGGACGCTCGTCGTCGATTCCTTCGTCGCGGGAGTCCTCGTGGGGGGGCCGTTGGTTCTGCTCGAAGGACCCGTCGTGTCGCTCGCCGGCCGTTGCGTTGGCCATCTCAAAATCCTCCTGTGGCCTGTCCTGAGCAGGGTGCATGTCGCGGTGACGAGGTCAAAGCACGCCGCCGACTTCGGGAGAGCCTGGCGGGCACACCGCTTGTGTCGCCCCCCCTAAATCGGTGGCAGCCGCCGGGGGACGCGACTGACACCCGCCGGGGGGGCGACACTGCGAGTTCACTTTGCCCCCTTGGGGGGGGCCTAAACAACATGCCCTCTTTGGGGGGCTCTAAACAGACTCCCGACACAGGATGGGTCAGCCCGCGTTTCCGGCTGCGCTCGCGCGGGAATTAACTTGGCCAGGAGGCGCCACCGATGCAGGTGGCCGTCAGCGAAAACCTAAGAAGCCCGCGCAGGTGCCCCGGCTGGTCTCGCAGCCGGCCGGCATCAATAGGGGAAGGGAGGATGGTCTGATGGCAGTTGCGTCGAGTGATGCCGTGCAAACCGGCACGATTGAGACCGACATTCCAGCGCGTCTGGATCGTCTCCCGTGGTCGCGATTTCACTGGAGGGTGATCATCGGACTCGGCACCGTCTGGATCCTCGATGGACTCGAGGTGACGATTGTCGGAGCCATCTCCGGACGGCTGTCCGAAAAAGGCGCCGGCGTCGGCATCTCGGCCGGCGACGTGTCCGGCCTGGCCGCGTCGCTCTACGTGGCTGGTGCCTGCGTTGGGGCGCTCGTATTCGGCCAGCTGACCGACCGCTTCGGGCGCAAGCGATTGTTCATGCTGACGCTCGGCCTGTACCTGTTGGCGACGGTCTTGACCGCGCTGTCGTTCTCGTCGCTGTGGTTCTTCGTCTTTCGCTTCCTCACCGGACTGGGCATCGGGGGCGAGTACAGCGCGATCAACTCGGCGATCGATGAGCTCATCCCCGCGAAGCATCGCGGCCATGCGGACATCTCGATCAACGGCAGCTACTGGGGCGGCGCCATCGGCGGATCGCTGCTCGCAGTGCTGGCGCTCAACACGAGCATCTTCCCGCTGAACATCGGTTGGCGACTGTGCTTCGCACTCGGCGCAGTGCTCGGCCTCGGCGTGCTGCTGATCCGACGCAACGTGCCCGAGAGTCCACGCTGGCTGTTCATCCATGGACGCGAGCAAGACGCTGAGCGGGTTGTGGCCGAGATCGAGCAGGAAGTGCGCCAGGAGGTGGGCGGCGAGCTGCCGGAGCCGAAGGAGAAGATCACGGTGCGCCAGCGGCGGACGATTCCACTCAGCCTGATCGTGCGGTCGGTCGTCACCCTGTACCCCAGGCGCACGGTGCTCGGGATGGCGCTGTTCATCAGCCAGGCGTTTCTCTACAACGCCGTGCTGTTCAGCCTCGGCTACATGCTCAAGACGTTCTTCGGCGTCGCGAGCGGCGACGTCCCGTACTACATCGCGATCTTTGCGGTGGGCAACCTGCTCGGCCCGCTCACGCTGGGGCGACTGTTCGACACGGTCGGACGCAAGCCGATGATCGCCGGGACGTACCTGCTGTCCGGTGGTCTGCTGTTGATCACAGCCTTCCTGTTCAAAAACGGCGACTTCACGCTGATCGGCTTCATCATCGCCTTGATGACGGTCTTCTTCTTCGCCTCGGCCGGCGTGAGCGCGGCGTACCTGACGGTGTCAGAGATCTTCCCGCTGGAGACGCGGGCGCTGTGTATCGCCGTGTTCTACGCCGTCGGCACCGGAGTGGGCGGGATCGTGGGACCGTTGCTGTTCGCTCATCTGATCGAAAGCGGAAAGTTAAGCCACGTGTTCGTCGGCTTTTTGATCGGAGCGATCGCGATGATCATCGGAGGCGTCGCGGAGCTAGTCGTCGGCGTCAAGGCAGAGCGCATGAGCCTCGAGAGCCTGGCCCGGCCGCTGACGGCAGCGGATGCCGTCGTCAGCGACGCGGGCCAGCCGGCGCCGGTTCTCTGAAACCGAGCGTCGTTTTCAGGCTGTGGCGCCCGCCGCGGCCATCTGATGGCGGCCCTCGCGGAACTCCTCGACGATCTTCGCGCAGAAAGCCGGTAGGTCTTCGGGCCTGCGACTCGAAACGAGGCCCTGGTCGACGACGACTTCCTCGTCGACCCAACGGCCGCCTGCATTGCGGATGTCGGTTTTCAGAGATGGCCATGACGTGATCGTCCTGTCACGTACGAGGTCGCCCTCGACGAGCGTCCACGCCCCGTGGCAGATCACGCCCACCGGCTTGGCTTCGGAGAAGAACTCCTGTAGGAAGTGAACGGCCCGCTCGTCGAGTCGCAGCTCGTCGGGGTTGGCGACCCCTCCTGGAAGCACCACGGCGTCGTATTCGCTCGGGCTCACTTCACCGAGAGACCGGTCGACCGGGAACTTCGAGGACTTGTCCAGATGGTTGAACGCCTGCACCTCGCCCGCCTGCGGAGCGATCAGCTCCGGCGTTCCTCCGGCCTCCTTGACTGCCTTCCAGGGCTCCGTCAGCTCAACTTCCTCGACGCCCTCCTGGGCCATGATGAAGGCGACCCTCTTTCCACTCAGCTCGGATGACATGGTTCCTCCTTACGGACGCTTTGCACCGTGGCTACCCGCCGATAGCGGCGGAAAACGACGCCTGCGCGGCGCGCGCTCAGGTTTGCCGGGCGGTCAAACAGGGCATTAACTCCCAGCATCGGCGCAGCGCCGTTGCTGCCCGGTTACCCCTATGAAGCGAGGTGTGGAAGATGGTTGCTCTGCTCGCGCTCGTCCTGATATTGGCGATCTTCGGGGGACTCGGCTTCGCGGTGCACGTTCTCTGGTACATCCTCATCGTCGCCGTGTTGCTGTGGCTCATCGGCTTCTTCGTCGGCGGCGTGGAGGGCGGAGGCCGGCGGCGGTGGTACGGGCGTTGGTGACACCACCCGGTGCCATCGCACGACGTTAGGGCCCCTGCTCAAACGGTGGCGACGTCGTGCTCGGCGCTCGCGGCTCCGTGGCGGGGTGGTGCGATGTCTGGAGACGACGGCTTCCGCCACGAGGCGCTCTTCTACGCCGACGGTGACCAGGGCTTCCTCGACTCAACCCTCACGCTCGTCGAGCGGGCGCTCGCATCCGATGCGGCCGTGCTCGTGGCGGTTGGACCAGCCAGGACATCCGCGCTGAGGCAAGCGCTCGGCGAGCGCGGCGAGGGCGTTCGCTTCGCGGAGATGCAGCGCATCGGGCGCAATCCCGCCCAGATCATTCCCGTTTGGCATGAGTTCCTGTGCGAGCACGCAGGCGCCTCGATGCTGGGCATAGGCGAACCGGTGTGGCCCGGACGCAGCGCCCCAGAGCTCGACGAGTGCGGGCGCCACGAGTCTCTGCTGAACGCGGCGTTCGACGACGGCCCTGGATGGCATCTGCTCTGTCCCTACGACCTCGACGGTCTCGACGATCACGTCATCGAGGCGGCGCGGCGGACGCACCCACTCCTGGCGTGTGACGGAATCAGTCGCGCAAGCGAGCAGTACATGGGTGCCGAGGAGTCGCGTCGGCCGTTCGCGGGGGAGCTCGGCCCGCGCCCGAGGCAAGCGACGAAGCTGGCCTTCTCAACCGATGACCTGGGCCGGCTGAGACACCTCGTCGCCTCGTGGGCGCAGGAGCATTCGCTCGCCTTGGAGGGCCGCGAGGACCTGGTGCTCGCCGTCAACGAGCTGGCCACGAACAGCATCCGCTACGGGGGCGGTGGCGGCACGCTGCGCCTGTGGCGGGAGGGTGAGAGCCTGCTGTGTGAGGTGCAGGATGGCGGCCGCATGGAACCGCCGCTGGTCGGCCGCATCCGCCCGAAGCCGGATGCCAACGGCGGCCGCGGCGTCTGGATCGCCAACCAGCTCTGCGATCTCGTCCAGATCCGCTCGTCGTCGGCCGGCACGGTCGTGCGCGTGCACAAGGCGCTCGGCGGCTAGCGTCACCAGTGAGCAGCGCTCCGAGTTCTTGACTAATCGCTGAGCCGGGTCAGCGCAGCGGCGTCGCGTCGAGCTCGCTGCAGAGAGCGGCCACCGACTCGTAAACGCCCTTGGCTCCGGCGTCGCGCAGCTCGTCCTCGCAGAAGCCGCCGGTGATCACCCCGAGTGTGTCCACGCCGGCTCTCGCCGCGGCCTCGACGTCCCATGTCGAGTCGCCGATCATCACCGCCTCCCGAGGGCTGGCGCCGGCGCGCTGCAGCGCGGCGTTGACGAGATCGGGCTCGGGCTTGGTGGCATCGACGTCCGCCGAGCTGGTCCAGCCATCGGCGAGCTCACGAGCTTGCAGCAGGTCGAGGTAGTGCTCGAGCTCCTGCTGCTTGGCTGAGCTCGCCAGCACGACGGCGTGCCGGCGCCGGCGAAGCTCGGCCATCAGTTCGCGAGCCCCGTGCATGGGCTGCACTTCTCCGATCAGCTTCATGTAGTGGCGCGTCTCCGCCTCGCGTACCTCATCCCCGCGCTCACGCTCAAAGCGCTCGTCGGTGAGGGCCGCCACGAGCTGGTCGCCGCCCATGCCGATGTGACGGTGGATGCGCCACAGCTGCAGCACCTGATCGCACTCCCGAAAGGCGCGATACCACGCGATCGCATGCTGGTAGTTGGTATCGACGAGCGTGCCGTCGACGTCGATGATGGCCGCGGTCATCGTCGCTCAACGCGCCCTGCGGATCGCCGTGAGCGATTCGTCAGCGACGTTCCTGCGCGCCGGTGCGCGCCGCTTGTCGGCTGCCATGGTGGTGCGTTGCTACCCGCGCGATGGGCGATCAAGCAGGTGATCGGCGTTGATGCGGCCTCTCGGCGAGGCGATTGATCCGTGGGCCTGTGGGTAGTCACTGGCCAGGTGGACAGCCAGGAGCCTCAGACAGTAAGGCGTCTCGCGCGCGACGAGACGGTAGCCGTGCTCGGTGCCGGCGGCACGATGGGGGCTGCCATGGCGCGAAACCTGTTGCGCGCGGGCATCGCGGTGCGCGCGTGGGATCGCACGCGCGAGAAGGCGGAGGGGCTCGCAGACGATGGCGCCGTCGTGCTCGACACCCCGGCCGAGGCGGCCGAGGGCTCCTCCATGCTGCTCACGATGCTGAGCGATGGCGAGGCCGTGCTCGCTGCGGTGGCGGGTGAGCGGGGGGCGCTCGCCGCCACCGACGCGTCTGCGCTGTGGCTTCAGATGAGCACGATCGGCGAGGCGGCGACGGTGCGCTGCGCCGAGCTGGCGCGCGAGCACGCGGTCGTGTTCGTGGACGCGCCCGTGCTGGGAACCAGGCAGCCGGCTGAAGAAGGCAAGCTGCTGGTGATGGCCTCCGGCCCGGAGGGCGAGGAGATCCACGAGCGCTGCAATGCCGTCTTCGACGCGGTCGGCCAGCGGACGATGTGGGTTGGCGAGGCCGGCTCGGGAACGCGGCTGAAGCTCGTCACGAACGCGTGGCTGCTGGCGGTCGTCGAGGGCGGAGCCGAGGCGATCGCGCTTGCCGAGGGTCTCGGGCTCGACCCCTCGCTGCTGTTGAGCGCGGTCGAGGGCGGCCCGCTCGACCTCCCGTACCTACGGGTGAAGGCGAAGGCCATCGCCACGGGCAACTTCGAGCCGTCGTTCCGGCTGGCGCTGGCCGCGAAGGACGCCTCACTGATCGAGGAGGCGGCCCAGGCACGTGACCTCGATCTGCCGCTCCTGGCGACCGTCAACGAGCGTCTGCAGAAGAGCGCGCAGGAGTATGGAGATGAGGACGTGATCGCCGTGTACCGGACTATCGCGCCGGCGGCTGGGTCGAGATCTCGTTGAGCACCGTCGCGCAGCGCGCCGCCGGTCCGCCGGACGAACCCGCCGCACTGGGGGTGGGGCGCTTCGGCGGTCGGTGGGCGCTCGAGGAGTTCACGACCGATCACTGGATCAGCGTCCGCCACCAACCTCGCCGCTACCCCATCTGAGGGCCCGGCGGGGAATCGATGGCGAGGCTGAGGAGGTCGGATTGCGCTGCTCCGGGGATCACCCGACGCGGGCGCGGTAGGGGCTTCGTCTATCTCGATCCCGCCGGGGAGAGGGTGCGGGACGCCGAGGTGCTGCAACGCATCGGCGAGCTGGCGATCCCGCCGGCATGGAGGCAAGTGTGGATCTGCCTGGATGCCCGCGGGCATCTGCAGGCGACGGGCATCGATGCGGCGGGTCGCAAGCAGTACCTCTATCACGAGCGATGGCGGGCCCATCGAGACCGGCTGAAGTTCGACTCGATGCTCGCCTTCGCCCGAGCTCTGCCGCGCCTGCGCAGGCGGGTGAGCTCCGACCTCAAGGGAGATGAGCGCTCGGCCACCGAGGTGCTCGCGTGCGCGGTCCGTCTGCTCGACCTCGGCTTCTTTCGCATCGGCTCGGAGGACTACGCGGAGCGCAACGAGTCCTACGGCCTGACCACGATCCGCAAGCGTCACGTCTCGATCGACGGGCGCCAGGCCGTCTTTGACTACACCGCGAAGTCGGGACAGCGGCGCGTCCAGGCCATCGACGACCCGGAGGTGATGGCGGTGCTCGGTGCGCTCAAGCGACGGCGCGGCGGCGGCGAGAACCTCCTGGCGTATCGCGACGGCCGCCGCTGGAGGGAGGTGCATGCCGAGGAGGTCAACGCCTACGTCAAGTCGGCGTGCGGCGGGGACTTCTCGGCGAAGGACTTCAGGACCTGGAACGCAACTGTCCTCGCCGCGGTCGCGCTTGCGGCGCGCGCACCGAAGGCAAACAGCACGGCCGCCCGCCAGCGCGCCGTCACCGATTCGATACGGACGGTCGCCGCCTATCTCGGCAACACGCCGGCCGTCTGTCGCGCCTCCTACGTCGACCCCCGCGTGATCGACCGGTTCCAGACCGGCAGGACGATCGCGCCGCTGATCGAGCGCCTGCCCGACGGACCGGACATGGCCGACCAGCGCACGCGCAGGCGCATCGAGAGCGCGGTCATGGATCTGCTCGACGGTGAATGACGGGCGATGGGCGAGCGCCCTGAAGACGGCGCATGCCGGCGTGCTCGTGCTAAGCGCGGCCGCCCCAGATCGTTTCTGAAAGCCGGCGGTCGGGTACAGGGAATGCATGGAGGCAAACCGCCGCTCGCGGCGAGTAGGGGACGTTTCATCACGCGCGAGCGCCGGTCGGCTGTGACGCGATCCGGTGTGCAGTCACAGCCTGTGACGTTGCGATACTGACTTCGGCGAGCACCAGCCCGGAGAGCATGGAATGGCGCAAAGCCGCGAGGATCTGATCACCCACCCCCAGCACCCGAGCGGCGATGTCGCCATCGAGCTGCTGCTCGAGGCCGGCGCGGTGCTCGCGACGTCTCTCGACGTGACGACCACGATCGGGCAGGTCGCCAGGCTTACGGTTCCGCGGCTGGCGGATCTCTGCGTCATCGACCTGCTCGACGACGACGGATCGATCAGGAAGGTCGCCGTTGCGGCTGACGATGAGCGCATCGCGCACGGCCTCGGGGAGCTGCGCCGGCGTCACCCGGTCGACCCTGACGGCAATCACCCGGTCGCCCGCGTGATCCGCAGTGGCGAATCGGAGCTGCTTGCCAAGATGAGCAGCGCGAGGCTCAAGGGCTTCGCCCAGAGCGCAGCGCACGCGGATTTCATGATCGACAACGACTACCGTTCGGCCGTCGTCGCGCCGCTGCTCGCGCGCGGGCGCACGCTGGGCACCCTCTCGCTGCTGCGACTCGGCGATTGCGAGCCCTACGGCAACGAAGAGCTGGAGCTCGGCGGTGAGCTCGCCAGACGCGCCGCCCTCGCGATCGACAACGCGAGCCTGTTCTCGGACCTGCGTGCCGTGGAGCGGCGCCTGGAGGCGATTCTCGCGAACCTCGCGGAGGCGATCACCGTCGAGGACGAGGAGGGAAACACGATCTTCGCCAACCGCGCCGCCGCCGATCTGCTGGGGCTGGCCTCGGCCGGCGAGCTGACGGCGTCCCGACCGGGCGAGGTCATGTCGCGCTTTCTGATCTGCGACGAGCACGGCGTCGAGCTGGACTCCAACGACATGCCCGGCAGGCGCCTGTTCGCCGGCGAGCTGCCGGAGCCGCTGCTCGTCAGAAACGTCGTTCGCGCGACCGGAGACGAGCGGTGGCTCGTCGTCCGCAGCTCGCCGATCAGCGACCCGCAGACCGGTCAGGTGCTCTACGCGGTCAATGTGCTGGAGAACATCACCGAGGTCAAGCGGGTGCAGCTCGCGGAAAGCTTCATGGCGGAGGCCAGCCGCGTGCTCGCCTCCTCGATGGATTACGCCGAGACGCTCCAGCGCATCGCCGCACTCGCCGTGCCGCAGATCGCCGACTGGTGCGCGGTGGACGTCATCGACGAGCACGGCGAGCTCGAACGCGTGGCGGTGCACCACAGCGACCCCGACAAGCTCGCGCTGGCCGAGCATCTGAACCGCGACTACAGGCCGGCCCTTGACGAGCACTCGGGTGTGCCCGACGTGATCCGCACCGGGCAGGCCCGGATCGTGACCGATATCAGGCCGGAGGCCCTCGCCGCATACGCCCGCGACGACGAGCATCTCAGGCTGCTGAGCGCGATCGGCGCAACGGCTGTGATCATCGTTCCGCTGGCTGCCCCGGCGAGGACGCTGGGCGCAATCACCCTCGTCAGCGCGGAGTCGGGCCGGCGGCTTACCGAGGCGGACCTCGGACTCGCCGTGCGGCTGGGCCGGCGTGCCGGGACGGCGGTTGAAAGCGCGCGCCTCTACACCGAGCGCATGCGCATCGCGGACATTCTCCAGGCGGCGCTTTTGCCGGAGTCGCTGCCGGAGATCCCCGGGCTTGCGCTGCAGGCCCTCTACAACGCGGCCGGCGAGCTCAACGACGTCGGCGGCGATTTCTACGACGTCTTCGCCTACGGCGAGGGCCGCTGGATACTCGTGATCGGCGACGTCTGCGGCAAGGGACCGCGGGCCGCGGGAGTCACTGCGCTGGCTCGGCACACGCTGCGCACGGCCGCAATGCTCGGCCAGTCTCCTTCGGGCATGCTCGCCGTGCTTCACGACGCGCTTCGCCGCCAGCCGCTCGGGGCGGACCTCTGCACCGTGTGCCTGGTCAGCGTCGAGCCTTCCTCCGAGCGGGCACGACTGAAGGTGGTGCTGGCGGGCCATCCACCTCCGCTGATCATCGATGCGAGCGGCGAGCCCAAGCAGGTCGGACGGCCTGGCACGCTGCTGGGAGTGCTCGATCCGCTCGACCTCAGCGAGACCGAGGCCGAGCTCTACCCCGGAGAGACGCTGCTCCTTTACACCGACGGCGTCGTCGAGGCGGGCGCATCCGGCCAGCAGCTCGGGGAGCACGGGCTGTTCGAGCTGGTCAGAGAGGGGCCGAAGCTGACGCTCGGCGGGCTGCTCGAGCATGTCGTGCAGATCGCCTCCCGGCGAGCCGATCATCGCCTTCGGGACGACATCGCCCTGATCGGTGCGCGGCTGTCGAGCCCCGACGGGCGAGCCTGACAGCGACCGAGCCTCGCCGTCCAGCGCCTCGCCGACCACCGGCGCGCGGTTCCCAGTTGCAAAACGCCACTGTGCTGGGGCTAAACTAAGCGCTATGGGGGTAGCTGACCAACTGCAGATCGATGTTCGCCGTGAGTCCGATCGCATCGTGATCGCACTCGAGGGCGAACTGGACATGGCCAATGCGCCGGCCCTGCAGGCTGCGATCGAGCAGGCGGACGTCGATGGCAAGCCGATGCTCGTGCTCGACATGCAAGAGCTTCAGTTCATCGACTCGACCGGACTGCGGGTCGTCCTCTGGGCTCGCGAACGCTGCCAGGAGGCGGATCGCGAGTTCGCGATGACCCCTGGCTCCGAGCAGGTCAAACGCCTGCTCGCCGTGAGCGGAGCCGGCGAGCACATACGCATCATCGCCAGCGCCGACGACATGCTCGTGTAACGACCTGGCCGCGCGGGGCGGTGAGCGAGACTAGGTCTCGAGCTCCGCGAGGCGACGTTCGAGAAAGCGCCGCTCGGGTCCCGAGCGGGTCAGCTCGAGCGCCTGGCGGTATGCCACGCCAGCCTCGGGCCGCCGGCCGAGCCGGCGCAGGAAGTCGGCGCGCGTGGCGTGAAGGTACGGATAGCCGTCGAGGTCCAAGCCGTCGATCGCCTCCAGCCCACGCTCGACTCCCTGGGCTTCAGCGATGGCGACCGCGCGATTCAGCTCGATCACCGGCGAGCGCGTCAGCTGCGCGAGCTCGCCGTAGAGCGCGGCGATCTGCGGCCAGTCGCTGCTCGGTGCGGCATGCAGCGAGGCGATCGCTGCCTGGACCACGTAGGGCCCGCGCCCGTGCAGCGCCAGCGCCCGCTCCAGCGCCGCGCGCCCGGTCTCTATCTGCGGCCAGTCCCACAACGCGCGATCCTGGTCGGCGAGCAGGACGAGCTCCCCGTCGCGCAGGCGCGCCTCCCGCCGGGAGTCGTGGAGGAGCATGAGGGCGAGCAGGCCGCATACCTCCGGCTCGTCGGGCATCAACTCCGCCAGCGACCCCCCAAGGCGGATGGCCTGCTCGGCGAGATCCACCCGACCGTCGTAGCCCTCGTTGAAGATCAGATAGATGACGGCCAGGACGGCCGTCAGGCGGTCGGGCAGCAGGTGGGGCGGCGGGATCCTGAAGGGGATGCCGGCGGCCTTGATCTTGCGCTTTGCCCGCACCAGACGCTGAGCCATCGTGGCGCTCGGGACGATGAAGGCGCGCGCGATCTCCTCCGTGCTGAGGCCGCCGAGGGCGCGTAGCGTGAGCGCGACCTGAGCCTCGGTGGACAGAGCCGGGTGGCAGCAGGTGAAGATCAGCTCGAGCCGCTCGTCGGTGAACGATGGCTCTTCCATGTCGTCCTCCACGGCTTCGGGGATGTCGAGCAGCTTGGACTTGGCCGCGAGCGTCCGATCGCGACGGATGCGGTCGATCGCGCGGTTGCGGGCTGTGACGACGAGCCATCTGGTCGGGTTGGCCGGCGTTCCGTCGCGCGGCCACCTCTCGGAGGCGATCGCGAACGCCTCCTGGGCGGACTCCTCGGCGAGATCGAAGTCGCCGAGGAAGCCCACCAGCGCGGCCAGGACGCGACCCCACTGCTCGCGGAAGAGGTCCTCTATCAGCGCTGCACCAGCGGACGGACCTCGATCGCACCGCCGAGGCGCGCGGCCGGGATGCGCGCGGCGAGCTCGATGGCCGCGTCGAGATCGTCGGCCTCGAACAGGTAGTAGCCGCCGAGCGCCTC
The DNA here is from genome assembly GCA_025964355.1 of Solirubrobacterales bacterium. Taxonomy (GTDB): domain Bacteria; phylum Actinomycetota; class Thermoleophilia; order Solirubrobacterales; family Solirubrobacteraceae; genus Palsa-744. The sequence goes on along the minus strand of JAOPZB010000090.1, from coordinate 47,072 downwards.
CTTGGTCTCGAGGAACGGGCCGTCGGTTGTCAGGGTGTGCCCGTCCTGGACGCGGACGGTCGTCGCGGTCTCGGCCGGCTGAAGCTGCGCCCCGCCGATCACTCCGGACTCTCCGGAGATCGCCATGTACTCGCCCATCACCGCGGCTTTGCCGTCCTCGGGAAGAGTGTCGAACGTCGACATCGAATCGTTTGAGTAGATCTGGAGCAGATATTGCATGGGGTTGTTCTCCTTGCTGGCGATTATTGTCGCCTCTGAGACGAACGGCCGGGACGGGAATCGACATGCGCGAGACATATTCGTTGACAGATATATAACTGTCTGATTAGGTGTGGCCATGACGACGACGTTCTCGGTCCTTGCCGAGCCCGCGCGCCGCGACATCCTCGACCTCCTGATCGCAGGCCCGCGGCCGGTCGGAGACCTGGTGGCGGGGAGCGGCCTCAGCCAGCCGAACACGTCACGACACCTGCGCATCCTGCGCGAAGCGGGGCTGGTCGAGCGTCGCGCCGACGGCCAGCGACGCCTCTATGCCCTGCGACCGGAGGGCTTCGTCGACGTCGAACGCTGGCTTGCACCGTACGTGCGGCTGTGGCAGGACGGCCTCGGGGCCCTCGAACGACATCTCAACCGAATGGAGTGAAATGTCCGAGACGATGCATGCCGAGCTGCGAGACGAGGCGGGGCGCCCGGCGCTTCGCTTCGAGCGTACCCTCGCCCATCCGCCCGAGCGCATCTGGCGCGCGCTTACCGATGACGTCGAGCTGTCGGACTGGCACCCGACGCCCTTCAAGCTCGAGCCGACGGTCGGCGGGGCGGTGAGCTTCATCTCCACGAACGCCGCTGCACCCATGCCCGACGGAACCGTGACCGCCTGCGAGCCGCCGCGACTGCTGGCCCACACCTGGGGCGAGGACACCCTGCGCTGGGAGATAGAGCCAGACCCGCCGGGTTCGCGGCTGACGCTCACCCATACGTTCGACGACCGCTTCAAGGCGGCCCGCGATGCCGCTGGCTGGCACCTCTGCCTCGACGCGCTCTCGGCGACGCTCGACCGCGCCGTCACCACCGCGCCCGAGGAGGCCGGCTACCCGCCGGCGGGCTGGCGAGAGCTCAACGGCGAATACGAGCAGCGGTTCGGGATCGCTCCCGAGCAGGCAACCCCGCCGCCCCTCCCGTTGAGCCTCGTCGGCGGACGGCCCGGCTCTGGGTGACCCGGCTCGCGGTCGCGAAGCCTCGCCAGCGCGGCTCGTTCAGCCGGACGCGGCCTGCGGGTGCTCGACCACCGCGTCATCACCACGGCGCGCGAGCACGAACGACTCGATCGCGTAGTCGGGGTCGATGTGGTTGTCACTCAAGAACGCAAGGACGCGGCGACCGGTGATCTCTTCGACGGTCGAGATGAGGTCGGCGCTCATCGTCTGCTGGTAGGCCTTGCGGCTCTGCAGCACGAGGCTCTCTTCGCCATTGCGCACGAGGCCTCGCTCGCCCTTCGTCAGCGTGTCCTGTAGAACGACGGTGATGAGGTCGCCCGTGATGTAGGTGCGGGCCTTGGTGGGTCCACGACCGGTGTACTCACTCAGAAGGCGGACGGTTGCGTTGGAGATGGCAGACGACAGCGCACCTGTCGTCGGCGTGTCACCGAGGGACCTGGACAAGCCGGGCTCGCTTCTCGCCTCCTTCCTCCGGAGCGGATCGCGCGAATGGCAGGAAGGAGGCGGGTTGGATCCCCACGCGCGATCCGCGTTTCGCTCTCGTGCCCGTTCACCTTAGGAGCGGTCCGACGCGAACACACGTGGCCCCAATTGTACTGCGTCTCCTCTGCGGCTAGCTCGGCGGGATCACGCGATCGGCATCGGTGTAGACGTTCACCGTGTGGCGCCTGGCGAACCCACAGAGGGTCAGCCCCAGCTCGCCGGCGAGCTCGACCGCGAGTGACGTCGGGGCCCCCACGCCGACGAGGATCGGCGCACCGGCGACCGCCGCCTTCTGCACCAGCTCGAAGGACAGCCGTCCGCTGACGCACAGGATCTGCCCGCCGAGCGGCAGCCGCCCGGCGAGCGCTGCCCAGCCCACGACCTTGTCCATCGCGTTGTGGCGGCCGACATCCTCGCGTACGCAGATCAGCTCGCCGGCTTCGTCGAACAGGCCTGTCGCGTGGAGCCCGCCCGTCCGGCTGAACCCGGGCTGCACGAGGCGGTCGGGCAGCTCGGCCAGCAGCGCGCGAGGCACGCGCGGCCCGGGCGCCAGCGGGCTGCAGTGCACGGCAACCTCCTCCAGCGCGCCCTTGCCGCAGACTCCGCACGACGACGTGGTGTAGAAGCGGCGCGCGGGCACCGGACGGGCCAGCTTGCCGTGCACTTCGACCGTGTTGGCGGCCAGATCATCCGTCAGGCCGACCTTCAGGGGGCCATCGATCAGGCCCTCTCCGTGCAGAAAGCCCGCGGCCAGCTCCTCGTCATGGCCGGGCGTGCGCATCGTCACGGCGATCGGCTCTCCGCCGATCCGGATCTCGAGCGGCTCCTCGACGGCCACGAGGTCGCTCTCGCCGTCGCGCTCGACCCGCTTCAGCGCGCCGGGCGCCGGTTCGGATGCGCGCGCATCCTCCGCTGAGTACCGGCTAGCCACCGATGTAGGACATCTCCACCTTCGGGGCCGGCTGGGGGTCCGACTCACCGGAGCGTTCAGCCGAGTAGCGGTCGCTGCGCGCTTCCCATATCTCGCTCAGCCGTCGCTCCAGCTCCAGGTCGCCGCCGCCGCCGCGCAGCACGCCGCGCAGGTCATGTCCACCATGCGCAAACAGGCATGTGAACAGCTGCCCGTCGGCGGACAGGCGCGCCCGGGTGCAGCTGCCGCAGAACGGCGCGCTGACCGAATGGATCAGGCCGATCTCGCCGCCCCCGTCGCGATAGCGGTAGCGCGTGGCCACCTCCCCCTCCCGCGCTGGCGCGAGCGGTTGTAGCGGCCAGCGGGCTTCGATCGTGGAAAGGATCTCGCCCGCCGGAACGACCTCCGCGGCATGCCAGCCGTTGGTTGAGCCGACGTCCATGAACTCGATGAAACGGATGATCTCGGGGCGGTGACGGAAGCGGGCGGCCATGTCAAGCACGGAGTGGTCGTTTCGGCCGCGACGGACCACCATGTTGACCTTGACCGGCGCGAGCCCGGCGTCGCCGGCGGCTTCGATGCCCTCGAGGATCCGCTCCGGTGAGACAGGAGAATCGCTCATCGAGCGCAGCGCGGCCGGGTCGAGGGCATCGAGGCTCACCGTCACGCGATCCAGGCCGGCATCCCTGAGCCGTGCGGCGTTGCGGGCGAGCAGCAGGCCGTTCGTCGTCAGTGCGAGATCCGAGACTCCGTCGACGCGCGCCAGCATCTCCACGAGGCGCTCGAGGTCGCGGCGCAGCAGGGGCTCGCCACCGGTGAGCCGGATCTTGGTGACTCCGGACGCGGCCATCACCGTGACCACGCGCGTTATCTCCTCGAAGCTGAGCAGCTCCTCGCGTGCGAGAAAGCGAAATCCCTCGCCGAAGACCTCTCGCGGCATGCAGTATGGACAGCGCAGGTTGCAGCGGTCTGTCACGGAGATGCGCAGATCTCGCAGCGGCCGTTGCAGGCGGTCGAGCATCCCCTCAAGCTACCCGCGATCGCCGTGCGGGCATCCGACTAAGCTGCGGCTGTGACCAGGGACGAGTGGATCGCCTCCTTCGCCGCCGAGACCGGCGTGCAGCGCCCCTCGCTGCAGGAGATCTCCGAGCTGCTGGACCTCGCCGGGGTGGCCGCGCATGCGTCTGAGCGTACCGCCGCCCCGCTCGCCTGCTGGATCGCAGGTCGCTCCGACCTGCCGCTGGCGGAGCTGCTGGCGGCCGCCGAGCGCGTCGGCGCCTCCGCTCCGCGGGCGGGCGACGGTGAGAGCGGCTAGCGGGCTGGGGCGGCGAGCCAATGCTCGGCCGTGCGCAGGTCGGCCCGGTCGTTGATGTTGAAACAGAGCCGCGGCGGATCCCCGAAGCGCTGCAGCTGCGCCTCGGCGAGCATGCTCGGCCCCAGCTCGAGCAGCGCCGCGCGCAAGGAGCGTCGCCCGGCTAGGGCTCGCTCGAGCAGCGACAGGCCATCGACTGGGACGCGGGCGAGCAGGGGCTGCGCTCGACGATCGACGTGTGCCATGGCCGCGCCGTCCAGCCGGGCGAGCCAGGCGAGCAGCGGGGGCGTTAGGAACGGCATGTCGCATCCGAGCGTCAGAACGGCGGGACGCTCGGATGCGGCCGCGAATCGAAGCGCCGCGATCACGCCGCACAGGGGGTGGCGAGGCTCCTCGGGCTCGCGCAGGACGCGCACCTCGAGCGGCGGGAGCACGGTGCTCGGCTTTGCCACGACGACGGCCTCGAGGCCGGCCTCGGCGGCGGCCTGCAGCGGGCGGCAGATGAGCGGCCGCCCGCCGAGAGCGACAGCCGGCTTGCCGCCGCCGAGGCGCGCTCCGCGCCCGCCGGCGAGAATGGCGACGATCGCCCGCTGGTCGGCCATGTCGATGAGTCTCGCACTACAGTGGCTGGCGATGAGCGCCAGCCAGCTGGTCGAGATCGACGACGCCCGGCGTCGGGTGCTCGCCTCCGTCGCGCCGCTTGCGAGCGAGACCGTTCCGCTCGGTGTCGCGGCGCTCGGCCGCGTGCTCGCCGAGGACATCACGGCGCACGAGCCTGTACCCGCATTCGACAGCTCCGCCATGGACGGCTTCGCAGTGCGCTCCGGGGATCTCGCCGGCGCGTCGCCCTTGCAGCCGATCGCCCTGCGAGTGAGCGGCGAGTCCCGTGCGGGGGCGCCGGCGGCGGGGGCGCTGCCCGCCGGGAGCGCGATCGCGATCTCCACCGGCGCTGTGCTCCCGGCGGGTGCCGACGCCGTGGTGCGAGTCGAGGACACGCACGCCGCTGGGGATCGGGTGGAGATCGCTGCCGCCGCGGCCCCTGGACAGGACGTGAGGCGAACTGGCGATGACATCCGTGCCGGCGAGACGGTCATGGAGCGAGGCGCGGTCCTCGGAGCAGCCGAGCTCGGGGTGCTCGGCTCGCTTGCTCGCTATCGCGTGAGCTGTGCGCGGCGACCGCGCGTGGCCGTCGTGGTCGGCGGAGACGAGCTGCTCGGCCCGAACGAGCCGATGCGCCCGGGCGGCGTGCGGGATTCGAACACCTTCTCGATCTCGGCGCTCGCGTGCGCTGCCGGCGGCGAGGCGGCCAGCGCGGCGATCGTGCGCGACGACCCGGAGGCAACCCGAGAGAGCGTGGCACGGGCCGTCGCCGGTGCCGACGTGACCGTGATCTGCGGCGGCGTCTCGGTCGGCGAGCATGACCACGTGAGGCCCGCACTGCGGGAGCTCGGTGCGCAGGAGGTGTTCTGGGGGCTGGCGCTGAAGCCGGGGCGCCCGGCGTGGTTTGGAACGCTCTCGGGCAAGCTGGTCTTCGGGCTGCCGGGGAACCCCGTCTCGGCGATGGTGACGTTCGTGCTGCTCGTCGGGCCCGCGCTGCGTGCGCTGATGGGAGCAAGCGACGCAGACCATCGCGCCACGGCGGTGATCGACCGCGACTACACCAAGGCGCCTGGGCGCGCCCACGCCGTGCGCTGCAGGCTGAGCGCTCGCGAGGACGGCTGGCATGCGCAGCCGACAGGAGCGCAGGGATCGCACATCCTCACGTCGATGCTCGGCGCGGACGCCCTGGCGATCGTGCCCAGCGAGGCGACGGGCGTGCGCGCCGGAGAACGCGTGCGGATCGAGCCCCTGTGGAGGCGATGGGGAGCCGTCGGATGAGCCCCGGCGCGGATCCTCCGGAGATGGTGGTCCATATCCGCCTGTTCGCGATCCTCCGCGAACGCGCTGGCCGCGACTCCGTCGAGCTGCACCTCAGCGACGGGGCAACTGTTGCGGACGCCCTGCGCGCCCTCTCCGAGCTGCCGCCCCTCGGGGAGCTATTGGGCCGGCTGCCGGTCCAGATGGCGGTCAACCGCGACTACGCAACTGCAGAGACGACGCTCGCGCCGGGTGACGAGCTCGCCTTGATCCCGCCGGTGAGCGGCGGAGGCGGCGAGCCGGCTGGCGGCGGCGAGAGCCGGGAGCCGTTGCACGTGCGCGTGAGCGAGCAGCCGCTCTCGATCGAGCGCCTGTCGCGGGCGGTCGCCGACAGCCGTGCCGGGGCGATCGTCGTCTTTGAGGGGATGACACGACAGGTGCCGAGGCTGGACTACGAGGCCTACGTAGGGATGGCCGAGCAGCGCATCGAGCAGATAATGCGCGACTGCATCTCGGCCCACGGCCTGTGCGCCGCCGCGGTAGAGCACCGAGTTGGCGGCGTCGCGCTCGGCGAGCCGAGCGTGATCGTTGCGGTCTCCGCGCCACATCGCGCCGAAGCCTTCGCGGGCGCGAGCGCGGCGATCGATCGCATCAAGGCCGAGGCGCCGATCTGGAAGCGCGAACAGGTCGCCGATGGAGAGGGGACGTGGGTCGGCTGAGCGGCAAGCGCCTGACCCATGTCGACGACGCCGGTGACGCGCGAATGGTGGACGTCGGCGCCAAGGAGGTCAGCGAGCGCATCGCCCGGGCGCGCGCGCGTGTGCGCATGTCCGCGAGCAGCGCGCGCGCTGTCCAGAGCGGTAACGCCCCGAAGGGGGAGGTTCTGGCGGTCGCACGCCTGGCCGGGATCCAGGCGGCGAAGCAGACGGCGCAGCTGATACCGCTCGCGCATCCGCTCGCGCTGACGCTCGTCGACCTGAGCGCGGACGTCGACGTCGAGACTGGGATCGTCGAGCTCGTCAGCGAGGTGCGCACCGTTGCGCGCACCGGTGTCGAGATGGAGGCGATGACGGCGTGCGCCGTGGCCGCGCTGACGGTCTACGACATGGTCAAGGGCCTCGAGCGCGGCGTCGAGATCGAGCAGATCGTGCTGCTCGAGAAGCGCGGCGGACGCAGCGACTATCGCCGGGACCAACCCGACCCGGAGGGGCGCGGGGACCACGACCACGAACCGGGGCAGGCGACCCCGCAGGAGCAGGGGCGGGACTCAACGCTCAGCGCGGCCGTCATCACGATCAGCACCTCCAAGGCCGCGGGCAGGGGCGAGGACGAGAGCGGCGCCCGACTGTGCGAGCTCGCCGAGCGCTTGGGCGCGAGGCTCGTCGGGCGCGAGGTCATCGCGGACGACCGCGCGAGCATCGAAGCGCGGCTGCGCCATTGGGCCGATGACGAGCGCTGCGCACTCGTTCTCACGAGCGGAGGGACCGGCGTCGCGCCGAGCGACGTCACGCCAGAGGCGACCGCGGCGGTCGTCGAGCGCGAGGTTCCCGGCATCGCCGAGGCCATGCGCGCCGCGTCAAGTCCTCACACCGCCAACTGGATGCTCTCCCGCGGGCTCGCGGGGGTCCGTCGCGGGACCCTGATCGTGAACTTCCCGGGGAGTCCGGCGAGCATCGAGCAGGTCGGCGAGACGCTTCTGGAGGCTCTCCCCCATGCCGTCGAGCTCATCGAGGGACGCCACCCGTCTCACTGAGGAGTCACGGGTGGCCGCCACCGCCAAGGAGTGAGCGCGCTGAGGATCCGGTATTAAACGCCGCGGTCGCCGCCGCTCGTGCCGTCCGCGCGAAACGGCAGCCTGCTCAGCAGCCCCGTCACCTCGAGCAGGCGGCGGACCTGGGGGAGCACCTTCTGCTCGTCCGGCGCGAGCGAGAAGGCGCGGTCACTCGCCTCGCACAACTCCTTGCCGTTGAGGAGCGCCCGCAGGCCCGTCGAGTCGATGAACGTCAGGCCGCCAACATCCACTACCAGCTCATCCGCGTCGCCCTTGCAGGCGCCCGCGACCGCTCGCGTGAGCTGCCCGGCGGACGTGAGGTCCAGTTCGCCGGAGAGCGTCAACAGCTGGCGGTCGCCATGCCGCTCGGAAGCGACAGTCAGTTCACCGATGGCTTTGGGATTCGCGGGCGTGGTCGCTCCTGCAGGTGAGCGGCGCAAGGGCCGCAATCAGCCGGACTGGCCCGGCCGCTGACAGTGCCGGGTGCATTCCGTCGTCCTCGACTGCCCGCCCCCGCTCATGCAGACGCTGGCCAACCGGGATAGTAGATCATCGCCGGTACCTCGCCACCCGCAGCGACGGCCACCATCCAGAGCGAGATCCTAGCCCGGCGCCCCGGCAGCCCTCCCCTCCCGTGCGTCCCCGGCGGGTCGCCGGACGTCCTTGCCGGTGAAGCGCGGAAGCACCTCGCTGGCATAGGTCTCAAAGAAGCGCTCTTCGGCGCCGCCGATCTGCTGCACATAGACCTCGTCGAAGCCGGCGTCGGCGTAGCGCTCGATCGCCTGCACGTGGCGCTCGAGGTCCGGGCCGCAGGGAACCACCTCGGCGACCATCTCCTCGCTCACGAGCTGCGACGCCTGTTCGAAGTGCGACGGCGTTGGAAGCATCTGTGCAAGCTCGCCCGGCAGCTGCTCGGTCGGCCACAGACGGTGAGCGGTCGCGCGAGCCCTGTCCTCACGCTCGTCCCAGCACACCTTCATTCCGCCGGCAACGACCTTGCCGTCGCCGCCCTCGCGGCGAAACAGTTCGACGGCGTCCTTTGCCGGCGAGGTCGTGCAGAAGCCATCCCCTATCCGCGCCGCGAGTGCCGTCGATCGCGGGCCGAAGCCCGAGATGATGATCGGCGGCGGGTGATCGGGAAGGTCGTAGACCCGGGCTTTCTCCACCCGGTAGTAGCGCGCTCGATGGCTCTGCATGCCTCCCTGCCAGAGCGTGCGGATGACCTGCACCGCCTCGGCGAGCATCTCCAGGCGCACGTCCGCCGGCGGCCAGCGGTGACCGAGTATGTGCTCGTTCAGCGCCTCTCCAGTGCCGATCCCAAGCGCGAAGCGACCGTCGAGCATGACGGCTGAGGTCGCCGCGGCATGGGCGACGATCGCCGGGTGAATGCGCATGATCGGGCAGGTGACGGCCGTCGTGAGCCTCATCTGCTCGGTGGCCTCGGCGATGGCGCCGATGACCGACCAGACAAACGGGCTATGGCCCTGCTCGTCGTTCCACGGGTGGAAGTGGTCGGAGATCCACAGCCCCTCAAAGCCCGCCGCCTCGGCGAGCCGCGCCTGGCGTACCAGCTCGCCGGGGCCGCACTCCTCGCTGGATAGGTAGTAGCCGATCCGCATCGGAGTTCCACCCCTACCCGCGCGTACGGCCTTCAACCGACGCCGGCCCCGGCGCCGTGCTTGGCGACGGCGTCGGCTGGGTAGCGGTCCTAAGTGACCGTCGAAGGCAGCACGGGCTCCGCTGGTGAAATCGCGAGCTGAGCCGATGGTGGGCGGCGTGGGAGCGGGCGATTCAGGGCGGCGGGACGTCCGGATCGCCACGGTGACGATCACGCAAGATCGTGCCGCCGAGCTCGCCTGCAGCCTCGAGCGACTCAACGCCCTGCAGGAGCGCCCCGAGGTGATCGTCGTCGACAACGCCTCGCGCGACGAGACGCTCGCCGTTGTGCGCGAGCGCTTTTCGGCGACCACGTTGATCGCCCTGGAGCGCAACCTGGGCGCGGCCGCGCGCAACGTGGGCGTGCAGGCCACGAAGTCTCCGTATGTCGCCTTCAGCGACGATGACTCGTGGTGGAGCGACGGAGCGCTGCGGCGAGGCGCCGACCTCCTCGACGCCAACCCCCGGCTGGCCTTGGTGGCAGCGCGCATCCTCGTGGGGTCGGCGCAAACGCTCGATCCCACCTGTGCGGTGATGGCCGAGAGCCCCCTCGGCTCGGTGCCGGGCGTACCCGGACGCGCTGTCCTCGGCTTCCTCGCGTGCGGCGCGATCGTCCGGCGGTCGGCCTTCGAAGCCGTCGGCGGCTTTCGGCCGTGCGACGGAGTCGGCGGCGAGGAGCAGCTCCTCGCCGTCGATCTGGCCGACGCAGGCCACCAGCTCGCATACGTGCCCGATGTCACGGCGCACCACCACCCTGCCCGGCGGCGCAGTGACGCCGGCGCCCGCCGCTACCAGGTGATGCGAAACGACCTCTGGTTTTCATGGCTACGCCGATCGTTCGTTCGCGCTCTCGCACAGACCGCCTCGCTCGCAGCAACCGCGGTGGGGGACGTGCACGCCCGCGCCGCGCTGGTCGCGGCACTCCGCGACGCCCCCCGGATCCTCGCCGAACGGCGTCCCGTCAGCCGGAGCCTGGAACGCGATCTGCGTCTTCTCGAACGATGACCCGCCCCTCCACTACGCGGTCGGGCGCCTTCCCGCGCGGCGGCCCCTCCACGCGGGCGGCGCGAGCAGCATGGCCGTCGAGCTGCTCGAGCGCGACGAGAACGTCCGCCACCGTGATCTCGAGTAGGCCACGGTCGGCGGAGCCGGCGTGCGGGTCGCCGCGCCTGCCCGTCCACAGGACGCGGTGGCGCGAGCGCTCTGGCGGGGGACCCCACTCCTGCGGCGCGACCGGTCCGAACAGCAGCACCGACGGCGTGCGCAGAGCCGTTGCGAGGTGCCCAACGCCGGTGTCGCCGCACACCACCCGCCCGGCCGCCGCCACGACGAGGGCGAGATCACCCACGCCGGTTCGCCCTGCCAGCACTACGCCGCTCGACAGTCCGGCGCTGCGTGCGATGCTCCGGGCGAGGGGGACCTCCGCCGGGCCGCCGCTGAGGAGCACCGTGCGCCCGGAACGGGCCTCGGCCCGCGCGAGCTCTGCCCAGCGCTCCGCGGGCCAGCGGCGGGCGCCGCTGGCCGCTCCCGGATGCAGCACGGTGGCGCCGTGCGCTGCCACAGGCCACTCGCGCTCGCCAGGCTCCGGGCGCTCGATGTCCAGCGCGCGGGGATCGCACGGCACGCCGGCATCGGCGAGCATGCGACACCATCGCTGCACCTCGTGCTCGCCGGTCATCCATCGAGCCCCCGCGAGGGACCGCGGGACATCCGGATGCGCGAAAGCGAGCAGGCGCTCGGGCGCGAGCTCGAGCAGCCGACGATGGCTCTGCGGCCCTCGCCCATGGAGATTGGCAGCGATCGCCACCCGGCCGAGGTCTGCTGGCAGCGCGGCGAGCCCGCGCACGTCGACGATTCGCTCGACGACCTCTTCCCCGTCAATGCCCCGAATCAGCTGCAGCAGTGGCGCGAGCTGCCGCGGCGCGGCGAGCAGGCGCCGATGGGCCGGAAAGGCGGCGGCCAGACCCCGCAGCGCGGGCACCGCGGTGAGCAGGTCGCCGAGCCCGAGCGCGCGCAGCACCAGCAGCACGGGGCGCCTCAGCGCCACGGCGCCAAACGAGCGCTCATGGCCAGGAGGTCTCCTGCGCCGGGCACACCACGAGCTCGCGAAGTTCGATACCCGGCGGGCGTCGCAGCGCGAAGACGACGGCCGTGGCGACGTCCCGCGGCGGGGCGAGCACCGCGTCGGCGGCAGGTTTGTACTTCTCGTCACGCCCGTCGAAGAAGGCCGTCTGCATGCCGCCCGGAATCAGCAGGGTGACGCCAACCCTGCCGGCGGTCTCGAGGGCGAGCGAGCGCGTGAAGCCGACGACCCCGAACTTGCTCGCGCAGTAGGCGCTCGCGTCGCTCAGAACGCGCAGCCCAAGCGTGGACCCGACGGTCACGACGCGTCCCCTCGCCCGCTCCAGGTGACCGAGCGCGGCGCGCACGACAGCGACCGTTCCAAGCAGGTTCACCATCACGACGCGCTCCCACTCGTCGGCTGGCACGTCGTCGAGCACACCGCAGGCATCCATCCCCGCCGCCGTGACAACAGCATCCAGGCCGCCGTGCTCCTGGGCGACCTGCTCGACGACGGCTTCCGCCCGGCGCGTGTCGGCCAGGTCGACCTCCCGCCAGGCGCGCCCACCCGCCGGGCGGTTGCGGTCTAGTGCAACCGGGGTCCCCCCCGCCTCGCCGATGGCCTCGCACACCGCCGCTCCGAGACCCGACGCGCCACCCGTCACGATCACCGTCCCGAGATCAGCGTGCCCCACGCCCGACCACCTCCTTCAAGAGTCGACTCGTCGAATGCCCCTCCACGTACGGGAGCGTCACGACGCGACCCCCCCAACTCTCCACGACCTCGCGCTCGGGCATGTTGCGGTCCTCGTAGTCGCCACCCTTGACCCACACGTCTGGTCGCAGCTCGGCCAGCACCCGTCGCGGGGTGTCCTCGTCGAAGACCGCCACCGCATCGACGCACGCGAGCGCCCCGAGCACGCGTGCACGGTCGCCCTCGCTCACGAGCGGGCGGCCGGGGCCCTTCAACCGCGAGACCGATGCGTCGGAGTTCAGGCACACGATCAGGCGGTCGCCGAGGGCACGCGCGGCCTGCAGCATGCTGATGTGACCGGCGTGCAGGAGGTCGAAGCATCCTCCCGTGGCGACGACCGTGCCGCGCTGCGCGTGAGCCGCCGCCGCGAGCGTGCCCGCGCTTGGCGCGGGCCTGGGCGCCCCGGGCTGGGTCCAGCTCTGACCCGGGCGGGCGCTGTTGATGCGTGCAGCCCATCCGCTCGCTCCGCCACGCGCCACGAAGTCGCTCGCGCTCTGTACCCCGCGGCGCACCGCGTCGATCACGCTGGAGCCGTCCGCCAGGCCGCCCGCGGCAGCCGCGGCGAACCGATCTCCCGCGCCGCAGGAATCTCCATCGCACACTGACCGAGCTGGGACCGACACAGAGCGATCGCCGCCGCACAGGACGGCACCGTCGGGGCCGCAGGTGACGCAGACGTGACGAGCCCGCCAGCGTGTCGCGAGCTGCCTTCCCCAGGTATCGGCCGCCTTGGCGCCGAAGGATCGCTGGGGCGCACCCGCGGCGAACTCCTGCGCCTCCGCGCTGTTGGGCGTGGCCAGCGCGACCCCGGCAACCGGAGCCGGCCCGCGCGGATGCGGGTCCCAGATGACGTCCTTGCCGCGCGCCGCGACGGCGAGCGCGTCGCGTAATGCTGGCTGCTCGCTCAATCCGCGGCCGTAATCGGAGATGAGGATGGTCTCAGCCCAGCCGATTGCGGCGCGCGCGGCCGCCGTGAGCGGTCCATGCGGGGCCCCTGGTTCCGCGCGGTCTATCCGCACGAGCGTGCGCCCACGGTCGCGCACGCGGATCTTCTCCGGCGTGGCGCCCGCCAGCCCGAGGTCGAGCACCTCGACGCCGCCGCTCTCCAGCAGGCCGGCGAGCTCGCAGCCGGGCTCGTCGTCCCCGAGAGCGGTGATGAGGGTGACCGCCCGCCCGTCTGCCGCCGCCAGGGCGGCAGCCAGGGCCGCGCCGCCGGGCCGGCTGAGACGCGCCTGCTCGTCGACGACCGGCGCGGGCGCGTCCGGGCAGTCCCTGTCGGAGCGGCCCTCCAGGTCGCGGTCCAGGAGCGCGTCGCCGATCACGAGCAGGGGCTTCACCGGCGCTCCCGGCGCATGGCGTTACGCCCGCTCATGCGAGCGCGGCCTCGTGTGTCAGCGAGTGACGCCGCAGGGCCACCTCGCGGTCGACGGCGGCGCAGAGGAGGTGGGTCGCGACCATGTGTATCTCCTGAACGGTCGCCGTTGAGTCGGCGTCGGCGCTCAGCGCCTGGTCGCAGAGGGCCGCGAGCGAGCTCGGGGCCGGACCGCACATCGCCCAGGTCCGCACGCCGATCTCCTGCGCCGCCCGAACGGCCGCAAGCACGTTCGAGCTCTCCCCTGAAGTCGAGATCGCCAGCAGGACGTCCCCGTCCCGCCCGTGTGCCCTGACCTGCCGGGCGAACGCCTCGTCGGGACCATAGTCGTTGCAGATGGCGGTGAACGAGGAGCTGTCGGCGTGCAGGCAGAGCGCGCTGAGCGGGCAGCGCTCGGTCTGGAAGCGGCCGACGAGCTCGGCCGTCAGATGCTGCGCCTGCGCGGCGCTGCCGCCGTTACCGACCGCGAGCAGGCGCCCACCCGCGAGCATGACGCCCGCCAGCTGCTCCCCCCACTCCTCCACCAGCTCGACCTCCGGCTCGAGTCGATCGAGCGCCCCCCTGAGCAAGCCGAGATGCCGCATGCCGCCGCGGGCGCAGTCCAGTCCGCAGGCCTGCCGCGCCGCCCGTCCTCGCCGGCGGGAGGCCAGGCTCGCGTAGACCTCGATCGTGGCGGCGCCGATCCTGCCCCAGTCATATAGCCGCCTGGCGCGATCTACGCCGGCGCGGCCGTAGCCAGCTCGGCGCGCGTCGTCGGCCAGCAGAGCTGCCAGCACCTCGGCCAGTCGCTCGGGATCGCGCGGCGGGACGTGCACGCCGGTGACGTCGTCGAGGACGGTGTCCACCATGCCGCCCACCGCAGAGGCCACGACCGGCACGCCGCACGCCATCGCCTCCAGCGGCACGATGCCGAACGGCTCATACCACGGCACGGCGACGACCGCATCCGCCGACCGGATCATGCGCGCCACGCCATCTCGCTCCAGACGCCCGCACAACGTGACGCGATCGGCGACGCCTTCCTCTTGCACCAGCGCCTGCAGGCGTCTCGCGTCGACATCCTGAGCAAGGCAACTGCGATCGGGGCCGCCGGCGATGATCAGCTCGACGTCCGCCAGCCGAGTCAGCGCCGTTATGACGTTGCCGATGCCCTTGCGTTCGACGAGGCGCCCCACCGTCACCACGCGCATGCCGCCCGGAGTGCGCTGGGCGCGTGGTCCCTCTGGCGTGAACAGCTGCAGATCCACGCCGCACGGGATCACCGTCAGCCGGCCGCGATAGGCGCCGAGGCGGATGAGCTCGAACACCTCGTCGGTGCATGTTGCGATGACGTGGTCGGCGTGCCTGAGGATGTCCCGCTCGACGTCCAGCCTGGAGGCCGGGCTGGTGTCTCGCTCGCCCTGGTAGCGGCGCTTGACCGTGCCGAGCGCGTGAAAGGTCTGCACGACCGGTATCCCCAGTGGGCGCGCGGCTTTCATGGCGGCCATGCCCGACATCCAGAAGTGCGCGTGCACGACGTCGGGCCGTTCCTCGCGCCAGCGCTCGTGCAGGCGTTCGGCGAAGGCATCCATGTACGGCAGCAGCTCGTCCTTGGACATCGGCCGCGCCGGGCCGGCGTCGACGTGATGGACGTCAGCGTCTCGTGCGAGCGGGACCCACTCCGCCAGCTGCGGCTCGTCACGGCGCGTGTGCACCACGACCCGGGCGCCCATCCTCGCGACTGCGCGCGAGAGCTCGGCGACGTGGACGTTCTGGCCGCCGGCGTCGACGCCCCCGAGAGCGGCGAGCGGGCTGGCGTGCTCGGAGACCATGGCGATCGCGAGCTTTTGAAGGTCCCTCATGCTGTGACCTCCTGCAGGAGGTCATCCCAGTCGCCGAGGAATCGCCCGAGGCCGTAGCGGCGCAGGGCGGCGACCCGCGCCGCCCTGCCCGCCCGGACGGCGCGGTCACGATCGTGGACAAGCTCGCGGATCGCCTGGGCGAGCACCTCCACGCGCGTGGAGGTCACGCCCGCCTCGGGTGGAACGGCCTCTGGAGCCTCCGTCGTGGCCAGCGCGACCACCGGCATGCCGAGATGCATGGCCTCGATCAGCGAAAGCCCGAGTGAGGTCCAGCGGATCGGATGCAGATACACGCGCCGGCGGGCCATCTCGTCGTGGAGCCTCGACTGCGGCACGTCCTCGATTCCACCGAGCGCGCCGGCGTCCATCCCGAACAGGTCGATCGGCGTCCGTGAGCCCAGCCGCCCCAGCAGGTCGGTGCCGGTGACGCGCGCGCGCCTGCGGGCTTCGTTTATTACCGCCGCCGCTCGGGGCAGCTCGCCCGTATAGCGGTAGCCCGGGTCGACGATGCCATGCTCGATCACGCGGCTTGCCGTGCAGCCTGCGTCCCAGAACAGCGAGTTGAAGTGCGTCACGTGCGCGAGCGTCAGCCATGGCATGTCGGCAACCGGGTGGCGCATGTCGCCGATGCGCCCCTGCGGAGCGTTGTGCTCGACGTAGACCGTGGGCAGTTCGCGGCCGGGTCGGCGCCCGAGCCACCGCTCGGCGAGCGCGAGCTCGTCAGGGCGCTGGAGCACGAGCGCGTCGAGCTCGAGGTCGTGCATCTCCGCGGGGGTGACCTCGCGCACCGCCGGCGGCCACCGCCAGGTGCGCGCGCGACCGCGTCCGTCCGGGCCGCGTTCGGGGAGTACCGGAACGAAGTATTCGTGGCTGCCCTGGACGAAGGCCGTCGTCCATGAGCCATGCACGTGCCAGAGCAGGACCCTCATGCCGGCACCGGTTCCACCGGGTCCCGCTGCGTGCCGTGGACCGGTCGCGGCGCTGCAGGACGGTGCGTGAGTCGCGCGATCGCCCCGGCGGCCATCTCCGCCGTCACCTCATCGACGCAGGGATGACCCTGAACAGGACACTGTCGCGCTCGGCAGCCGGCGCACGGCACCTCCCGATGGAGCAGTTCGAAGGGTACGCACCAGGGATGCCAGCGCACCGATGGGACGGTGGGCGCGTAGACCGAGACTGTGGATGTGCCGACTGCAGCGGCCAGATGCGCCGGACCGGTGTTGGCGACGACGATCGCCTCCGCCGCCGCGATCACCTCCGCCAGCTCGCCGAGGTCCGTCGCGCCACCGAGATCACAGACGCGCGCGGGATCTGCCCCGCGGCAGAGCGCGGCCGTGAGATCGCGCTCCTCGGCGCTGCCCGTGACGAGCACGTTGCGTCCCCGCTCGCTCAGCAGCCGAACGAGCTCGGCGTGGCGGCGCGCAGCCCAGGCGCGGGCCGGCACGGACGCGCCCGGATGCACCACGACATAGGGAGTCATCGCTGCGGCCCGCGGATCCAGCCCGCTCTTGCGTTCGATCCGGAGCCGGCCGTCGTCGTCGTCCGGCAGGCTGTAGCCGCAGGCGTCGGCCAGTGACAGGCCGCGCATGACCTCGTGCAGGTCGTCGTCGACCTGAGCGCGCACATCGAGCAGGGAGCCCGGATAGTCCTCGCTGATCGCCGCGATGCGCGGAACGCCGGCGATGCGCAGGAGCAGGGCGAGCGGCAGCGGGCTCTGGTGAAAGGAGGTGAGGATCAGTGCCTCGTCGAAGCGGCCCGCGGCCATGCTGTCGAGGAGGTCATCGAGATGCGCGCGGCAGATGGGGTCTGGGTCGGGATCGATCCAGTCGGCTCGCCACACCATCACCTCGCACACGCCGGGCAACAGCTCGGCCGCGGCGGAGCCGCGTGGTCCGCAGAGCATCGTCACGCGCGCGCCCGCGGCGGCGACGGCGCGCACCGCGGGTCCGGTGAGCAGCACATCCCCGAGGTTGTCCTGCCTGGCGATGAGGACGCGCCGGGTCATAGCTGCACACCCAGCCGGTCGACGGCCGTCAGCAGGTCGGGAGCGCTCACGGCGGCCGCGGTGACCTCGTTGCGGCGAGTGGCGGACGTGGGGACGAGCACGCCACGGGCGCCGGCCACGGCGGCGGCACCGATGTCGGAGCCGATGTCCCCGATGACCGCGCACCTGCTTGGCGGCACTCCCAGCTGCTCGGCGGCGCGGAGCACCATACCGGGAGCCGGCTTGCGGCACTCACACAGGTCCCCTGGCCCGTGGGGACAGTGGACCCACACGCCGATCGGCCCGAGGAGCTCCTCGACGCGGCGGTTGACCGCCTGCACCTGCTCCTCGCTGATCAGTCCCCGTGCGACGCCGCTCTGGTTGGAGATCACGCCGAACGGCACGCCCGCCGAGCGCAGCGCGTCGAGCGCCTCGCGCGCCGCCGGCATCGGTGACACGAGCGCCGGGTCACCGTTGTAGGGCACGTCGCGGATGAGTGTGCCGTCCCGGTCGAACAGAACGGCCAGCGGCCGGTCGTCCTTCGTTGCGAGGGTGGCGCGCGCATGCGGATCTGCGGGCCCTCGCAGCTTGTCGCGCCGCCGGCGCAGATCGTCCCCGCGCCAGCGCAGCTCCCCGCGCATCCGGTGGGCGACGGCCGCGAACGGCAGCACGAGGCTGGTCGCCAGCATGCGCGCCACCTCGGCGCGATCGCGCGGTCCGCGTGCGATTCGCGAATGTGCCAGCTCGGCGATGCCGAGCGCCGGCAGCAGGCCGGCGAACGTCGCGCGGCGTGGGCGCGAGGCCAGTGCTGAGACGATCCCGGCACTCGCACCGGCCGCGCAGAGCAAGTGGTAGGGCAACCTTCCCCGCGGCGCTCCGCCGCGCTTGCGCCAGTCTCTGCCGTGGAGCCGTCGCATGAGCGCGTCGTCGGCGTTGCCGCGCTGCAGGGCCACGCTCTTCCAGAACGGCGCGGCGCCGGGTGGGTGACTGACCTCTCTTTCGCCCCGGACGATCCTCAGACCGAGCGACGTGACGCGCAGGCCGAAGTCGCAGTCCTCGCGGTACGCGTTACAGAAGCGCTCGTCAAAGCCGCCGAGTGCCAGCAGAACCGAGCGACGGTAGGCCATGTCGGCGGTCGCCCACAGCGCATCCTCGAGTCCCGCCACGTTGCGCTCCCAGTCGGTCGGCGGGCGAGCGCTTGGGAGCGGTACGCACACACGACCCTGCGACCCGGCCGCGTCGGCCGGCAAGGCCTGCAGGTCGTGGGCGAGCGCGCGATACCAATCGCCGCTCGGAATCACGTCGTCGTCGAGGAACGCAACCCAGTCGGCGTCGCACGCGCGCCAACCGGCGTTGCGCGCGGCGGCCGGGCCCCTGCCCGGCGAGACGACGACCTCCACGGCAGCCGACCGTCGGGACACGGAGCCCGCGCGCAGCGCGGCCAGCGCGGACCGCAGGTGTCCACGGCTGTCGTCGACGACGATGACCCGGGCCGGTTCCGGTCCGCTCGCCTGCGTCGCGAGCGCCCCGAGCAACCGCTCCAGCGAGGGGCGCCCGACCGTTGGGATGACCAGATCGAAGCTCACGCCGCCACCTCCGGCTGGTCGGCGAGGTCGCCGACCGTCGATCCGTTCGCGGCGCGCGCGGGGCGACGCACGACGAACGGGCCGATCGCGAGCACGTCGACGGGAGCGGAGCCGAAGCACTCGAGCGCGTCGCGCGGGTCGTCGACCATCGGCCTGCCGGCGGTGTTGAGACTCGTGTTGACCACGACGGGCACGCCGGTGCGGCGCTCGAATCCGTCGAGCATCTGCGCGAGCAGGGGCTCCCGCGCCCGGTCGACGGTCTGGATGCGCGCGCTCCCGTCCACGTGAACCACCGCCG
Source organism: Solirubrobacterales bacterium (assembly GCA_025964355.1). Classification (GTDB taxonomy): domain Bacteria; phylum Actinomycetota; class Thermoleophilia; order Solirubrobacterales; family Solirubrobacteraceae; genus Palsa-744. The sequence continues at coordinate 27,973 of JAOPZB010000090.1, read as the reverse complement.
GGATCCGCGGGGCCCACTCGGATGCGACGTCATGCGTGAACAGCATGTAGGGGCTGGGAAGCGGTCCTCTGAACAATTCACCCGCGCGCTCCTGCAGCACCATCGGCGCCACTGGTCTGAACTGCTCGCGTCCCTTCACGTCGTTCAGGCGCTCGAGGTTCGCTGCGCGCCTTGGATCGGCGAGCAGGCTGCGGTGGCCGAGCGCGCGCGGACCGAACTCGCTGCGTCCCTGAAACCAGGCCACCACGAGGTTCTCGGCGAGCGCCTCGGCGACGGTCTCGGCAAGGTCGTCGGGACGCTCGTATACGACGCCGGCACGGTCAAGCCATGCGCCGAGCTCGCGCTCGCTCCACTCGCGCCCGAGCGCCGCACTGCGCATCGGCTGCGGACGCTCGCCGAGCTGTCGTGAGAGATGCAGCGCGGCGCCGAGCGCGGTGCCGGCATCCCCGGCGGCGGGTTGAACCCACACGTGCTCGAACGGCGTCTCGCGCCACAGGCGTGTGTTGGCGACGCAGTTGAGCGCCACCCCACCCGCCATTGTCAACCAGCTCTCCCCGGTGCGTGCGTGAAGCCAGCAGGCGAGCTCGATCAGGACCTCCTCCAGGCGACGCTGCACGCTGGCCGCGAGATCCGCATGCTCGGGCCCCCAACGCTCGCTTCCGGGCGAGACTGGCGACGCGAAGCGCGCCCAGTCGACGGGACAGACGTCGAAGCCGCCATCTGCGGTCGCGCGAATGGCGTTGCGCAGCTCGCTCAGGGCGCTCGGCGTGCCGTAGCTGGCCAGCGCCATGACCTTGTACTCGTCAGAGGCTCGGCGGAAGCCCAGGTGGGCGGTCAGCTCCTCATACATCAGGCCGAGCGAGTGCGGCAGCCGCTGTGTGGCGAGCGTCTGCAGCTCGCCGTCGCGGACATGACCCGCGAGGTGGGAGCTGGACTCGCCACGACCGTCCACGACGAGCACCGCACACGAGTCACATGGAGCGGCGGCGTAGGCGGAGGCCGCATGCGCGACGTGATGGGCGACGAAATGAACCCTCGCCGGGTCGATCCCGGGCAACGCGGAGCGCAGGAACAACGGCGCACGTTCTGCGTAGAGCGTGCGAAGGCCCTCCCACTCGTCGGCGATCAGGTCACCGCGCGAACGTGGGGCGAGCCGCGGGTCATATGAATAGGCGACCGCGTCGAGGTCGGACGGATCGAGGCCGCCGTGTCGCAGGCACCAGTCGGCGGCCTGCTCGGGCAGCTCCCAGGTGGAGAACGGGACGGGCGCCTTGCCGTGCTTGCGGCGGTTGAAGCGCTCCTCCTCGGCGGCCGCGACGATCTCGCCGTCGATGACCAGGGCGGCTGCGGGATCGTGAAAAACGCCGTTGACTCCCAGCACTCGCATGAGCAGCTCTCCGTGACGTGAATCCCACGAAGGTCCGACACAGCCGCTCGCCGGCCTGCCGTCCAGCCTCGTTGAAAAAAGGGAAGACAGGTGCCGATGCCCACACTTGTCTCCGCGCCAGATTTACCCTCGCCTATGCCGACTAAACGCATCAGCGGTTGGCGCCGGCGTGGACGCGAGCGCGTCGCTCAGGCCGACGGCTTAAGGTTGTGAGCCGGCTGGGGCAGTGCCCAGCTGGACTCACCGGCGCGCAGCTTGCGCACTACGACCCACTGTCCGCCGCGGAGCTCCACCGTCGCGACCAGACGACCGTCGCCGCGCTCGCGCAGCTCGCCGCTGATCGGGCCGGTGGCGCTGACCTCGAGCTTGGGCTCTTGGGCGAGGGCGCCGAGCACGATCTCCTCTGCTCGAGCGGCGTCGAAGGAGGGCAGTCGCTGATCGCGCAACGTGGTGGAGAGCGCGTTCAGCGCGCGGCTGATCTCGACGTCGGTCAGCATGCCCTCACGCGTCCGTCGCGGCCTCGCCCGCCGCGACGCCTGCTCCACCGCTCGCGCGCCGCTTGGTCACACGCCCCCGTTGCGGGTCGATCGTGTACCTCGGGTCGCTCGCGGATGCGAAGCCGGCCTTGAAGACGCTCCAGCGCTCGCAGGCGGCGCCGGTCAGCAGCAGCGAGCCCGCCACGATCGCCGCCCCGCGGCTGCGCCGGGCCCGAGTCGCGACGAGGAGCGCGCCCGCCGCCGTGGAGCCGCGCGCCGCCGTGGACAGGGCTCCGCTGGGGCCGCCGTGATAGGGCTCCGCGAGCTCGCCGAGGCGGCGCTCCATCACCCTCGCGAGCACGAGCTCTGCGACCGCCCCGAGCAGCGCGAGGCGCCTCGCGGGAGCCGCGTCGGCGACGGGAGTGGCCACCGTGGCCGCGGCGCCGGCGCTCGTGGCGGCACCCGCGGCGAACAGAGCAGGCAGCTCGCGGCGCGCCTCGTGCCAGACGGGAACCGCCGTCTGCGCGATCAGCGCGCCGGTGTAGGTCGCTAGCGGGAGGCCGAGCGCGGCGGCGGCCGGCCTGCCGGCGCGAGACAGCCGGCTGAGGCGACCGGTCAGCGAGTTCAGGGCGGCGAGTGCTGTCGTCGTGCCGCTCGCGGCGAGCACCCAGGAGCCGACGCTCATCGGCGAGGTGACCTTGAACATGCGCAGCATGTTCAAGAAGCGCTCAGGTCTGCCGAGATCCTTGATCAACAGCACCGGGCTGATGGTCAGCGCCGCGAGTGCGATCGTCCAGGAGCGCCGGGCGAGAAGCTCCGATCCCCGCAGCCCCGCGAGATAGGCGAGCCCGCCGGAGGCCCCGCCAAGGCCGCCCATGAAGAAGTACCAGGGGATCTCCGGCGCCCAGACCGGCTGCTTGATCACCGGCTGGCCGTAGTAGGAGCGACGCGTAGCGCCCTCCTCGCGTGTGGCCGAACGTCGCCCGCCATCGGGGCGGCCGCCCGATCCGCCGGTCATCAGCGCCTGCCTCCGAACACGGCTGCCGCGAGCGTCAGGCCCAGCCCCGCCGTGGCCGCGCCGACGGCCTTCCAGGAGGTCCCTATGTCGTGCGTGGTGTCGACGGGATCCGGGGGCAGACCGTAGACCTCGGGATCGTCGAGCAGCAGGAAGAACGCGCCTGCACCCCCGATCCCGTCGTCTGAATCGTGCAGATACAGCTGCGCCTTCTCGGCGCCCGCGTCCCGGAGTGTCTCGACACGGACCTGCGCCCGCTCGCGCAGCTCCGACAGCTCGCCGAACTGGATCGAGTGGGTCGGACAGGCCTGCGCGCAGGCGGGCTCCCTGTCGTCCTTGAGGCGGTCGTAGCAGAGCGTGCACTTCCACACCCGGCCGTCCTCCTCGCGCCGGTCGAGCACTCCGAAGGGGCAGGCCGGCACGCAGTAGCCGCAGCCGTTGCACACGTCCTCCTGCACGACGACCGTGCCGAACTCGGTGCGGAACAGGGCGCCGGTCGGGCATACCTCCAGGCAGGCGGCATGCGTGCAGTGCTTGCAGACGTCTGAGGCCATCAGCCAGCGCAGCCCGTCGCCCTCCTGGTAGGTGCCGAGCCCTGTCTCGTCGATCAGCTGGTCGAGCGAGGCGCTCTGAGCGAGCGAGGCGGCCCCGTCCACGCCGACCTCCTTGCGCTGCTCGATGAACGCGACGTGCCTCCAGGTGTCGGCATCCAGAGCGACGGTGTTGTCGTAGGAATGCCCGGTGAAGCCCTCGCTGGACTCCGGGACGTGGTTCCACTCCTTGCATGCCACCTCGCAGGCCTTGCAGCCGATGCAGATGCTCGTGTCGGTGAAGAAGCCGACACGCGGCTTGGCCTCGGCCCCGTAGCTGCCCGGCCAGGCGTGCGTCTCGAGCTTCACGAGGAAACTCCCGCGCGACGCCGGTATTCCGCGACGAGCTCTCTCAGCGCCGGCCCACGCGGGCGGCGGCCGGGTCGGATGTCGCAGGTCGCAGCCTTGTACTCGGAGATGTGGACGTTGCGGTCCAGCACCAGGGGCAGCAGTTCGTTGGCGGAGTCGCCGGTGACCAGGCCCTTGCGGCCCCAGTGGTATGGAAGGCCGACCTGGTGCACGGTACGCGGCGGGTCGGAGCCGATGCGCAGCGGTCGCAGACGATCGGTGACGAGCACGCGCGCCTCGATCACCGTGCGCGTGGTCGCGATCATCGCCCAGCCACCGTGTTCGAGCCCGCGCTCGGCCGCCAGCTCAGGGCTCACCTCGCAGAACATCTCCGGCTGGAGCTCGTTCAGGAAGGGGACGCTGCGCGACATGCCTCCCGCCGTGTGATGCTCGGTCAGGCGATAGGTCGTGAAGACGAACGGGAACACCTCGCCGCCGGGCTCAACGCCGGGAGGGTTATAGGGGTTCTCCGGTCGCTCAAAGGTCTGACGCGTCGGATTGGAGCGCTCGCGGTAGAGCAGGTTGTCGATCGGCGACTCGTGCGGCTCGTAATGCGTGGGCAGCGGCCCGTCCACCAGCCCGCTGGGCGAGAACAGCCAGCCGAGGCCGTCCGGGTGGACGATGAACGGCGAGCTGCCGCTGATCGCCGCCATGCCCTTGGCGCCCTCGGGTGGCTCATAGCCGGGGTCCTTGTCGGGCTCGAAGTCCGGGTTGTCGCCCACGCCCGTCCAGGCCCGTTTATCGCTGTCCCACCAGATGTAGCGCTTGCGCTCCGACCACGGCTTGCCCGCGGGGTCCGCGGACGCGCGGTTGTAGAGGATGCGACGGTCGGCCGGCCAGGCCCAACCCCATTCGGGCGCTATCCAGCTCTGCTCGGAGCCGGGCCGCTTGCGGGCCGCCTGGTTGACGCCGTCGGCGTAGATGCCTGCGTGTATCCAGGACCCGCATGTGGTCGAGCCATCGTCCTTCAGTTCCTGGTATTTGGAGATGAACCTGCCGTCGGCGTGGCGGCCGTTCACCTCCTGCATGATCGTCTCTGCGTCCGGCTCCTTTTGTGGTCCCTGCGTCGGGTAGTCCCACGTGAGGTCGAGGATCGGGCGATCTTTCGGATCGTCGGATCCCGCTAGCTTCTCGCGCACGCGCTTGCCGAGCTGGTGGGTGAACCAGAGGTCCGAGCGGCAATCCCATGGCGGCTCGACCGCCTTGAACCGCCACTGCAGCAGCCGCTGGGTGTTGGTGAACGTGCCGTCCTTCTCGGTGTACGCGGCTGCCGGCATGAAGAAGACCTCGGTGCCGATCTCCTCGGGACGTGTCTTCCCCGTTTCGATCTCGGGCGAGTCGTACCAGAAGGCGGCCGTCTCGATCTCGCTGGTGTCCCTGACCACGAGCCAGTCCAGGTTTGCGAGCGCCTTGCGCTGCAGCGAGGAGTTGGCCGAGCCGACGACCGGGTTCTGGCCGATCACGATGAACCCCTTGGTTTCGCGGTCGATCATGCGCAGCATCATCGGGTAGTGCGAATGGTCGCCGTCGATGCGCGGCAGGTAGGAGTAGGCGAAGTTGTTCGCGGGCGTCGCCGCCTCGCCCCACCATGCCTTCAGCATGCTGACCGTGTAGCTCTTCAACGAGCCCCAGACGCCGGTGTCGGGCCCGTTGAGCTCGACGAACCTGTCCAGGTCGTCCTCCGACGTCGGATGCGGCATCGGGATGTAGCCGGGCAGGATGTCGTAGAGCGTCGGAATGTCCGTGGAGCCCTGGATGTTCGCGTGCCCGCGCAGCGCCAGGATGCCGCCGCCGGGGCGTCCGATGTTGCCGAGCAGAAGCTGGATGATCGCGGCGGCGCGGATGTTCTGGACCCCGTGCGTGTGCTGCGTCCAGCCGACGGCGTAGCAGACGGCCCCGGTGCGCTCCCGACCCGAGTTGCGGCAGAGCGTCTCGGCGACATGCAGCATTTGCTCGCGCGGCACGCCGCAGATGCGCTCGACGACCTCGGGCGTGTAGCGGGCGAAGTGGCGCTTGAGGATCTGGAAGACGCAGTTGGGGTGCTCGAGCGTCCAGTCCTGCTCGGGCGGTTCGCCGTGCTCGAGCTTCATCCCATGGGCACCGTGCGCCTGATCCCCCGAGACATCGCCCGTCTGCTCCTTCTTGCCGGCGGTCAGCTCGCCCTGCGTGCCCTTGTAGCCCCAGCTGGAGACGTCGTAGACGCCGTCCTCGGGCATCCAGCCCGAGAACAGGCCAAGCTCGTCGACGTCGCGGAACTCATCCTTGATGATCACCCGCGCGTTGGTGTAGTGACGCACGTACTCGGTGAACTCGCGACCGCCCGAGAGGATGTAGTTGATGACGCCTCCGAGGAAGGCTATGTCGGTTCCCGCGCGCAGCGGCACGTGGAGGTCTGCCATCGCGCTGGTGCGCGTGAAGCGGGGGTCCACGTGCATCACGGAGGCGCCGCGCTCCTTCGCCTCGACGACCCACTGAAAGCCGACGGGGTGCTGCTCGGCCATGTTCGAGCCCATGATCAGGATGCAGTCAGCGTTCTGCAGGTCCTGCTGGAAGGTGGTTGCGCCGCCGCGACCGAACGAGGTCCCCAGACCGGGGACCGTGGAGGAGTGTCATATGCGGGCCTGGTTCTCGATCGACACGGCCCCGGCCGCGGAGAAGAACTTCTTCATCAGATAGTTCTCCTCGCTGTCAAGCGTCGCGCCGCCCAGCACCGCGAATCCAAGGGTTCGGCGAAGCGGCTTGCCGTCCTCGGTCTCCTCTTCCCAGGTCTGCGCACGCGTCCTGATCACGCGGTCGGCGATCATGTCCATCGCGGCGTCGAGCTCGAGCTCCTCCCATCCGGTGGCGTGCGGCGGGCGGTATTTGATCTTGTACTCGCGGATCGGGCTGTTGACGTAGCTCTCCGAAGCCGATCCCTTGGGACAGAGGCGCCCCCGGGATATCGGGCTGTCGGGATCGCCCTCGATCTGGACGACCTTCTCGTCCTTGACATACACGCGCTGACCGCAGCCGACGGCACAGTACGGGCAGACGGACTGAACGACTCGGTCGGCCGTCTTCGTGCGGGGCTCGAGCTCCTCCGAGTGGCGCGACCGGGCCGAGCGTCCGAGCCCGAGGGGATCCCCCCTCAGCTGGCGCAGGAACGGGAGTGGCGAAATCGGTCCAGCCACGCGCTCACTCTACCCCTGCGTGTGCCATGAGAAACGACCTCCCGCGCGCGAGCGGATCGCCGGCCGGTGCGTACGGCGCGACCGGCTCCCACCGATTGAGTGGGGCCTCCTGCGGGTAGACGCACTTCACTTTGGATGCGGCCCTATCGCTGTCCTCGCGCGCCGCGGCGTCGGTGGGGCTCGGGGCGCCGACCGGCCTCGTCGACACCCGGGCGGAGTACCAGCACGTGTTCGACATCTACGTGCCGATCGCGATCGGCGTCTTCGCGCTGATAGTGATCGCGACGCTGCTCGCGGTGCTGGTCTACCGCCGCCGCCCGCCGGAGAGAGCCGCGCGCTGGTACGAGCACGACCGTCTCGAGGGCGGTTACGCGTTGCTGCTCGTGGCCACAGTCGCGTTCCTGCTGTACATCACCTTCACGGCTGAGCATCGCGTCGACACCGTGGCCGCGCGCGAGCGTCCCGGGCTCGTCGTGAACGTCACCGGCTCGAAGTGGGAGTGGCACTTCAACTATCCCGCCTACGGCATCGACCTCTACAGCGGCGCCGTCGGTCGCCAGGACCTCGTGGTGCCGACCGGCGAGGCGATCCGCTTCAGGCTCACGTCGGTGGACGTCATCCACGCCTTCTGGATCCCGCAGCTTCGCTACAAGCACGACCTGATCCCCGGCTCGGTCCAGGACTCGACGCTGACGTTCTCCCGCCGCGGCGTGTTCGCGGGGCAGTGCGCCGAGTTCTGCGGCCTATTGCACAGCGACATGATCTTCGACGTGCGGGCTCTGAGCCCGGCTGAGTTTACGACCTGGGCGCGGTCTCAGCAGGCCGCCGGCGGAGGCGCGGCGTGAGCGCCACCGCACCCGCCGTCACCACGGTCTCGCGGGCCTCGAGCGTGTTCGGCGCGGCCGCCAGCACCGACCACAAGCGCATCGGCCTGAACATGGGGCTCGCCTCGCTCGTGTTCTTTCTCGGCGGCGGCGTCATGGCCCTGCTGATGCGCACGCAGCTGGCGCAGCCGCACATGCAGTTCGTCTCAGACGCGACCTACAACGAACTTTTCACGATGCACGGGTCGACGATGATCTTCCTGTTCGTGACGCCGATGGCGATGGCGCTGGCGATCTATCTGGTGCCACTGCAGATCGGAGCCTCCTCGATCGCCGCGCCGCGCATGGTGCTCGCCGCGTTCTGGATCTGGCTGTCGGGCGGCATCATCATGCAGCTCGGCTGGCTGACCCAGGAAGGCGCCGGACGATCGGGCTGGTTCGCCTACGTCCCGCTGTCGAACAGTGCGAATACGCCAGGCGTGGGCCAGGACCTGTGGACCGTGGGGGTGATCCTGGCGGCCGCCGGGCTTACGATCATCGGCGGTTGCGTGCTGGCGACGATCGCGCGCCGCCGCGCCCCCGGCATGTCGGTGATGCGCATGCCGGTATTCACCTGGACGCAGCTCGTGAGTGCTCTGATGGTCGTCGGGTCTTTCCCCGTGCTGATCCTCGCGATGGCGCTGCTGTATGCCGAACGCCTCGGGGCGCACGTGTTCATCGGCTACAGCGGGGCGATCGACTACCAGGACCTGTTCTGGTTCTTCGGTCACCCGGTCGTCTATGTGATGTTCTTCCCCTTCCTCGGAGCCGCGGCGGAGGTGATCGCCGTCAACGCGCACAAGCGCTGGTTCGGTTATGCGGCGTTCGTCGCGTCGATGCTTGCGTTCGCGGCGCTGTCGATGAGCGTGTGGTCGCATCACATGTTCACGACCGGCGGCGTGACCAATCAGTACTTCGCCTTCACCTCGACGGCGCTGGTCGTGCCGGCCGGCGTCGAGTACTTCGACATGATCGCGACCCTAATAGGCGGATCGATCCTGCTGCGGACCTCGATGCTGTTCGCCCTCGGCTTCTTCCTGCAGTTCTTGATCGGCGGGCTTAGCGGCATCTTCATCGCCTCGCCGGTGCTCGACTACCACGCCGAGGACTCCTACATGATCGTCGCGCACTTCCACTACACGCTGTTCGCGGGCAGCGTGTTCGGCTTCTTCGCCGGCATCTACCACTGGTTTCCAAAGGTCACCGGGGCGCGGCTGCGCGAAGGGCTCGGCCGGCTGCACTTCGTGCTGTTGCTGATCGGCACGAACATGACGTTCCTGCCGATGTTCTTCCTCGGCAATTACGGCATGCCGCGCCGGATCGCCGACTATCCGAGCCACCCGGGCTGGGGGACGCTGAATCTGCTCGAGACGGCGGGCGCGGGCGTGATCGCGCTGGCCGTCGCGACCTTCCTCGTCAACGTGGTCGTGTCGTTGCGCCACCGCGACGCGGCCGGCGAGGATCCGTGGCTCGGCCATACGCTGGAGTGGGCGACGTCCTCGCCGCCGCCGCGCCACAACTTCGAGCGGGCGCTTCCGCCGATCACCTCCTACGCGCCACTGCTGGATCTGCGCCAGCGGGCCGCTGATCGCAACGGCGCCGCGATGACGCGCGTGCCCGCCGGCCGCGCAGGGCTCGGTCCCACGCCGCAGGAGGACGCGCCATGAGAGGCGGTGCCATCCCGCTGCTCGCCTGGGCCTGCCTGCTGGCCGTGTTGATGGCCGGCAACTGGGTGTGGACCGGTGACGCCATCCAGGTTGGCGCGTTCGGATTCGCGGTGCTCGTGATCGTGCTGGCGGCCGCGTGGCTCGTGGCGACGCACCGCGGCGCGATACGGCGCGGACCTCCCGAGCCCCCGCCGCCGGGTCGCGCCGAGGCGGCGCCCGATCTCAGCTTTGCTGCCGTGCTGGCGGCGATAGCTGTCGCGTCGATCCTCTTCGGCCTGACGTGGGCTTACTTCCTCGTCTACTTCGGCGGCGGCCTGCTGATCCTCTCGCTGGGGCGGCTGGCCCTGGAAGTGCAGGCGGCGCGGGCGAGCCGCGAACTCCACGAGAGCCGTTCGCTGCCGGATTCAGCCGAACAGGAGCGAGGACCGTGAGCATCGTCGGCGCCGCTCCCGGCATGCCGTCGCTGCTCGTCGAACACTGGTCGCCAGCGTGGGGCTTGGATGGCGCGGGCGCGGCGTACGCGTGCATCTACCTTTGGGGCACGCATCGCACGCGTGCCCGCTGGCCCGTCCGGCGGACTGTCTCGTTCATGTGCGGCATAGGCGTCGTGCTGCTCGCGTCGCAGTCGGGAATCGACACGTTCGATGACCGCCTCCTCTCGGTGCACATGGTCCAGCACATGCTCCTGCTCCTCGTGGCGCCGCTGCTGCTGCTCGAAGGGCGCCCCGTGATCCTCGCTCTGAGCGCGCTGGCACCGGAGCGCCGCGCTGCTCTGATGCGACTGCTCGCCGGGACGCGTCGGCTGATGAGCCCGTTCGTGTGTCTCGGCGTGTTCAGCGCCGCGTTGATCGCGACGCACGTGCCCGCCTTCTATGAAGCGACGCTGCGTCATCCGCTCCTGCACGACGGCGAGCATGCGCTGTTCGTCGCGAGCGGCCTGATGTTCTGGTGGCCGCTGCTGGACGGCGATCCGGCGCCTTCGCACCGCCTCGGCGGTATGGGCCGGTTCGTCTATCTGCTGGCCGCGATGCCGGCGATGGCGCTCGTCGGCGCCTACCTCAACCGCGCGCCCACGCTCGTGTATCCCGGCTATGGCGCGCCCGCGAGAGCGCTCGGCATCTCGGCCGTCACCGACCAGCAGCAGGCCGGAGCGATCATGTGGGTCAGCGGCAGCTCGTTCATGATCGCGGTCGGTCTGCGGCTGGCGATGGCGTCGATGATGCTCGAGGAGCGTCGTCAGGCCGCACGCGAGCGCCACGCCCTGCTCGCGCATGGCCCTCGCAGAACGGCAAGCGGAGAGCGTCCCCGATGAGCGCGCTCGCGCGTCGCTGGCTCACGCGCCGGGCGCGAGCGCCGCGAGCGCTTCGCGCCACCGTGGCTCTGCTGATGGGCACCGCCGCGTTGCTGATCCTGGCGAGCCCGCGGTCGCCGCAGGCCAGCGGCGCCGCGACGCCGCCCGCCGCGACCGGCTCCGGGGGCGCGGCTGCACCGGCGCAAGCGCCGCAGCCGCCTGGAACCGGTCGCAGCAAGTTCCCGGAGGCCCCCGCGCCCGGTGAACGCACGGTGGCGACACCGAGCTCGCCGACGTTGCTCGCAGAAGGGCGAAGCCTCTACGAGGAGGGATGCTCCTCGTGCCACGGCATGGACCTGAAGGGTCGAACACGCATGGCTCCGTCGCTTGTCGGAGTCGGGGCCGGGCCCGTCGACTTCTACCTGTCGACCGGACGAATGCCGCTCGAAAACCCCCATGCCGAGCCGCTGCGCACCACGCCGCTCTACTCCCGTGCGCGGATCCAGGCGCTCGTCGCGTTCGTGAGCTCGTTCGGAGGTCCGCCGGCGCCGACCACCGATCCCGGCGCCGGCGACCTCGCGCTCGGGCTTCACGACTTCACGCTGGATTGCGCCGGCTGCCACCAGATCGTCGGGCGCGGGGGCCTGACGATCGGCGCGATCGTGCCGGAACTGCAGAGCGCCACGGCGCAGCAGGTGGCCGAGGCCGTGCGCATGGGCCCGTACGTGATGCCGCGCTTCGGCCCCCGGCAGATAGACCAGCACGCGCTGGACTCGATCGCTCGCTACGTGCTCTGGACGCGTGCGCCGTCCGACAGAGGCGGCTGGGGCATCTCCAACATCGGGCCGATCCCCGAGGGCATGGTCGCTTGGTTTCTGGCGCTGACCGCGCTGGTCATCGTCGCGCGGCTGATCGGCGAGAGGACGAATTGAACGGAGACAGGTCATGAGCGATGGGGACGACCGAGGCACAACGAGGCTGCGCGCCCTCGCCTCAATGCTCGCGGCGCTGCTGACGGCGCGCGCGCTGCGCGATGCGTTCGCGCGCCGGCGCCAGATGCGCCGCGTGCCCAGCCCGGGCCCCGGCTCCGTCCCCCGCTCCCGCTCCGGCTCGGGCTCCGGCCCCGACTCGGGCTCCGCCCCCCGCTCCGCCCCCGGCTCGCGCTCCGGCGAGGACCCGTCGCAGCGAGAGCTTCCCGCCAACCGACGGGCCGAGGCGATCGTCGCGATCCTGCTGGTGGGCGCGGGGCTGTTCGCATTTGGCTTCACGGTCGTCTACGCGGCGGCCGGGGCAAGCACGCAGCTGCTCGGGATCGCCCTCGGAGGAGGGCTGGCACTGCTCGCCGCCGCCGCGATCGTCGCCGGCAAGGCGGTCGTCCCGCAGGAGACGAGCGTCGAGCAGCGCGATGTGCTCCTGAAAGAGCAGGAGATGGAGCAGGTGCTCGAGATCGTCGAGTCCGGCGGCGAGGGGATCTCGCGGCGCACGCTGCTGGCTGGCGCAGCCGGCCTGGCCGGCGCGGGGGTGCTGACTGCGGCGGTCACGCCGCTCGCCTCGCTCGGCCCCGACCTCGACGCCATCCACCAGACGGCCTGGCGGCGCGGCGTGCGACTCGTCGACGACCAGGGCAGGCCCTACAGCGCCGAGGACGTGCAAATCGGCGCCTTCTACACGGCGCTGCCCGAGCGCGGCGACCCGGAGGCCTTCGGCTCTGGAGTGCTGGTCGTGAAGCTGCCCGCCGACCTGATCCACCTGCCGCCCGCCCGTCGCGACTGGGCGCCGGAGGGCATCCTCGCCTACTCGAAGATCTGCCCGCATGCGGGCTGCGCGATCTCGCTGTACCGGTACCCCACATACCAACCGACGAGCGTCGGTCCCGCGTTCACCTGTCCCTGCCATTACTCGACGTTCTCTCCGGGCGAAGGCGGTCGGCTGATGTTCGGGCCCGCTGGCCGAGCGCTGCCGCAGCTGCCGCTGATGATCGACGGCGAACGCAACCTGCGGGCGGCGGCCGCGTTCCACGAGGACATCGGGCCGTCGTGGTGGAGCGTGCATCGCGGGCAGTCATGAGAAACGCGCGAGGCACAGCACTGCTTCCCGGGCGTTTGCAGCGCAAGGCACGCCGGCGATGATCGTCGCGCGCCGCCCCCCACGTCGCCTGGCGCGCACGATGCGCTTGGGCGAAGAACGCCTCGGCGCGGCAAGGGCGATCAAATGGGCGCTTCGCTACGTCTTTCCCGACCACTGGACGTTCCTGCTCGGGGAGATTGCGCTCTACGCCTTCATCGTGCTCGTCGCAACCGGCGTCTTCCTGACGCTCTACTACGTGCCGAGCGACACGCAGGTGATCTACCGCGGGCCGTATGACCTGCTGCGTGGGGAACAGATGTCGGAGGCCTTCCGCTCGGTGCTCGACCTCAGCTTCAACGTCCCGGCCGGGCTGCTCGTGCGCCAGATCCACCACTGGGCGGCCGATGTCTTCGTCGCGGCGATCGTGCTGCACCTGATTCGGATCTTCTTCACCGGCGCCTACCGCAAGCCGCGCGATCTCAACTACTTCATCGGCCTGACCATGCTGATGCTCGCGATCCTCGAGGGCTTCGCGGGCTACTCGCTGGTCGACGACCTGCTCTCCGGTATGGGGCTCGCCATCGCGTACTCGGTCGCCCTCTCGATCCCGTTCGTGGGGGCACAGCTGGGCTATCTCATCTGGGGCGGCCAGTTCCCGGGCTCGTCGGACTTCTTCCCCCGCCTAGAGATCATCCACGTGCTCGTGATCCCACTCGCGCTCGCGGTCCTGATCACGATGCATCTGGCGATGATCATGCGCCACCGCCACACGCAGTTCCCCGGTCCGGGACGTCGCGAGCGAAACGTCGTCGGAACACCGCTGTGGCCGGCCTACGCACTGCGGTCGATCGGGCTGCTGCTGGCTGTCGCGGCCGTGCTGTTCTTGGTCGGCGGCCTGATCCAGGTCAACCCGATCTGGCAGTGGGGGCCGTATCACGGTTACCTGTCCGAGAACGGCGCGCAACCCGACTGGTACATCGGATGGCTGATCGGAGCGCTGCGTCTGATGCCGAACTGGGAGCCGACGATCGCCGGACACACGCTGATACCGAACCCGTTCTGGGGCGGCGTCCTCTTTCCGACAGTCGTGTTCGCGATGATGTTCGCGTGGCCGGCGCTCGAGCGGCGGGTCACCGGCGACTACCGCAGGCACGACCTGCTCGACCGCCCGCGCGACCGGCCGGTGCGAACAGCGATCGGCGCGGCGTTCCTCAGCTGGGTAGTGATCATCTTTGCGGTCGGCTCGACCGACCGGATCTTCGTGAGGCTGCACATTCCCTACGAAGAACAGGTCCATTTCTGGCGTGTCGGCGTGTGGCTGCTGCCCATAATCGTCTTCTTCGCTACCCGCCAGACCTGCCGTTGGCTTGCGCGCACCGGCTCACACCCGCTGCGTGCCTGGGAAGGGGCGCTGATCGCACGCCGTCCAGACGGCGGCTTCGAGGTGCTCGCCGACAGCCCGGAGGGTCCCGGCTCGATCGAGTCCGGACCTCCTATCGGCACGGCCCCGGGGCAGGAGTCTGAGCTGTGAGTCACGCGGCGGTGCTCCGTGCAGCTCGCATGCCGCGATCACGTTGCGCTCCAGAGCGCGCGGCGTATTGTGTCGGTCAGATGACATGAGCGAGCGGACGAGCGGTCAGGCTCCGGGGAGATTGGATGGCCGTGTCGCCGTCGTGACCGGAGCCGCCCGCGGGATCGGGCGAGCCGCGGCCGTCGCGCTGGCGCAGCACGGAGCCGACGTGGCGGGCATCGACATCGCGGCCGAGGCCAGCCCGATCCTCGATTTCGCGCCGGCGACCGCTGACGATCTGGCGACGACCGGGAGACAGGTCGAGGCCACCGGGTCGCGCTGGAAGGCCCTGACTGCGGATCAGCGGCAAATCGAGCAGATTCGCTCGGTCGCGGAGACGATCGAGCGCGACTGGGGCGGCATCGACATCCTGTTCGCCAACGCCGGCATCCAAGCGTTCAAGCCGCTCCTAGAGATGGAGGATGCCGACTGGCACGACCACATCGATGTGAACCTGAACGGCACCGCCAACGTGTTGCGCGTCTTCGCGCCGATGCTCGTCAGGCGGGGCGGCGGTCGGATCATCGTGACTTCGTCCACCCAGGGCCAGCGCGGCACGAAGTTCGGTTCGGCGTACTCGGCGTCGAAGTGGGGACTCATCGGCCTGATGAAGTCCGCGGCCCTCGAGCTCGGACCCCACAACATCACGGTCAACGCCGTGGTCCCCGGCCTGATCGACACCCCGCTAACGCGACACGAGGACCGCTATGCACAGGCCATCAGCGAAGCGGGCCGCCAGCCGACCGGCAATCCTGCGGAGGACGAGCGAATCGCGATCGAGGTGCTCAAGGCCAAGACTCCGCTGGGTGTCCCGTGGATCGAGCCCGAGGACGTCGCTCCGCTCGTCGTCTTTCTCGCCTCCGACGAGGCCCGCATGGTGAGCGGGACCTCGTTCGCCGCCACGGGCGGCGACAGCGCCCACCTCACGGCCTAGCGGCGCGCGGGAGGTACGTGGGCGGCTCGCCTAGGCTTCGCGCTCGCGTCTCAGCGCCTGCGCGAGGCAGTGGGGACCGCCGCCACCGAGCGTGAACATCGACAGGTCCGGGTCGAACACCTCGATCCCGTGCGCGCGCATTGCGGCGTTCAGATGGGTCGCCCCCGCCGAGGACAGGACGCGGCCGTCTCCGAGCGGCATCGCGTTGACCCCCAGCGCGAAGGCGTCGGGCTCGGGAATGTCGATGAGCTGAAATCCACGTCCCTTCAGCCAACGCAGCAGCCCGCCGGAGACCACGTCGGTGCAGACCGCGGCCAGCTTCTCGGCGAGTGAGACGGCGAGCAGGTCGATGTGGACATAACGCGCTGGGAAGGGCTCGACGCGAGCCTCCCAGCCCTGGGCCCTGAAGATCTCGGCCAGCTGTGACGCGCCGGCAAGCTCGGTCCGCGCTTCGCAGTAGCCGATCAGCACACAGCCGGGCTCGATGATCATCACGTCGCCGCCCTCGACGGCGCCCGCGGTGATCATGTCGACGATCGGGATCCCGGCCGCCTCGTGGAAGCGCAGCACGGCTGCGTACTCGCCCCGGCGCCACGACTGGTGCATCTGCAGCAGCACGGCGCCGGTGGGTGTCGCGGTGCTGGAGTCGCGCGCGAACACCTGGTAGGGAAGCGCGGGATCGGGCGCCAGGAAGTGGCAGGCGACGCCGGCCTGCTCGTAGATGCCGACCATCTCCGCATGCTGGCGCAGGGCGAGATCGCGATCGAAGGGGATCCCGCTTGCGAGCGTCGCGGCTGAGATCTGACTCGTGTGCAGCCAGCGGAAGTTCTCTGGCGCGCAAAGCAGCGCGTCGGTCAGGCGCGCGTACTCAGAGTCGACGCCCCAGGGGATCTCCGGCACGCTGGGAGCTTTGCAGGTTGCGTTCGACCATGGGGATCGGCATTCCCGAGAACGTCAGAGGCGCCGAAGGACCCGTTCTACGAGGTTCGCCAGCGCCTTTACGGCGAGCTCCAGGTCCTGTGGATCGGTGTCCTCGGCGGGGCTGTGGCTGATGCCACCGCGGCTGCGCACGAACAGCATGACCGCCGGCACACCGGCGCCGGCCAGCTGCGCGGCGTCGTGCAGCGCGCCCGTGGGCATCAGGTGCGCGGGGCGCTCGGTGAGCTCGGCGACGACATCGGCGGCCAGCCCGATCAGCGACTCGTCGAAGGCGGTCGGTGCAATCTGCAGGACCTCGCGCATGCTCAGCGACACGGCCTCCTGCTCGGCGATTCGCGCGGCGGCATCGCGCGTCTGCGCAAGCAGGTCGGCCAGCACGTCGGGGCGCTCATGGCGCAGATCGACGGTCATGTCGACCGTCCGCGGAATCACGGTCGCAAGCCCGGGCTGCACGGTCATCTCGCCGGTTGTCGCGCGCCCGTCGAGCCCGACGGCCAGGGCGCGCGCCTCCAGCGCGATCGCGGCGCCTGCGCAGAGCGCGTCATGACGGGCGGACATCGGCGTTGAGCCGGCGTGCCCCGCCATGCCCTGCAGGCGCAGGGCATGGCGCTCGATCCCGACGGCTCCCGTGACGACGCCAAGCGGCAGGCCAAGCCCCTCCAGCACGGGCCCCTGCTCGATGTGGAGCTCCAGATAGGAGCGCACGTCGGCCAGTCGCGCGCGTGACCGCGAGGCCGCGGCGAGGTCGACGCCGAAGGCACGGGCCGCGTCGGCGAAGCGAACCCCGTCGCTGTCGCGGGCGGCGACGAGCGACTCCGGGTCCAGCGCGCCGGCGACCGTCGCCGACCCGTACATGCTCTGGCCGCCGAAGCGGACCCCCTCCTCGTCGGCCCAATCGACGAGCTTGAGGGTGACGGCAGGCGTGCCGCGGGCGGCCAGGGCACGCAGGACCTCGGCGCCGGCGAGAACGCCAAGACAGCCGTCGAGCCAGCCGCCTTGCGGAATCGAATCGAGGTGGCTGCCGATCACCAGCGAGTCGGGCCTTTGGCCCGGCAGGGTCGCCCACAGGTTCCCCGCCTCGTCGAGGTCAACGACGACGGGGGAGCCGCCCAGCCGGTCGCGAAGCCACTCGCGCGCACGCGCCCAGGTCGGCGTCCAGGCCAGGCGCTGGGCGCCGTGCGCGTCGCCGGTGAGAGCGCGCAGCTCGCGCAGGGCGTCGACCACGCGGGCCGGGTCGACGATGCGGTCCTCGACGCTCACACCAGCCGCACGCCCCATGCGGCGGTGAACGTCTCTCCCGGTTGAAGCCTGACGAGACCGTCGCCGCTCTGGAAGGCGTTTGGCGCGCAGGTCATCGGCTCGACGCCGAGCCCGCGACGTCGGCCGGGCGGCCGCACAGCGTCGCCGGTATACAGCTCGATGTAGGGGTAGCGGTCGTCTGACCAGAGCTCGACGCGGCTGCCGTCCGGTGCCGAGAGGGTCGTCCGCGCGCGTCCGTCGTCTCGGGCAAGCCCTGTGAAGGCCAGATCCACCTGTTGATCGCCCAGGCGGCGAGGCAGGCGGAAGTCCAACTGGGTGCCATCGACGGCCATCCGACCGGTGGGAAGCTTGCGCTGCTCGTCGACCGTGATCATCGTGTCGGCAGGCAGCTGCAGGACGCAATTGTCGATCAGACCGCCTCCGCCCGACAGGTAGGGATGCTGTCCCGCGCCGTAGGGACATGTTCGCTCGCCGATGTTCGTGGCGCTTGTCGACACGGTGAGACCGGCGTCGCTCAGCTCGTATGCGATGCGGACATCGAGTGCGAACGGGTAGCCGTCCAACGGATGCAGTCGTGTCTGCATCACGACGCGTGATGGGTCTCGTTCAGCGGCCATCCAACTGCGCCAGCGCAGGAAGCCGTGGATCGCATTGCCTCGCTCGGGCTCGGTGAGGGCGACCTGGTGGTCGACCCCGTCGAACCTGTAGCGCCCGTCGGCGAGGCGGTTGGGCCATGGGATCAGCGGTGCGCCATGAGCCGCCTCGCACACGCTGTCCAGCGGGTAGGGGTCGAGCACGGGGCGGTCTGCCACCTCAAAGGCACGTACGCCGCCGCCGACCTCGACGATCGTCGCCAGCTGGTCACCGTGGCGTATCTCGAACTGCTCGCCGGACGGCGCGAGACCCCTCACTCTCGGGCCTCGGGTTGCACGCTGACGGCCACGGGCGGATGTTAGCGCCGCGTCGAGGCTGGCTTTCAGAGCTCCTCGACCCCCTGTGCGGGGTCGAGGAGCTCCGGGCAGACCGGGCCCGGACCTACCAGATCGACGTCAGGAATCGATCAGGGCGGTCGCGGTGAAACAGCCCGGACTCACTTTGTCAGTTCGCCGGCATTGCACTCGTAGGGCTTGGAGAACGCGCTTCCGGGCACGCACCTCCACATGCTCTGGTTCGTCTCGCTCGGCGCACCGGAGAAGGCCGGGTTTGCCGCGGACTGCATGTAGGCGGGCCCGGCCTGGCGCACGTTCATCCCCTGTTCGAAGGCATAGCCGTAGTCCAGGAGCGCAGCCTCGCTGTAGGCGGTGCCGATGAGGTCCACCCCGATCGGATCGCCGCCGGTCGAGCTGTTCTGGACGGCGTATCCGGCCGGCACTGACAGCACCGGATAGCCGGCCCGGTCGGCGATGCCGACGAGCGGGCTGCCGCTCGGCACCATGATGGCCGAGTAGTCGTCGCCGGGTTCAGCCGGCGTCCCGTTGTTGAGGATGTTGTCGATCAACGCCCTGTCGTCGGAGCGGCCCTGGACGAGGTTCGCCTGATAGGTCGACGTCGTCGTCGCATCGGTGTAGTCGACCGCCTGTGCGCCGAGCAGGCCGTTCTGCGCGAACTTCAGGCCCTCGGTCGCGTTGGCGTTGTCGTATTCGATGATCTGCTGCAGCGACGTGGGGACTCCCGGTTTACTGGTTGACAGGAAGGAGTTCAGGTCACGGTGGAACTCATAGGGGATGACGCTCGGCGCGGTGGTACCCGTGCCGGGTGTCACCACCGTGGTGGTGGCACCGAGCGTTCCGAGCTCTGCGACCGCCGTGGGGTAGGGCACCGTGGTGCTCGAGACGACTGCGACCTTCTTACCGCTCAGCGCGGTCGTCGACAGTCCCGCCGAGTAGTCCGGCGGCGGGCTCGGCTGGCCCGTTGTACCGGGGTCGCCGGGATCGGGGCCGGCGAGCACGCCGAGCCCGGTGGCCACGTCGGCGACCGTCTGGCCGATCGGCCCGGGTGAGTCCTGTGACTTGGCGACCGGCAGGACGCCTGCGCGGCTCACGAGCCCGACGGTCGGCTTCAGGGCGACCACACCCGCGTTACCGGCCGGTGCGATCATCTGCGCGCTGTCGGTCGACGTCTCCATGCCGATGGCCAGCGGCGCGAGGCCCGCGGACACTCCCACAGCCGAGCCGGCCGAGGATCCGCCGGGTGTTTTGTTCGTGTCGGACGGCAGGAGCACCTGACCGCCGAGCGAGGAGTAGCCCTGCGGCATGTTCGGATCAAAGGCACCACCCAACTCCGTCGTGTTCGTGTCACCGAGGACGATCGCACCGGCGGCCCTCAGCTTGGCGACGATCGTCGAGTCGCCGGCGGGCAGGTTGTCCTGCAGGGCGATCGAGCCGGCGCTCGTCGGCAGGCCCGACAGGTTCATCGAGTCGCTCACGAGCACCGGGATGCCGGCGAGGGGTCCCAGCGGTGCCTTTGACTTATGCCGCGCCTGGTCGCTTGCGGCCGCTTCTTCGATGGCTTTCGGGCTGACGTTGCGGATCGCCTGGAGAGCCGGGCCATTTGCGTTGGTGAGAGCGATCCTGTAGAGCTCGGCCTTCACCAATTCCCTCGAGGTGAGCTTGCCACTGTTCATCATCGCCTCGAGGCTCGCCGCCGAGGTGGTTTCCAGCGAGAACGGCAGTACCGTCTTCAGGCTGCCGGGCATGCTCGTGATCGAGGCGTAGTCGGGGTTGCAGTGGCCACGCGTCGCGAACGGCTCCGCCGGCAATGTGTGAGCGCAGCGATACATGGCGGGGTCAACCATCGCCGGCGGCTGGTGCAATTTCGTGAACTGTTCGATCACGAAGCCCACGCCGATCAGGTTGAGCTCGTCGTATGCGCCACCGATCACGTTCGCGGCCACCGCGCGCCGCTGCGTGGGGTTGTAACCCATCGGGATCGTGATCTCCGGTTCACCCGCCTGCGGGACGCTGGGGGCCGAACCAACGACCGCGATGACGGGGCCGCCACCACCGCTGGGTTCATTCATCATCTTTGCGAGCGCTTCGTGGAAGGCGTGCTTGCGGATCGGCAGCTTTTCTTCATAGGACTTCTGGTTGGCGCCACCCGGAGTGTCTTCGGCGAGCGACTCGTTGAAGTGGGTGAGGTTGCCGAACTTCAGTGCCTCCTGCGGGTTGGTCGCGTCGACTTCGATCTCCTGCACCAGGCTTTTGACAGGTGCGGCAGATCCGAGACGTTTGTAGTACTCGTCGATCGTCGCGTGTTGCTCGTATCCCGTCGGGAGGGCCGGGATCGTCGCGACGGTGGTGGGTGCGTCGGGCACCATGATCGCGCCGGCGGCTTCGAGGGCGGTCACAGCTTTCTGCACCGCTTCCTGGGTAGGTGTCGGCGTGCATGTCGTCGCGGGCGCGACCGGGACACAGGTGTTGCTGTTGTAGCCGATGCGCTTGCCTTTGACGAATTCAAGGGTCAGGGCCGAGAGGTAGTCCGGCACAGTGCTGAAGGGTGCCTGGATGACGTCGCCGTTCGTCCTGAATTCGGTACCCATGATGTCTTCATACTCCTTGTCGGCGGCGGGATCGCTCCCTGGAGCCTGCGCGATGGACTGCAGCGTCATCGCGGCGTCCGTGACGGTTTTCACCATCGGACCGGCCGTGTCCTGGGAGGCGTCGATTGGGGCGATGCCGTATCCCGGCACGAGACCGACCGTCGGTTTGAGCCCGACGTCGCTCTGTGCTGTCGACGGGCTGATGATCGAGCCGGACGTTTCGGTGCCGATGGTCAGGGTCGCGAGTCCCGCTGCGGCCGCCGCCCCGGAGCCGGAGGAGGAGCCGCTCGGTCCTGCGGCCGTGTCGATCGCGTTGAGCACCTGGCCGGTCAGGTTGCTGAAGCCGGAAGGCTGGTTTCCGAAGCTGTTGGCCCACTCCGACAGCCCCAGCTTGCCGACGATCACAAGCCCATGTGCCCGAAGCTGCTTGGCCACTCCCGAGTCGCTGGGAGGAAACGATTCGCGCAAGGCCCAGTCCCCCGCCGAGGTGTACATGGGCGTCGCGTCGATGATGTCCTTGAGCAGGATCGGCAGCCCCATGGCTGGCCCGAGGCTCACTCCGCTTTCGCGCTCTTCGTCGGCCCGTTTGGCTTCCTTGAGCACGTTTGGGTTGATCTGCGTGACGGCGTTGAGGCCCGGCCCTGACTTGTTCAGCGCTTCGATTCGCGCCATGTACGCCTTGACGAGGCCCACCGACGTCGTTTCACCTTTTTGTAACATCTTCTCGGCCTGGGCCCCTGTGAGCGTTTCGAGGTCCAACGTCGATGCGTCCGCCGGCGAGACGTGACTGATCAGGGCAAGTGAAACGAGCAGTCCAAGGGCGGCGAGCCCGGTGGCGAGAAGCCGGCGAGGTGAGAACGCGATCACGTAGTGTCCTTCCGTGGAGTCGTTGGGCTTGCGGGAGCCGCGTACGCTTTCAGTTGGCGATCACTTCCCTATATAGGCAGCTGTCCAGGATTTGACTACGCCGCCTGTGTGCGTGTCCACAAGTCAATCGTGGGGTCATCCATATGGGGGATACGGGAGAGGTTCGCGGCCTGCTGGCTGCGAGCCGACCGGCCGATCGGAGCCGCGGGCGGCGGGCCGTCAGTCGTATTGCGGAACGACGACCTCCGCCGCCTGCGCCGGCGTCACGTCCGGGTAGAGCACTCTGATCACGAGGATCGCGCCGGCGCCCCCGAGGAGCTGCGCCAGGACGAATCCGGGGACCGATGCAGGTGCGATGCCGGCGAAGGTGTCGGAGAACATGCGCCCAACGCTGATCGCCGGGTTGGCGAAGCTGGCCGAGCTCGTGAAGAAGTAGGCGGCGCCGATGTAGGCGCCGACGGCGGCAGGAGCCGCGCTTAGGCGTCTGGTTCGGGCGAGCGAGAAGATGACCAGGAGCAGGCCGGCGGTGGCGATCGCCTCGGCGAACAGGTGCGCGGGCGAGGCGCGGTGATGGGTGGAGATGCTGATGGCGGCCAGAGCGAACATGCCGTTGGCCGCGACGGCCCCCAGGACGCAGCCGGCCACCTGCGCGAGGATGTAGGCGAGCGCATCGCGCCAGCTGATCCCGCCGAAGCTGGCGTCGGCGAGCGACACGGCCGGGTTGAAGTGGCCACCGGACACGGGGCCGAACATGAGGATGATCGTGAACAATCCCGCCGCCGTGGCGGCGGCATTCTCGAAAAGCTGCAGGCCTACGTCGTTCGGGGACAGCGTCTGCGCCGCGATCCCCGAGCCGATCACGAGGGCGGCTAGAAACGCCGAGCCGAGCAACTCGGCCAGCAGACGGCGCCCGAGGGTGGGTGTGTTGGTCATGCCGCGACCAGGAGCTTGTCCGCGAGCTCGCCGGGGAGCCCAGCCTCTCTCACCTCGGCAGCGACGGCCTCGGCGTCGTAGTCGATCCTCTCGATCGTGACGGCGGCGCTCTCGCCGACGGGCGTGAGCAGTGCGAACGCACCGCGTGGGTCGCCATCCTTGGGCTTGCCGACCGAGCCGCAGTTGACGAACTGCACGCCGCCGTACTCATGGACCCACGATTTGTGCGTATGCCCGAACGCGAGGACCCGATTGCTCTCGGCGGCGGCCAGCCGCTCGTAGAGCCTTGCCGGCTTGTCCTCGAAGAGGTACTCGTTGACTTTGCGGGGCGAGCCGTGGACGAGGTGGACACCGACGCCTCCGAGGGAGAAGCGTAGGTCGAAGGGCAGTCGGCGCATGAAGTCCTTGGACGCGGCGCTGGTGTTCGCCAACGTCCAGTCGACGGACAGCTGCCCGAGCTCGCGATCGTGCGGAGACACGTAGGCGCAGCCGCAGTCCTCTTCGTCTCGGGCGATGGCGTAGTCGTAGTTGCCGTAGATCGTCGGTATATCCCGCTCGGCGATCAACGCGCAGACCTCGTTGGGACGCGGACCGTAGCCGACGAGGTCCCCGCCACAGAACACCCTCTGGACGCCGAGCTGCTCGATCCGCGCGAGCGCCGCCTGCAGCGCCGCCAGGTTGCCGTGGATGTCGGTGATGACCGCCACGCTGTCCGGCGCGGAGCTCGTCCCCCGTGCCCCCAGCCGTGCCTGCCCGGTGTCCACGGCTCGATCATATTGCATTGACAATTGCCACTTCAATAGGTATATGTGGATCGATGAGCGTCGATCTGGAGCTGACCCCCAAGACAAAGCGCGCCGCGGGCGAGCCATGCTGCGAGCCGGTCGTCTATCCGGAGGTGCAGCGCGAGCAGGCGATCCGCATGGCGGAGGTCGCGAAGGCCGTGGGTGACCCGATTCGCCTGCAGCTCGTCGACGTGTTGCGAAAGCACGCCGGGAAGGTCTGCGTGTGCGAGCTCGTGCCGCTGTTCGACATCGCCCAGCCGACGCTGTCCCACCACCTCAAGAAGCTCCGCGACGCGGGGATAGTCGACTCCGAGCGCCGCGGACTGTGGGCCTACTACTACGTGATCCCGGACGCCCTCGAGGAGCTGTCGGCATGGCTGAGTTGAGCGCCGCCGAGGCGGCCGCCTCCTGCTGTGCGCCCGAGCAGCAGGCCACATGCTGCGAGCCCGGCGAGCAGGCAGGCTGCTGCGCACCAGAAGCGAGCACGTGCGGCTGTTCGACGGGTGACGCGGGCGCGCCGGCTCAGGCGACGTCCTCGCCGTTGTCTCGACAGGTGACCAGACCGCCGCATGGTTCACCGAGGCTGGCCGGGGCACCGCAACAACCCAGCGTCTGTGGAGGGACCTGCCGGCCGAGGAGCTCGAGACCACGGGCCGCGTCCTGAGCACGATCCTCGAATGGGCCAACACAGAGCTGGCCAGTGCTTAGTGTTAGTCTGCGCGCCGGGAGAGGGTCGCGTCTGTGCCTTCAGGCAGGTCCGGCCGACGGCTATCGACAAGGGGCTGGTGATGAGGAACGTCAAGGGTCGGGTTGCCGTCGTCATGGTCACGCTCGCCGCGTCGTTGGTGATCGGCGGGCTGACGACCGCATCGGCTGAACTGCCGATCGAACCAAAATGCGAGTTCATCGCCAGCCCCGGCAGCTCGGAGTGCATGCTGCCGTTCCCGGACGACTACTACACGAAGACCGACCCCACCAGCGCGACGGGGCGGCGCATCGATTTCAGGGAACTGGCGACCCCGACCAACGCCGCCGGCCAGCACATCGAAGTCGCCCCATACAACGCGGGCGACGGTTTCAGCCCCGGCTCGGTGATCACTTTGAAGATCCCCGGGATCGAAACGAAGGCGGACGTCGCGGCCATGCACACCGTGCCGATCAACCAGCTGGGGCACTACAAGGACGCCAACGCGCCGGTCGTCGTGATCGACGCCAGCACCGGGCAGCGCTGGCCAATCTGGGTTGAGATCGACTCGACCGTCAAACCGGAAAAGGCGAACCTCGAGATCCATCCCTCCATCAACTTCACCTCCGGCGGCCACTACATCGTCGCCCTGCGCGATCTCCGCAACGCCAGGAAGCAACACCTTCAGGCACCTGAAGGATTCCGCCGCTACCGCGACAATCTCCCCTCGTCTGAAGAAAAGGTCAACGAACGGCGCCCCCGCTTCGAGGAAATCTTCTCGAAGCTGCACGCGGCGGGAATCGAACGCTCAAGCCTGTATCTCGCATGGGACTTCACGGTCGCGAGCGACGAAAACAACACCAGCCGCGAGCTCTCGATGCGCAACGCAGCATTCTCGACGCTCGGCGACAACAACCTCGCCGACGGAGTGGTCGAAGGAACGTCGCCCACCTTCGCCGTCACCAAAGTCGAAAACGAACCGAATCCGGGCCCGATCGCACGGCGCGTGAAAGGCAACGTGCTGGTGCCATGCTTCCTGTTCCCGAGCTGTGCTCCCGGCGGCACGATGGTGCTGGGCCTAGAAGGCACGCCGATCCAGAACGGCGTCTGGCCCGCGAACTTCGACTGCATCATCCCCAGCGTGGCGACCACCGGAGCCGCGGAAACGGGGCGTCCCTCGCTCTACGGACACGGTCTCTTCGGCAGCGCCGGCGAGGTCGCCTCTGGGCCGCAGCGGAGCCTGTCGCAGGGGCACGACATCGTCCAGTGCGCGACCGATGAGATCGGGATGTCCGAATCGGACATTCCCTCAGTGGTGCAGGCGCTGCAGAACCTCTCGTCGTTCCCGAAGATCACCGACCGCCTGCAGCAGGGCCTCCTGGACGAGCTCTATCTCGGCCGGGCGATGATCAGCCCGGGCGGGTTCACGACGAACGAAGCCTTCCATCAGGACGGCACCCCGGCCACGCCGTCCGTGATGAACATCGGTCACCTGTATTACAACGGCAACAGCCAGGGCGGCATCATGGGCGGCGCGCTGACCGCCATCTCGCCAGACTTCACCCGCGCATCGCTGGGCGTGCCGGCGATGAACTACTCGGTACTGCTGCCGCGATCGGTGGACTTCGACACGTTCGCATCGATCCTCTACCCCAACTACCCCGATGAAGAAGCGCGGCCGCTGGTCTTCGACATGATGCAGCTGCTTTGGGACCGCGGCGAGCCCGACGGCTACGCCGCGCGGATGACCACCAACCCGCTGCCCGACACGCCGGCCCATCAGGTCCTGATGGATGTGGCCTTCGGCGACCACCAGGTCAGCGACTACCAGGCCGACGTCGAGGCGCGCACGATCGGTGCGAGTGCCCACACGCCGGTCCTGTACACGGGCCGCTGGCCGCAGACGAACGTACTTTGGAACGTGCCGGCGATCAAGTCATACCCCTACACGGGCTCGGCGATCTACTACTGGGACGGTGGCCCCATCCGCGAATCACCGTCCGGCTCAGGCAAATTCGTGGGGACCGAACCGCCGCCGTATGAAAACCTGCCGAACCGCAGCGGGGAAGACCCGCACAGCCTGCCACGGGCGACCCCCGCGGAGCAGCAGCTCGTCTCGGACTTCTTCAACGGAGCCATCCAGACGAGCGATCGCTGCAACAGGGGCCCCTGCTACTCGGGGAGCTTCACCGGGCCTTAACCGCTCGAGCCAAGTGCTCGGCGGTCGTCGTCTCCGTCGCCACCGCGACGGCGCGACTCGAGGACGTCGCCCTCGGGAACTACGCTTGCCGCGTGCTGGCGGCGATCCTCGCGCGCATTCTCTCCAGAGTCGTGTCCGCGATCACCGAGCCGGCGGACGCCCGCAAGCCGATAGCACAGCTGCGGCGCGTGCTCGCCCTGCTGCTCTCGATCTCGCTCCTGTGCCTGCTGCCGCTCCGTCTCTCGCCGCACTCGGCGCGGGTCGTCACGACACTGGTCCTGGCGGCCGGCGCGGTCGCCGTGCTCACCGCGGCGACGGCCTTCTGGCGCCTGTTGGCGCGCTTCGTCGAAGGAGGCCGCGTGCGACTTGGTGGCCACCAGGTGGACGTGCCCAACCTCGGCCGGCAGGTGCGCGCCTTCGAAGGCGTCATGGCACTGATGCGCCGCACCGGGCTGGCCTTGCCCGCGTTGCTGTTCTTCTGTCTCTGGGCTGTCGTGTACATGTTTATCTGGGCCCACGACCCGGCCGCCTGCCCGGCGGATCCAGGCCACCCTTGTGCGGGCGCCTTCCTCGGCGCCGGCAGGCACCCGACGTTTGGCGACTTCCTCTATTACTCGGTCAACATGGCGTTCGCCAATCCGGCGCCCGATCTCATCGCCCACACGCGCGTCGGCCACACGGCGGCGACGATTGAGGTGCTATCCGGCGTGGGCCTGGTCACGCTCTACGCGGGAGCATTCTTCGGGTTGGGGGCCGTCCCGTCGCCGGCGCCCAAACGAGACGCCGAGCCTACCGGCGCCTCGCCACCAGGACAGGCCGGGTCCTCTGGCGGTGCCTGAGCGCGTGCTCATCGTCCCAAGCAGCCGCCGACCCTAGGCCGTAAAACGGACGCACGCTGCTGGTGGCCAACGCGTGCGTGACCAGCACGGCGACCCCACGCTCCTCCCCTCAGCTCTGCTGGACAACCATTAGCGAGTGCCCTTCGGGATCGCGAAACCAGAACATCGGAGGCACCGGGTCACCCATGCGCATGACCTGCTCGTCCACATCTACGCCGCGGGATCGCATCTCGGCATAGGTAGCGTCGACGTCGGCCGTCGTGAGACTGATCCCGAGCTCCTTTGGCTTGACGTCATCGCCTGGTCTCGGCGGCGCGAGCGCGATTCCAGCGCTTCCAGAGGGCGGGTAGACCTCCACCCAGCGGTAGTCACCGCCAAACGGAACGTCTGTGCGCTTCTCGAAGCCGATCCTCTCGTAAAAGTCGATCGATCGGTCTTGGTCGCTCGTCGGGACCATCACGAGGCCGATCGCCTGTATGCCAGTCGTCGTCGTGGTCATGATGCCTCCTAGGTCGGGGGTTCAACTGCTCAGACCGGCGCGTCGCCGAA